>NZ_ANPE02000234.1 GCF_000328305.2 Arthrobacter crystallopoietes BAB-32 | reverse complement strand
CGAGGCACCCGGGCCGGGGTCCGCCGTCGTACGGTCCCCCGGCTGGCCGAACGCCTTGACGGTGCGCACGCCCAGCCGCTCCAGCTCGTCCTGCAGCCCGTCGCCGGCCAGCAGTACGGGCACGCCCAGCCGGACGGCCTCGGCGGCGGCCTGTTCGACGGCTGCGGGATCAGCCGGCGGAGCAACGATGGCCAGCGGGCTGGCTTCGAACAGTGCGCGGCTGGCGGCCAGGGCGGCCTCGGCACCCGTTCCGGAGATCAGCTGCGGCCGGACGCCGCCGGACTTCAGCACGACGCGGTCGGTTTCCTGCTGCTGCCCGGACTGGCTGGTCGGCGCTGTGCTCCCGTCCGGGACGGAGCAGCCCGCCAGGAAAAGCGAGCCGGCGGTGCAGGCCGCGGCCAGCAGACGCAGCGGACTCCGAAGCCGGGGGAACCCCGGTCCCCGTCGGGTCTCTGCCATGGCGTCCCCTCTGCGTCCGGTCATAGTGCCAGACTAGGCACGGCCACCGGCGCCGCGGAGCTATTGGCGCAGATTCCGCGTGTCAGCCGAAGATATTGACCGGTTTGACGATGTCCGCGTAGATCAGCAGCGCGCCCATGCCGAGCATGAGGATCGCTACCGCGTAGGTCAGCGGCAGCAGCCGCGCGATGTCCACCGGGCCCGGATCCGGCCGGCGGAAGAGTTTCGCGACGTTGCGGCGCACCGCTTCCCAGAGCGCGCCGGCGATGTGCCCGCCGTCCAGCGGCAGCAGCGGGATCAGGTTGAAGACGAACAGGGCCAGGTTAACCGAGCCCACCAGCCCGATCAGCGAGGCGATGCGCGCGTCCATCGGAATCTCGTCCATCGCCGTGATCTCGCCGGCGATCCGGCCCACGCCGACCACGCTCATCGGCCCGTTCGGGTCCCGCGGGGCGTCGCTGAAGGCGGCCTCGGCCACGTCCGCCAGCCGCTGCGGGAGATTGAGGACGACGCCGGTGATCGCCTGCAGGTTTTCGCCCACCGCGGGCAGTACTTCCGTCACGGGCTGGGGCGTGAGCTCGGTGGTGGAGCCCATGCCGACGAAGCCGGCCTGCTCCATGACCGGGTCCCCGTTGGCGTCGAGCACGGCCTGGTTGTCCGCGCCCAGCACCGGGCGTTCGGTCAGGATCGGGGTGATGGTGGTGCTGATGGTCTCGTTGCCGCGCTCCAGCACGATCGGGGTCTGCTGCCCGGCCGCGTCGCGGATCCAGCGGGTGAGCTCGTACCAGTCGGTGACGGGCTTGCCGTCGAACTCCGTGACGGTGTCGCCGGGCCGGATACCGGCGGCGGTGGCCGGCGCCTCGGGATCGGAGGGCAGGCAGTCCGTCTGGCCCGTCTCGGCCTGCTGGGACGCCGGCACTACGCACTTGCTGACCTGGGCGATGGTGGTGGTCGGCTGGGCCGTGCCGAAGCCGACCATGACGATGCCCAGCAGGACCACGCCGATCACCAGGTTCATGAACGGGCCGCCGAGCATCACGATGACCCGCTTGTAGACCGGCAGCTTGTAGAACAGCCGGTTGTCATCCCCCGGCTGCAGCCGCTCGGCGTCGGCGGTGCGGGCGTCCTCGGCCAGCTGCTGGAACAGCCCCGTACTGGACTTGCGCACCTGGCCGTCGCCGCCCTTCGCCGGCGGATACATGCCGATCATCGAGACATAGCCGCCGGCCGGGATCGCCTTCAGGCCGTACTCGGTTTCCCCCTTCCGCCGGGAAAAGAGGGTCTTGCCGAAGCCCACCATGTACTGCGTGACGCGCACGCCGAACAGCTTGGCGGGAACCAGGTGGCCCACCTCGTGCAGGGCGATGGAGACGGCGATGCCGACGGCGACAAAGAGCACGCCGAGGATGAAAAGAAGTACGGTCACAACATTCCTAAACGTTCCTGGGCGGCATTGCGTGCCCACCGTTCGGCGGCCAGGACCGACTCGACGGTCAGCTCGCCCGAGCCGGTGTGCTGCTCCAGCACGGCGGCGACGGTGTCCACGATCGCCGGGAAGCCGATCCGGCCCTCGTGGAAGGCGTGGACGGCCTCCTCATTGGCCGCGTTGTAGACCGCCATGCCGGTGGCGGAGGAGGCGCTGGCTTCCTTGGCCAGCCGCACCGCGGGAAAGACTTCCTCGTCCAGCGGCTCGAAGGTCCAGCTCGTGGCCTTGGTCCAGTCGCAGGCGGCCGCCGCGCCGGGCACCCGGTCCGGCCAGCCCAGCCCGAGGGCGATCGGCAGCCGCATGTCCGGCGGCGACGCCTGGGCAATCGTGGAGCCGTCCGTGAACTGCACCATCGAATGCACCACGGACTGCGGATGGACCACCACGTCGATCCGTTCCAGCGGCACGTCGAAGAGCAGGTGCGCCTCGATCACTTCGAGGGCCTTGTTGACCATGGTGGCCGAGTTGGTGGTGACCATCCGGCCCATGTCCCAGGTCGGATGCGCCAGGGCCTGCGCCGGCGTGACCCGGTCCAGCTGCCCCCGGGTGTAGCCGCGGAACGGTCCGCCGGACGCGGTCACGATGAGCCGGTCCACCTCCGCCGCGCTGCCGGCCCGCAGGGCCTGGGCCAGCGCCGAATGCTCCGAATCCACCGGCACGATCTGGCCCGGCCGCGCAGCAGCCTTGACAAGCGCGCCGCCGGCGATCAGCGACTCTTTGTTGGCCAGCGCGAGCACGTGCCCGGCCTCCAGCGCGGCCAGCGTCGGGGCCAGCCCAATGGAGCCGGTAATGCCATTGAGTACGACGTCGGCATCCGCCCAGGCGGCGATCCTCGCCGCGGCGTCGGGGCCGGCAAAAAGCTCCGGTGCGTAGCCGCTAAGGCCGGCTTCCGCCGCGCCGCCTTTGACCGCCGTCGACAATTCCTCCACCGTGCCGGAGGCGATGCCGACGGCCTGGGCGCGGGTGTGGACTGCCTGCCGGGCCACGAGGTCCAGCTGTCCGCCGCCGGCCGCGAGGGCGGTCACTTCGAAGCGTTCGGGCGCGGCGTCGACCACGTCGATGGCCTGGGTGCCGATCGATCCCGTCGATCCCAGCAGCACTGCTTTCCGTCGGGTCTGCTGGGCGTTTCCGGGTCTCTGGTCGCGCAACTCCATGGTTTCCAGTATCCCGCACTGCCGGGCCTGCCCGGAACGCGGGCTATGTCACCTCCGCGCGGCGCAGCAGCTGTTCGGCGTGCTTGATCAGCGGCCCGTCCACCATCTTCCCGCGGAAGCTGAAGGCCCCGGGTTCCCTGCGCGCCAGTTCCAGGAGCTCGCGGGCCTCGGCCACGTCGTCCGCCGAGGGCCGGTACGCGTCCCGGATCACGCCGGCCTGGCCGGGATGGATGATCGCCTTGGCTGCGAACCCGGATGCCACCGCGTCCTCGGCTTCCGCCGCCAATCCGGCCAGGTCCGCGATGTCCACGTAGACCGAATCGATCGCCGCCTTGCCATGGGCGCCGGCGGCCAGCAGCACCTGCGAGCGCGCGTGCCTGGCCACGTCCCGGTAGGTCCCGGAGGCGAACCGGCTGGAGGTGCCGCCGAGCGAGGCCACCAGGTCCTCCGCTCCCCACATGAGCGCGCAGACATTCGGGGCCAGGGCGATCTGCGGCGCGGCCAGCACGCCCAGCGCCGTTTCGCACAATGCCACCACGTCGTAGCCCTGCAGTGCCGCCAGGGCGTCCGCGTTCTCCGACTTGGCGACCATGATGGTGGTGTAGCTTGTGTGGCGCAGCGCCGCCAGGTCCATCGCGTGGTCCGGCGTGCCCGGCGGATTGACCCGCACAATGGTCCGCTCCGGGTCGAGCTGCTGCCCGATGACCTCGCGGCGGGCCTGCTCCCGGCTCTGCGGCGCCACCGCGTCCTCCAGGTCCAGGATGACCGCGTCGGCGCGCTCCGCCGCCTTGGCGTAGCGCTCCGGCCGGTCCGCCGGGCAGAACAGCAGGGCCGGTCCCATGGTGAACATCCGCTACGCCTCCCCTGCGTCCGGGGCCTGTTCCCGCTCGTCCTGGGCGTTGCGGTGCCCTTCTTCGGTCCACATCAGGCAGGTCCGGCTGGCCGTGGCCACGATGATGCCGTGCTGGTTCCTGCCGGTGTGCGCCATGGTCACGATTCCCTGCCCGGGACGCGACGACGAGGGCCGCTTGTCCGTCACCACGGTTTCCGTATAGAGCGTGTCGCCGTGGAAGAGCGGATGCGGGAAGGTGACGTCGGTCAGCCCGAGCTGCGCCACGATCGTGCCCTGGGTCAGCTGGGTGACGGACTGACCGACGACGGTGGCCAGCGTGAACATCGAATTGACCAGCCGCTGGCCGAACGGCTGGGCCGCCGACCATGCCGCGTCCAGGTGCAGGGCCTGGCTGTTCATCGTCGCCGTCGTGAACAGGACATTGTCGGTTTCCGTCACCGTGCGGCCGGGGCGGTGCACGTAGGTGGTGCCGACCTCGATCTCGTCGAAGTACAGGCCGCGCTGGACCACGGTCTTGTTCATACGTCGTCCACCTCGTGCTCTTCGATCTTCAGCTCCGCCCCGGTGGCGGCGACCACCTCGTCAACGGAGACGCCGGGCGAGACTTCACGCAGCACCAGCCCGTCCTCGGTCACGTCGATGACGGCCAGGTCGGTGATGATCCGGTCCACGCAGCCGCGGCCGGTAAGCGGCAGCGTGCATTCGGTGAGGATCTTGGGGCTGCCGTTGCGGTCCACGTGCTCCATCATGACGATCAGCCGCTTCGCGCCGAAGACCAGGTCCATGGCGCCGCCCATCCCCTTGACCATCTTGCCGGGGATCATCCAGTTGGCCAGGTCCCCGTTTTCCGCCACCTGCATCGCGCCGAGGACGGCCACGTCCACGTGCGAGCCGCGGACCATGCCGAAGGAGGTGGCCGAGTCGAAGATCGCCGCCCCGCGGTTCAAGGTCACGGTTTCCTTGCCCGCATTGATCAGGTCCGGATCGAGGTTCTCCTCGGTGGGATAGGGTCCGACGCCGAGGATTCCGTTTTCGGAGTGCAGTACCACTTCCACGCCGTCGGGAATGTAGTTCGGAATCAGGGTCGGCATGCCGATGCCCAGGTTCACGTACTGCCCGTTCTTCAGTTCCCTGGCCACCCGGGCGGCCAGCTCGGTGCGGGTCAGCGCCATCTTCAGTTCCCCTCTCCGGCCGGCAGCGGTGCGCTGACGGTGCGCTTCTCGATCCGCTTCTCCACATTGCCGGCGACGACCACGCGCTGGACGAAGATGCCGGGCGTATGGATCTGCTGCGGGTCCAGTTCGCCCGGCTCGACCAGTTCTTCGACCTCGGCGATGGTGACCTTGCCGGCCATGGCGCACAGCGGGTTGAAGTTCATGGCCGTGACATGGAAGACCAGGTTGCCCAGCCGGTCCCCCTTCCACGCGTGCACCAGGCCGAAATCGGGCCGCAGGGATTCCTCGAGCACGTAGTCCACCCCGCCGAAGCTGCGTACCTCTTTAGGTTCCGATGCCACCGCAACATTGCCCTCGGCGTCGTACTTTTGCGGCAAACCGCCCTCGCTGACCTGGGTGCCCACCCCGGCCGCCGTATAGAAGGCCGGAATGCCAGCCCCGCCGGCGCGCAGCTTCTCCGCCAGCGTGCCCTGCGGCGTCAGCACCACCTCCAGCTCGCCGGCCAGGTACTGCCGGGCGAACTCCTTGTTTTCGCCGACGTACGAGCTGATGGTGCGGCGGATCCGGCCGTCCCTGAGCAGCACGCCCAGCCCCCAGTCGTCCACGCCGCAGTTGTTGCTGATGGTTTCCAGGTCCGTGGTGCCGGCATCGTGCAGTGCCTGGATCAGTGCCACGGGGATCCCGCAGAGCCCGAAACCGCCGACCGCCAGCGAGGCGCCGTTGCGGATGTCCGCCACTGCCTCGGCCGCGCTGGCTACCACTTTGTTGATCACTGCCGTCCTCCTCCTTCGGGTCCACGCACTGCGCGGCGCGCTAACTACAAGCCCAGCTGGCGGGCGATGAGCATCAGCTGCACTTCGGTTGTGCCTTCGCCGACCTCCAGGATCTTCGAATCCCGGTAGTGCCGCGCCACCCGGAACTCGTTGATGAACCCGAAGCCGCCGAAGATCTGCGTGGCGTCCCGGGCGTTGTCCATCGCTGCCTCGCCCGCCACCATCTTGGCAATGGCCGACTCGGTTTTGAAGGGCTTGCCGGCCAGCATCCGCGCTGCCGCATCGTAGTAGGCCAGCCGCGCCGTGTGCGCCCGCGCCTGCATCCGCGCGATTTTGAACTGGATGGACTGGTAGTGCCCGATGTTGTGACCGAAGGCCTGCCGCTGCTTGGCGTAGGTGACGGCTTCCTCCACACAGCCCTGCGCGGCACCGGTGGCCAGCGCCGCGATCGCGATCCGCCCCTCGTCCAGGATCTGCAGGAAGTTCGCGTAGCCCCGGCCGCGCTCGCCCAGCAGGTTGGCCTCCGGCACCCGCACGTCGTCCAGGGTCAGCGGATGCGTGTCCGAGGCGTTCCAGCCGACCTTGTTGTAGGCCTTTTCTGCGGTGAAGCCAGGGGTGTCCGTGGGCACCAGGATGGTGGAGATCTCCTTCTTGATGCTGCCATCCGGCCGCTCGGAAGTGCCGGTGACGGCCGTGACCGTCACCAGCCTGCTGATCCTGGTGCCCGAGTTCGTGATGAACTCCTTGCGGCCGTTGATGATCCACTCACCGTCCTGAAGCCGCGCCATGGTCTTCGTGCCGCCGGCGTCCGAACCTGCTTCCGGCTCGGTCAGCCCGAAGCCGGCGAGCGCTTCGCCGGTGGCCAGCATGGGCAGCCACTGCCGGCGCTGCTCCTCGGTGCCGAAGCGGTAGATGGGCATCGCCCCCAGCGAGACGCCGGCTTCCAGTGTGATCGCCACGGACTGATCCACCCGCCCGAGCTGCTCGAGCGCCAGCGCCAGCGCGAAGTAGTCCCCGCCCATCCCGCCGTACTCCTCCGGGAACGGCAGTCCGAACAGGCCGAGCTCGCCCATCTGCTTGACGATTTCGTAGGGGAAGGAGTGCTCCTCGTCGTGCTTGGCGGACGCCGGCGCGACGACTTCGTCGGCGAACTCGCGCACGGTATCCACCAGGTCCTGGTGGTCCTCGGACAGGGCGAAATCAGGCATGGTTGGCTTCCTTCCGTGCTGTTGCCTCCGTTTCCGGGGCGGGATCCGCCGCCCGGATAACGGCGACGACCTGGTCCGCTTTGACCAAGTCACCAATCTTCAGGTGGATGGAGACCTCGCCGGCCACTGCTGCCGCCAGCTGGTGCTCCATCTTCATGGCCTCCACGGTCAGCACGGTCTGGCCGGCCTCCACGAAGTCCCCGTTGGCCACCGCCACGTCGGTCACCGTCCCGGGCATCGGTGAGCGCACCTCCGGCGAGGCGCCGCCCTCGGCGCGTTCGATGCCGGCCAGGCTCTCCTCCAGCTGCCGGCGGCGGGTGCGCACGGCCAACGGCATCGACCACCCGCTGCCACCGGCCCACACCGTGGCCGTGTCCGGGTCCACGGCCAGGCGCAGCGGCAAGGTAGTTCCGTTGACGACGGCGGACTGCGGCCCTGCGTCCAGGCTCACCGCGAGCGCATCCGGGCCAAGGCGCGGTTCCGGCCCGGTCAGGTCCCTGCCGTCGGCGTCCGTTTCGCTCCCGGCGGCAACGTCCGCCTGCCAGCTGCCGTTCGCCGATGCGGTGAGCGCGACCTCGCGCCGGCTCTTGTCCGGCAGGGTGAAGCCGACGGTCAGCGGCGCCGGCACGCCCAGGCGCCAGCCGTCGCGCTGCAGCCACGGCGAGTCCGGCCGCAGCGGTGCACCGGGTGCTCCGGGCTCCGCTGACCGGGGCCGCTGCAGCCAGGCCAGTGCGGCGGCAGCGAGTTCGCCGTCGTCCGGCCGGTGGAACCGCAGCTGGGGCAGTTTGCGTTCGATCAGGGTGGTGTCCAGCCGGCCGGCACCCACATCCTCGTCCTCCAGCAGCAGGCGCAGGTACTCGATGTTGTTGGGCACGCCGAGCAGCACCATCTCCGCGAGCGCCGAGTCCAGCCGGTCCAGCGCCTGCTCACGGTCGGGCCCCAGGCGACGACTTTGGCCAGCATCGGGTCGTAGTCGGAAGAGATCCGCAGCCCGGGCAGCAGCGAGCTGTCCACCCGGATGCCCTCGCCGGCCGGTTCCTGCAGGTCCAGCACGGTACCGGCCGAGGGCAGGAAGTCCTGTTCCGGGCTTTCGGCGTAGATCCGCGCCTCCACGGCGTGGCCCGTGAGTACGACGTCGGACTGGGCCAGGGCAAGCGGCTCCCCTGCCGCGATCCTCAACTGCCATTCGACCAGGTCCTGACCGGTGACCAGCTCGGTCACCGGATGCTCCACCTGCAGCCGGGTGTTCATCTCCATGAAGAAGAACTCGTCCGGGGCTTCGTCGGAAACCAGGAACTCCACGGTGCCGGCGCCGCTGTAGTCCACGCTGCGGGCGGCGTTGCAGGCCGCCTCGCCGATCCGCGCCCGGGTAGCCTCGTCGAGCAGCGGCGACGGGGCTTCCTCGATGACCTTCTGGTGCCGGCGCTGCAGGGAGCACTCCCGTTCGCCCAGATGGATGACGTTGCCGTGGTTGTCCGCCAGGACCTGGACTTCGATATGCCGCGGGCTGGGAATCAGCCGTTCGAGGAAGAGCGTGTCGTCGCCAAAGGAACCGGCGGCAATGCGCCGGGCGGCGGCCAGCGCTGCCGGCAGCTGGCCGGGACCGTCGACGCGGTGCATGCCTTTGCCGCCGCCGCCGGCCGAGGGCTTGATCAGGAGGGGGTAGCCGATGCCCTCGGCGGCTTCGATGAGCGCCGCGTCCGGCAGGCCGGGCTCGGCCAGGCCCGGAACCACCGGCACCTGGTAGCCGGCCACGTGGTTCTTGGCCCGGATCTTGTCCCCCATGATGCCGATGGCCTTCACGTTCGGCCCGATGAAGGTAATGCCCGCGGCCTCGAGTGCCTCGGCGAAGGCCAGGCTCTCGCTGAGGAACCCGTAGCCCGGGTGCACGGCCTCGGCACCGGTGGCCCGGCAAGCGGCGATGATGGCGTTGATGTTGAGGTAGCTCGCCGCCGGAGCCGCCGGCCCCAGCCGGACGGCACGGTCCGCTTCGCGCACGTGGCGCGCTCCGGCGTCGGCATCGGAATACACCGCAACCGTCGCGATGCCCAGCAGGCGGCAGGTACGGATGACCCGGCAGGCAATTTCACCACGGTTGGCGACCAGGACGGTCCGGAAAGGCACAGACGGCATCTTGGCTCACATCCTGAACAGGCCGAACGAGGTATCCGGCAACGGACTGTTGGCACACACATCGAGGGCCAGGCCGAGGACCCGGCGGGTGTCGGCCGGATCGATGATGCCGTCGTCCCACAGCCGTGCCGTGGAATAGTACGGATTGCCCTGGTCCTCGTACTGCTGGCGGATCGGCGCCTTGAATGCCTCCTCCTCCGCCGCTTCCCAGGTGCCGCCGCGGCCCTCGAGCTGGTCCCGCTTGACCGTGGCCAGCACGGAGGAAGCCTGGTTCCCGCCCATCACCGAGATCCGCGCCGCCGGCCACATCCATAAAAAGCGCGGCGAGTAGGCCCGCCCGCACATCGAGTAGTTGCCCGCGCCGAAGGACCCGCCGATGATCACCGTCAGCTTGGGCACCCGGGCGGTGGCCACCGCGGTGACCATCTTGGCGCCGTGCTTGGCGATGCCGCCGGCCTCGTAGTCCCGGCCCACCATGAAGCCGGAGAGGTTCTGCAGGAAGACCAGCGGGATGCCGCGCTGGTCGCACAGTTCGATGAAGTGGGCGCCCTTCAGCGCGGATTCGCTGAAGAGCACACCGTTGTTCGCGACGATGCCGACCTGATGGCCGTGCAGGCGGGCAAAGCCGGTCACCAGCGTCGCACCGTACTCCCGCTTGAACTCGTGGAACCGGGACCCGTCCACCAGCCGGGCGATGACCTCGCGGACGTCGTAGGCGGCGTTGACGTCCACCGGGACCGCCCCGTAGAGCTCCTCCGGCCCCGCCAGCGGAGGCTCCGTTGCGGCAATCTCCCACGCCGCGGACGGGGCCGGCAGCGTGGCGACGATGTCCCGGACCAGCGCCAGCGCATGCTCGTCGTTCTCGGCCAGGTGGTCGGTCACGCCGGAAACCCGCGCATGCAGGTCTCCGCCGCCGAGCTCCTCCGCCGTGACCACCTCGCCGATGGCGGCCTTCACCAGCGGCGGGCCGCCCAGGAAGATGGTGCCCTGGTTGCGCACGATGACGGTCTCGTCGCTCATGGCCGGCACGTAGGCCCCGCCTGCCGTGCAGGATCCCAGCACGGCGGCGATCTGCGGGACCTTCTGCGCCGAGAGGTTGGCCTGGTTGTAGAAGATCCGGCCGAAGTGCTCGCGGTCCGGGAACACCTCGTCCTGCTTGGGCAGGAAAGCGCCGCCGGAATCCACTAGGTAGATGCACGGCAGCCGGTTCTCCAGCGCCACCTCCTGGGCGCGCAGGTGCTTCTTCACCGTCATCGGATAGTAGGTGCCGCCCTTGACCGTCGCGTCGTTGCAGACCACGAGGACCGGCCGGCCGTGGATGAGGCCGATCCCTGTAATGATCCCGGCACCGGGGGAATCGCCGTCGTACATTCCCTCCGCAGCCAGCGGGGCCAGCTCCAGGAACGGGCTTCCCTCGTCCAGCAGGCGGTCCACCCGCTCGCGCGGCAGCAGCTTGCCGCGGGCCACATGCCGTCGCCGGGACTCCGCCGGGCCGCCCAGCGCCACCGCGGCCAGGCGCTTGTGCAGTTCAGCCGCGAGGGACCGCTGCGCGGCGTCGTTCTCGAGGTACTCCGGGCTGGTAGTGTCCACCCGGGAAGCCAGAGTCTGCATCGACGTCTTTCTGCCGCTGGCCGGGTTTCCGCCCTGTCCAGGCTGGCCTTCCCCGGCCGTTTTGGTTAGTCTGGATTAACTGAAATTCAGCGTAATGTCAGTCACACCAAAAGTCCAGCAGCAGCTCCCGGGAGGAACCGCCGTGTCCGTCAATGCCGCTGCCGATGCCGAACGGACTACTGGCCGCAGCCAGGCCAAGGCCTCCCGCCGCGCGGCACTGCTCGCCGCCGCTGCCCGGCTCTTCGCCGAGCGCGGCTTCAACGGCGTCTCCATCGAGGATCTCGGCGCCGCGGCCGGCGTCAGCGGGCCGGCCGTCTACCGGCATTTCAGCAGCAAGCACGCAGTGCTCTCCGCCCTGCTCACCGGTGTCAGCCAGGACCTGCTGGAGGGCGGGCAGGCCGTCGTCGACAACTCCCCCGATCCGCAGGACGCCCTGCGCGGGCTGATCGAATTCCACGTGGATTTCGCGCTCAGCAACCCCGAGGTCATCCGCGTGCACGACCGGGACCTGGACAGCCTGCCGGAAGAGGAATCCACGCACGTGCGGGACCTGCAGCGCCAGTACGTCGAGGTCTGGGTCGCCGTGCTGTCGCAGGTGCTTCCGGGCCAGGACACTCCGAAGCTGCGCATGCGCGCCCATGCCGCCTTCGGGCTGATCAATTCGACCCCGCATTCACTGCACCGCGGCAAACGTCCGCGCGAGCGGGGCTGGCGGCGCAATCTGCTGGAACAAATGGCATGGGCCGCCCTGAAAGCCGAGTAGTCTGTTGAGACCACCTAGACCCGAAAGGTTCCAACATGATTGAGCTGCGACCCGTGGAGCCGGCGGACCTGGACAAGTTCTTCGAGTACCAGCAGGACCCGGACGCCAACCACATGGCCGCCTTCTCCGCCAAGGACCCCTCCGACCGGGGCGTCTTCGACCACCACTGGCAGAACATCCTCAACGATGAGGAAATCACGGTGCGCACCGTCACCGCCGACGGCGAAGTCGTGGGCAGCGTCCTGGCCTACCCCTCCGAGGGCTATCCGGAGCTGAGCTTCTGGACCGCCAAGTCGCACTGGGGCCGCGGGATCACCACCGCCGCCGTCGAGAAGTTCCTGGCTGAATACCCGGCACGCCCGATCCGCGCCCGGGCGGTCAAGGACAACCTGGGCTCCATCAAAGTGCTGGAAAAGGCCGGGTTCAAGCCGGTCGGCGAGTCCAAGGGCTTTGCCAATGCCCGAGCCGCCGTAGTGACCGAAGAGATCCTCGAACTGCTCTGATCACACCATCGTCAGCACGACGGCGGGATCGCTGAGGATCGCACCGACGTCGGCCAGGAACAGTCCGGCCTGCTCCCCGTCCACCTGCCGGTGGTCGAAGGAAAGGCTCAGCGTGACAACTTGCCTCAGCTCGATCCCGCCGCGGTATTCCCACGGCTGCCGGCGAACCGCCCCGATGCCCAGAATTGCCGCCTCGCCCGGATTGAGGATGGGTGTGCCGGCATCGATGCCGAACACGCCGATGTTCGTGATGGAGATGGTCCCGCCGGACAGTTCTGCCGGCGCGGTCTTGCCCTCCCGCGCCCGCTGTGCCAGCTCCGCCAGCGCCGCTGCCAGCCCGGCGAAGTCCAGCGCCTGGGCGTCCTTGATGTTCGGCACGAGCAGGCCGCGCGGGGTCGCGGCGGCGATGCCGAGGTTCACGTAGTTCTGCTGGACAATCTCCTGGCGCTGCTCGTCCCACCGCGAATTCAGGACCGGATGCCGGTCCAGCGCGAGGCACAGGGCCTTCGCAGCCAATGTCAGCGGCGTGAGCTTGGTTGTTGCGAAGGCGCGCCGCTCCCGCAGCCGGTCCAGCAGTTCCATCCCCGCGGTGGCGTCGACGGTCAGGAAGGACGTGGCGTGCGGCGCGGTGAACGCGCTGGCAACCATGGCGGCCGCGGTCTGCTTGCGCACTCCCCTGATCGGCACCCGGCTTTCCCGCTCAGCCGCCCCGCCCAGCCAGCGCCCGCCTGCTGCCGCCGCAGGAACCTGAGGAGCGGCCCCGGGGCCGCCGGCGGCCTGGAAGTCCTCCACATCGGCCCGCGTGATGAGCCCGCCGTCGCCGCTGCCATGAACCAGGGCGAGGTCGATCCCGAGGTCCTTGGCCAGCTTGCGCACCGGCGGCGTCGAACGCGGGCGCTCCTTCACTCCCGCCCTGGCGCCCGCTCCATTCCCCTCGGCCCCTGCCCGAGCGCCGGCGCTGTTCCGTTCGGCGCGGCTTCGGCGGTGGCCGGCGCCTGCGCGGTGCCGAAACTACGACGGCGGCGCACCGGCCGGGACGTACCTTCGGCTTGGGCGCCGTACCCGACGAGGACCGCTTCACGGGCCGGCCTGCCGGCCCGGGCTTCGGCCCCGCCGGAAGGGGCAGGTCGCTGCATGCCCTCCGCGCCAGCAGGCGCTGCGGTTGCGCTCCCGCCCGTTCCCGGCTCCTCGGGGCCGCCGTCGCCGGGAACCTCGAAGGAGACAATCGGTTCGCCCACGTTCACCGTTGTCCCCGGCGCTTCATGCAGCGTTGTGACCACGCCGGCGAAGGGGGATGGCAGTTCCACCACAGCCTTGGCCGTTTCGACTTCGCCGAGGACCTGGTTCAGTTCGACCGTGTCGCCTTCAGCCACATGCCAGCGCAGGATTTCCGATTCGGTCAGGCCCTCGCCGAGGTCCGGCAGCTTGAATACCCGTACCGCCATCAGTTCCCCTCCTGCCCGCTGAGCGAATTGGGCCGGCCCATCACCCGGTCCACGCCGTCGAGGATCCGGTCGAGGTCGGGCAGGTGGTGGTGCTCCATCTTGGCGGGCGGGTAGGGAATATCGAAGCCGGCAATCCGTTCCGGTGCGTGCTCCAGGTAGTAGAAGCAGCGCTGGGTGATCGATGCCGCCAATTCCGCCCCGAGGCCGCCGGTCCGGGAAGCTTCATGGGCCACCACCAGCCGGCCGGTCTTGCGGACGGATGCCTCCACCGTGGCGAAGTCGATGGGTGACAGCGAGCGCAGGTCGATCACCTCGAGCGAAATGCCGTCGTCGCGGGCAGCCATGGCGGCTTCGCGGGCCACCTGGACCAGCGCCCCGTAAGTGACCAGCGTGGCGTCGTCGCCGGCGATCTCCACCCGGGCCTGCTCCATCGGATAGCTGTCCAGCCCGGCGTCCTCGTCCACCTCGCCCTTGCTGTGGTAGCGGCGCTTGGGCTCGAAGAAGAGCACCGGGTCATCGCAGGCGATCGCCTGTTGGATCATCAGGAATGCGTCCTGCGGGTTCGACGCTGAAACCACGCGCAGGCCGGAGGTGTGCAGAAAATATGCCTCCGGTGATTCCGAATGATGCTCTGCTGCTCCGATTCCGCCGCCGAACGGAACCCGGATGGTCAGCGGCATCTTGACCCTCCCCTGGGTGCGGTAATGGAGTTTGGCCACCTGGCTCACTATCTGGTTGAAGGCCGGATAAATGAACCCGTCAAACTGGATTTCGCACACCGGGCGGTACCCGCGGTAGGCCATACCAACGGCCGTACCCAGAATTGCGGATTCCGCCAGCGGGGCATCGATGACCCGGTGGCCACCGAAGTCTTTCTGCAGCTCATCCGTGATCCGGAAGACGCCGCCTAACGTACCGATGTCCTCGCCGATGAGGACCACCCGTGAATCATGTTCCAGCGCCCGGCGCAGGCCGGAGTTGATGGCCCGCCCGAAAGTCATGGTGTTCATGCTGTGCCTCCCGGTGCCGCCGCCAAGGAGGCCAGGTAGCGCCGGTACTCCTCCTTCTGCTCCGCCAGGACCGTGTGCGGCGTGGCGTAGACGTTGTCAAAGACGTCCAGCTCGCCCGGTTCCGGCATGGTGACGCAGGCTTCACGCAGCTCGGCTGCCGCGCGGTCCGCCGTGTCCTTGGCCTGGCTGGCGAACTCCTCGTCCAGCAGCCCTTCGGCCTTCAGCAGCCGGGCGAGCCGGTCGATCGGATCCCGGCTCTTCCAGTCCTCGAGCTCATTGGGGTCCCGGTAGCGGGACGGATCATCCGCCGTCGTATGCGGACCCATCCGGTAGGTGACCGCCTCGATGAAGGAAGGACCTCCGCCGCCGCGCGCCCGGTCGAGCGCCTGGCGCGTTACGGCCAGGCTCGCCAGCACGTCGTTTCCGTCGACGCGCACACTCGGGATGCCGAAGCCGGGGGCCCGATCGGCGATGTCCCGCTGCGCCTGCAGCCGCACCGGTTCCGAGATGGCCCACTGGTTGTTCTGGCAGAAGAACACGACCGGCGCCTGGAAGCTGGCGGCGAACACCATCGCCTCGTTGGCATCCCCTTGGCTGGTGGCCCCGTCGCCGAAATACGCCACCGCAACCGCATCTGCGCCGTCGAACTTCGTGGCCATGGCATAGCCGGTGGCATGCAGCGTCTGCGCCCCGATGATGACCTGCGGCGTCGCCATGTTGACGGCGTACGGGTCCCAGCCGGACGGGGCGTTGCCGCGCCAAACCCGGAGCAGGTCCGCGTACCCGACGCCGCGGCAATAGGCCACGCCGTTCTCGCGGTAGCTGGAAAAGACGAAGTCATCCTGGCGGAGGGCACGGCCGGACCCGATCTGCGCCGCTTCCTGGCCCAGCAGGGGCGGCCACAGCGCCAGTTCGCCCTGCCGCTGGAGTGCCGTGGCCTCCTGGTCGATCCGGCGCACCACCACCATGTCTTCGTACAGCCCGCGCAGCGCGGCGCCGTCGATATCCCCGAGCCACTCCGTGTAGCCGGACCCGTCCGTCCTGGTGCCGTCCGGCCGCAGCAGCTGGACGAGGTTTTCGTCCGGAACCGGGCCCCTGCCATGTAAGGACACTCTGCACGCGCTCCTTTGCTCGTGGTCGTCACCGGCCGGTCTTCTTGTGGATGTCCGGCGCGAAGTCAGGACCTTCCGACGCCATTGGCGGAAGGTAGTTGTGACGATACTCACAACAGGCATGAAGCGCAATCTCCGGCGCCATGATTGCGCATAATGCTCTGTCCGCATGGATTTGATCGTGCTAACGTTGCGCACTATGCAGCCCTTGGACGGCACCGACATCCGGTTGCTGGAGGCCCTGTCACGGGACGCGCGCAGCACCGTCGTTGCCCTCGCCCAGCAGCTGGCCCTGTCGCGCAACACCGTGCAGGCCAGGCTGGCCCAGCTCGAGGCGAAGGGCGTCTTCCTGACCTTCGAACGCAGGATCAGCCCCGCGGCGCTGGGCTATCCGCTCACGGCATTCATCCATATCCACGTGCAGCAGCGCAAGCTGCAGCAGATTACCGCCGAGCTCGCCCAGATCCCCGAACTGCTGGAAGCCTTCGGAGTCACCGGCACCGCGGACATCCTCGCCCAGGTCGTTTCGCGCAGTGCCGAGGATCTGTTCCGGATCAACAGCCAGGTGCTCGCGATCGACGGCGTCGAGCGGACCGACACCTCCCTGGCCATGCACGAGCTGGTGCCCTTCCGCGTGGGCCCGTTGCTCAAAAGGGCAGACGGCCCTTCCTGAGGGCGTGCCCGGCGGGGGCAGGTCCAGCCCGGGCGGACACTGCTCCGGAGGTGCTCGCGCAGGACGCGGACGGGCGGGCCCGGAATGCTCCGGACCCGCCCTGGGTTTGCCGCGCCACCGCTGGAAGGGCGGCCAGCGGTGATTAGTGGTCGACCGCCTTTTCCGCGCCCACGCCGGTCAGCGACCGGACTTCCATCTCCGCCTGCTTGGACGGATCCTCCACGCTCTTGTCGAGCACGGTGCCGAGCCAGCCGAGGAAGAAGGCCAGCGGGATCGAGATGATGCCCGGGTTCTTCAGCGGGAACCACGCGAAGTCGGCCCCCGGGATCATGGCCGTCTCGGCGCCGGAGACCACCGGCGAGAACGCAATCAGGATGATCGCCGCGGCCAGGCCGCCGTACATCGACCAGATCGCGCCCTGCGTAGAGAACTTCTTCCAGAAGAGCGAGTAGATGATGGTCGGCAGGTTGGCCGAGGCGGCGACCGCGAAGGCCAGTGCCACTAGGAAGGCCACGTTCTGCCCCTGGGCGCCGATGCCGCCGGCGATGGACAGCACGCCGATCACCAGCACGGTCCGGCGGGCGACCTTGACCTCGCCCTGGGAGTCGACCTGGCCCTTGCGCACCACGTTGGCGTAGATGTCGTGGGCGAAGGACGCCGCAGCGGTGATGGTCAGGCCGGCAACAACCGCCAGGATCGTGGCGAATGCGACGGCGGAAATCACCCCGAGCAGCAGCGGTCCACCCAGGTGGAAGGCCAGCAGCGGAGCCGCGGAGTTCACGCCGCCGGGGGCCGCCTCGATGGCCTCCGGGCCGATCAGGGCACCGGCGCCGTAACCGAGCACCAGGGTGAAGAGGTAGAACGCTCCGATGAGCCAGATCGCCCAGACCACCGAGCGGCGGGCTTCCTTCGCCGTCGGAACGGTGTAGAAGCGCATCAGCACGTGCGGCAGGGCCGCGGTGCCGAGCACGAGCGCCAGGGCCAGCGAGATGAAGTCGAACTTGGAGGTTTCGCTCACGCCGTACTGCAGGCCCGGATTCAGGAGCTCCGGGTTGCCGGCGGTCGCCGCGGCGTCGCCCAGCAGGGCCGACAGGTTGAACCCGTACAGCGCCAGTACCCAGATGGTCATGATGAAGGCGCCGGCGATCAGGAGGCAGGCCTTGATGATCTGCACCCAGGTGGTGCCCTTCATGCCGCCGACCAGGACGTAGAGGATCATCAGCGCGCCGACCACGGTGATGACGATGGACTGCCCCAACCGGTCATCGATGCCGAGCAGCAGGGAGACAAGCGCGCCGGCGCCGGCCATCTGGGCCAGCAGGTAGAAGAAGCAGACGGCCAGCGTCGTCGTCGCCGCCGCGATGCGCACGGGACGCTGCTTCAGGCGGAAGGACAGCACATCCGCCATGGTGAACTTGCCGGTGTTGCGCAGCAGTTCGGCCACCAGCAGCAGGGCCACCAGCCACGCGACCAGGAAGCCGATGGAGTACAGGAAGCCGTCGTACCCGTTGATCGCGATCGCGCCGCAAATGCCAAGGAAGGATGCGGCGGAGAGGTAGTCGCCCGCGATCGCCGTGCCGTTCTGGGACCCGGTGAAGGAGCGGCCGGCGGCGTAGTAGTCCGCCGCGGTCTTGTTGTTCCGGCTGGCCCGGAGCACGATCACCATGGTGACGGCGACGAACAAGCCGAAGATGGTCATGTTCAGCCACGGCTCGCCAACCTGGGTGGGCTCCTGCGTGACGGTGGTGAAGGGAAGCATCAGTGGGTCTCTCCTGCCTGCGGCCGGTCAGCGGATTCGAGGTCCTGGCGGATTCCGCTGGCAATCGGATCCAGCTTCTTGTTGGCGTAGCTGACGTACCACATGGTGATCGCGAAGGTGCTCACGAACTGCAGCAGGCCCAGGACCAGGCCGACGTTGATGTTGCCGAGGACCTTGATCGACATGAAGCCGTGGGCATAGTCGGCCAGCAGCACATACAGGAAGTACCAAATCAGGAATGCTGCGGCCATCGGGAAAACGAAACTGCGGTGGCGGCGCTTCAGCTCAGTGAACTCGGGCCGCTGCTGGACTTCCTGGAAGTCCACGGTGGCCGTCGGATCGGCCTCCGGGCTGGGTTGCTGTCCCATGTCTGCCTCCTTGTGAGGGTTTGTGACTGCGATCACTCTGCCCGGTTTGCGACGCCGTTGTCCCGCTCTGGAGCCGGGTGATCGCTGAACGGCCGCTGGACTGCGCCGAGTGGCAGCCGCAGGCGCCGAACTGCAACTAGGGTGGTTGCATGTTCAGCACGGCAATCGACATCGCCCTGATCGCCGCGATTGCCGTCATCACAGTGGCCGTAGTCGCGCTGGTCGGCTTCAAGCTCAGCCGCTCCAGCCGGGAGCTCGGCTCGGAGGCCGAGCTGGCCACGTACAACACGCTGCATACGGCCGGGCTGGCCGGATCCCATTTACGCAATGGACTCACCCCGGACGGAGCAGCGAAAGCCGCCGGCCACCTGCGCGGGATGCTCGACAGCAGCCGGCTCGTGATCACGGACGAAACGGCCGTCCTCGCCTGGGATCCGGACGGCCCCGGCCACGATGAGGAGGCAATGGAGCTGGCGCGGAAAGTGCTCGCCTCCGGCCGCACCCAGGTCTACCGGCGGCCGGGCGGTGCCCCCGCCGACGTCCCGCCCGAAGAGCTCCCGGCCGAAGCCGTCTTCTCCCCCATCAGGGTCCAGGAGCGGGTTGTCGGCACCATCGGCGCCTACAGCGTCCAGGTCCGCCCGTCGTTGGTCCGGGCGGCCAACGAGGTGGCGGCCTGGGTGGCCACCCAGATCGAGCTGGCGGAACTGGATGCCTCCCGCACGCTGCTGATGGAGGCGGAAGTGCGCGCGCTGCGGGCGCAGATCAGCCCGCACTTCATCTACAACTCGCTCAATGCCATCGCGTCGTACATCCTCACCGACCCGGTCCGCGCCCGCGAGCTCGTGATCGAATTTGCCGACTTCACGCGCTACTCATTCCGCCGCCACGGCGACTTCACCACGGTGGCGGAGGAGCTCAAGTCGATCGACCGCTACCTGCTGCTTGAGCGGG
Organism: Arthrobacter crystallopoietes BAB-32; assembly: GCF_000328305.2. Taxonomy (GTDB): domain Bacteria; phylum Actinomycetota; class Actinomycetes; order Actinomycetales; family Micrococcaceae; genus Crystallibacter; species Crystallibacter crystallopoietes_A. The sequence continues at coordinate 1,160 of NZ_ANPE02000234.1, read as the reverse complement.
CACGCTTCGGCGACCGGCTCAAGGTCAGCCTGCAGATCGGCCCGGAAGTGCTCAGCACGGTCATTCCCTTCCTCTCGCTGCAGCCGCTGGTCGAAAACGCCGTCCGCCACGGCCTGGAAGCCAAGGAGGGGCCGGGCCACATCACCATTACCGCGCGCGACGACGGCGAGTTCGCGGTCCTGGGGATTGAGGACGACGGCGTGGGGATGGATCCCGAAAAACTGCGGCAAATGCTCGCCGGGCACACGCCCGGGGACCATGTGGGGCTGCGCAACGTGGATTCCCGGCTGCGCCAGGTCTACGGCGACGACCACGGCCTCGTGATCGAGACGGCACCGGGAGCCGGCACGCTGATCACTATGCGGATTCCGAAATTCCAGCCGGACCACGAGGTGTAATCAGCCGGACCCCTTGTTTCCGCCCCGCTGCCTGTGACTAAGTAGACTGTCGGTTATGGTCAACGTTGTCATCGCCGACGATGAAGTCCCCGCCGTCGAAGCGCTCGCCTACCTGCTCGAGCGGGACTCCCGGATTGGCCGGATCCACAAAGCCACCAGTGGTGCGGAAGCCCTCAGGGCGCTGGAGCACCATGACGTTGACGCGATGTTCCTGGACATCCACATGCCGGCCCTGACCGGTCTCGACATCGCACGGGTGATATCGCGCTTCAGCCGGCCTCCCGCCGTCGTTTTTGTCACCGCGGACGAAGACCAGGCGCTGGAGGCCTTCAACCTGGCCGCCGTCGATTACCTGCTCAAGCCGGTGCGTGCCGAACGCCTCGCCGAATCCGTCCGGCGGATCTGCGAGCTGATCGAGGACAGCACCGCCAAGCCCGAAGTGATCACCGTGGACCAGGGCGGCGTGACCAAGATGATCCGGCGCGACGAGATCAAGTTCGTGCAGGCACAGGGCGACTACGCCCGGCTGCACACCGCCGAGGGCAGCTACCTCATCCGCGTTCCGCTCAACGACCTGGAACGGCAGTGGGCGGACGCCGGCTACCTGCGCATCCACCGCTCCTACCTGGTCTCCGTCCAGGCGATCCAGCAGATGCGGACGACGGCCGGGCGCGCCAGCGTGCTGGTGGACGGCGCAGAACTGCCGGTCAGCCGCCGGAGCCTGCCGGCGGTCCGCGACCGGCTGGAAGCCAACCGCGTCAG
>NZ_ANPE02000235.1 GCF_000328305.2 Arthrobacter crystallopoietes BAB-32 | reverse complement strand
GAATTCCTGGGTGAACCGTCGACGTGATGCAGACATTCTGCAGATTCCTCATTTCAGTAGTCCCTCCGATTTTAAGAGGGTCCACTGTCCGAAATCTCTAGGCTCACCAAGTGGGTGGTCGAGGTTGATCTGGATGCGTTCTTCGACCGGGTCAACCATGATGCCTTGATGGCCCGGGTTGCGCGGAAAGTGAAGGACAAGCGGCTGCTGGGCCTGATCCGGCGCTATCTTGAGGCGGGGATCATGGCCGATGGTGTGAGGCAGCCGACGGCGGAGGGCACCCCGCAGGGGTCGCCTCTGTCCCCGTTGCTGTCGAACATCATGCTCGATGACTTCGACCAGCTGATGTGGTCGCGCGGCCACCGGTTCGTCCGGTACGCCGACGACATCCGGGTCTTCGTCAGGAGCAAACGGGCGGCCGAACGGGCGCTGGACAAGTGCACGAAAGTGCTGGAGCAGACCCTGAAACTGAGGGTGAACCGGGAGAAGTCGAAGATCAGTCCGGCAAACGTAGCTACATTGCTGGGCTATGCCTTCTTCTTCACCAAATCCGGGGTGAAGCTGCGGGTCGCGCCGAAGGCCCTGAAACGGGCCAAAGCGCGGATCAAACAGTTGACCTCCCGGAAGTGGAGTATCTCGATGGGTGAGCGCATCACTCTGCTGAACCGGTATATCCGGGGCTGGATGGGATATTTCCGTCTGGCCGACACTCCGAAGAAGCTCAGAGAGCTGGACGAGTGGTTCCGGCGCAGGATGCGCCAGATCCGCTGGAAGGAATGGAAGAAACCGCGAACCCGTGCAGTCAACCTGCGAAAGCTCGGGATCAGGCCGGATCTGGCCTATCAGTGGGGCATGACCAGCAAGGCCTACTGGCGAATCGCGGGATCGCCCATCCTGTCACGGGCATTGCCCAACGAATACTGGGAAACCCTGGGACTGGTGTTTCTTCACGATGCCTGGCGTCGCTACAGGACAACCTGACGAACCGCCGTATGCGAGGCCCGCACGTACGGTGGTGTGAGAGGAGGGCCGGGAAACCCGGCCCTCCTACTCGATTGTCTGATCAATGCATCCGGCATCGTGTTTCGCCAGGTATGTTTTTGGCCCCTCTCCGTGCCAAAAACCGACGCCGATAACCTGCGTTTCGTCAAGCACCGATTGACGACGGCTGCTAGCTAGCTAGCCCCGAGTGCTATTCCAGCGCGGCTTTGCGGCGTTCCCGCAATACGTAGCGCTGCAGCTTACCTGATGGTGTCTTGGGCAGAGACTCGACGAAGTGAACCTTCCGCGGGAAGGCATGGGCGGCGAACTGCGTCTTCACCAGCTCCTGGAGCTCGGTGACGAGTGCCTCGTCGCCGTTGACCCCGGCGGCGAGCACGACGTAGGCCTCCAGCACCTCGCCGCGGAGTTCGTCGGGGGCGCCGATGACGGCGGTTTCCTGGACTGCCGGATGCTTCGACAGGACGCTTTCGACGTCGAACGGCCCGATGCGGTACCCGGCCATGATGATGACGTCGTCGTCACGGGACGAGAAGAAGAAGTAGCCGTCGGCGTCGACCTTGCCCGCGTCCCCCGTGACGTACCACCGCCCGTCGGCGGAGAAGCGCTCGGCTGTTTTCTCCGGGGCGTCCTGGTAGCCGGTGAACCACATCATCGGGCTGGCCTGCGTGTCCACCGCGACGCGGCCCAGTTCCTCCGGGGGAGCCGGCTCGTCCGAGGCATCCTTCAGGACCGCGCACGTCCAGCCGGGCAACGGCTGTCCCATGGACCCCTCCCGCAGATCTTTCCGGATGTCGTCATGCCAGGCGTTGACGATCATCATGCCGTGCTCGGTCTGCCCGTAGTGGTCCCTGACCGGAACGCCTAGTGTGTTCTCCGCCCAGGAAATCACCTCCGGTGTCAGCGGTTCCCCCGCGGAGGACGCCCGCCGCAGCCGGATGTCATTCGCTGCGGCGTCGGTCCTGGCCCGCATACTGCGGTAGACGGTCGGGGCGGCGGCGAAGTTGGTGACCCGGAAGCGTTCCAGGACGGCGAAGCTCAGCGCCGGTGAGAAGCCCGCCTGAAGCAGCAGGCTGCGCCGGCCGGCAGCGAGCGGGCCGAGGATGCCGTAATAGAGACCGTAGGCCCAGCCTGGATCGGCCGCATTCCAGAACACGTCGTCGTCGCGCACATCGAGGCCGAGTTCGACGTATTGCCGGAAGGCCGCCAACGCCCGAAGCGGAACAGGGACCCCCTTTGGAGTTCCTGTGGTGCCGGATGTGAAGATGAGGACCAGTGTGCCGTCGCCTCCAACGGCTGCGGCGGAGAAGCCCGGTTGCTGCGTCGCGAGCAGGGGCGCAAGGGCAAGATCCGGTGCCTGTGCCTGGTCACCCGCGACCAGGACGGCAGAGCTGGTCGCCTGGATCTTCGGGCGCTGGTCGGCGTCGCAAATGATGACCTTGGCCCCCGACGCTGTCAGCCTGAGCTCGATGGCGGGCCAGGCAAAAGCGGTGAACAGCGGCACATGGATGGCGCCGAGGCGCCAAATGGCCAGCAGCATCACCACCAGATCGGCGGACTTTCCCATCAGCGTTGCCACACTGTCACCGCGGCCGACGCCCAGCTCGGCCAAGGCTGCGGCGCCTCGCTCGGAACGTTGGCGCAGCTGCCCGTACGTGATGTCCTCGCTGGAGAGATCGGCAGCGATGATCGTAAACGCAGTGGCGTCCGGATCGTGGGCATCGCAGAGCAGCTCGGCGGCGCAGGCGCCGGGGGTGTCGTAGCGCTGAAGGAGGGCCTCGACGTCGAGGGCGGGTGCAGGCATCTGGATCTCCGTTGGATGTTTCCCGGCGTGCAGAAGCCGGCCGGCCTCACCCGCTCGGCTTCTGCCTTTGGTCTGCATACTACAGAGCGTCGTGGAGGATAAAGAGAGATGCACCACACTGGATCCCCGCAAGCTTCGCCCGCAGGTTGCCGAAATACGGCCGGCCCTTTTGCTAGGGTTCGCCGCGCCGCCGGCGGGCGGGAACGGAAGGCCGCCGTCCGCCGTCGTCAAGGTCCCCGATGCGGTGCAGCCGCAGGAAGTTCAGGGTGCCGGCCTTGCCCAGCGGGGAACCGGCGGCGATGACCACCAAGTCGTCCTGCCCGGCCAAGCCCTGCTCGCACACCACCTGATCCACCTGCGCCGTCAGCTGGTCAGTATGCGGCACGAAATCCACCAGCTGCGGCCGGATGCCCCACGCCATGGTGAGCGCGTGGACCGTCGCCGGCAGGGGAGTGAAGGCGTAGAGCGGCCTGGGCGGCCTCAGCCGGGCCAGCCGCCGGGCCGAGTCGCCGGACTGCGTGAACACGCAGATGCAGCGCGCGTCCAGCTGCCCGGCGATCGCCACCGCTGAACGGGTGACCGCCCCGCCGCGCGTCTTAGGCGTGGTGCCCAGCGGCTGGATGCGCTCCAGGCCGTGCTGCTCGGTGGATTCGATGATCCGGGCCATCGTCCTGATCGCCTCGACCGGGTAGGCGCCCACGCTCGTCTCGCCGGAGAGCATCACAGCGTCGGCCCCGTCCAGCACGGCGTTGGCGCAGTCCGAGGCCTCGGCGCGGGTGGGCCGCGGGTTCCCGATCATCGACTCGAGCACCTGCGTGGCCACAATGACCGGCTTCGCCGCGCGCCGGGCCAGCTCGATCGCCTGCTTCTGCACCACCGGCACGTCCTCGAGCGGCAGTTCCACGCCCAGGTCGCCGCGGGCCACCATGACGGCGTCGAAGGCCTCGACGATCTCCGCCAGCGCGTCGACGGCCTGCGGCTTCTCGATCTTCGCGATCACCGGCGTCCGCCGGCCTTCCTCGTCCATGATTTCGTGCACCCGCCCGATATCGGCGGCACTCCGGACGAAGGACAGCGCCACCATGTCGACGCCGGTGCGCAGCGCCCAGCGCAGGTCCGCCTCGTCCTTGGCGCTGAGTGCCGGCACGTTCACGGCCACGCCCGGCAGGTTGATGCCCTTGTTGTTGGACACCGGCCCGCCGACCACCACCTCGGTGACCACGTTTTCGCCGTCGACCTCCACCGCGCGCAGCGCCACCCTGCCGTCGTCGATCAGCAGTGTGTCGCCGGGCCGCACGTCACCGGGCAGCCCCTTGTGGGTGGTGGAGACCAGGTCGGCCGTGCCCGGCACGTCCGCCGTGGTGATGGTGAACCGGTCGCCCGGATGCAGCTCGTGCGGGCCGTCCGCGAAGCGCCCCAGCCGGATCTTCGGGCCCTGCAGGTCCGCGAAGATCCCGACCGGCCGGCCGAGCTCCGCCGCCGCCCGGCGCACTTGGCGGTAGGTTTCTGCGTGCACGTCGTGTTCGCCGTGGCTCATGTTCAGGCGTACGACGTCGGTGCCCGCCTCGAGCGCGGCAAGCGTGCGTTCGTAGCCGGCCAGGGCAGGGCCGAAGGTGGCGATGATTTTGGCTTGGCGCATGGGTTCTCCTCAGCCGCGGCCGATGTAGGGCATGCCCGCGGCGGTGATGGTGAGCTGGTTGATGGTGGCCTGCGCCGGCAGCGTGGCCATCAGCACCACGGCGCGCGCCGCTTCCTCCACGTCGAAGGTGGGTTCCGGCCTGCGGCTGCCGTCGGGCTGCAGCGCCCCGGTGCCGGCGCCGGTATGCGCCATGATCGCCGTGGCGGTGTTGCCGATGTCGATCTGGCCGCAGCTGATCCCGTAGGGCCGGCCGTCGAGTTCGATCGACTTGGTCAGCCCGGTCAGCGCGTGCTTGGTGGCGGCGTAGGCCACCGAGCGCGGCCGCGGCACGTGCGCGGAGATGGAGCCGTTGTTGATGATCCGGCCGCCCTGCGGCTGCTGGCCCTTCATGATCCGGAACGCCTCCGCGGCGCAGAGCATGGCGCCGGTGAGGTTGACCGCCACGGTCGCGTTCCAGTCCGCCAGCCCGATCTCGTCGATGGCCGCCGCGGGCCCGAACGTGCCGGCGTTGTTGAAGAGCACATCCAGCCGGCCCCATGCCTGCCGCACGCTGTCGAACAGCTGCGCCACCTGCTCCGGCTCCGAGATGTCCGCAGGAACGACCAGCGCATTGGAGCGGTCTTCGGCCGTCTCCCGCAGCGCGTCCTCCCGGCGTCCGGTGAGGGCCACGGCGAAGCCGGCCTCCAGCAGCTGGCGTGCCACCGCCCGCCCAATGCCGGAACCTGCTCCGGTAACGACGGCGGTACGCGGCGTGGGTGCCAGGGGCTCGGGTTCCATCTGCTTCCCTTCGGAATGGCTGTGGCGCGGCGTTCTGTGAAGCTGCCGCATTGACAGAACGGCAGCGCTCGACATTCACTGTATCCTACTTTCGGAATAAAAATTCCGAGATGTGAAAGTTTCCGTTCTGGATGACAGGGGAACTCTGTCCTCAAGGAAGAGGTTGCACATGACCGTTGTTGACGAATTTACCGCTGCGCCGGGCGGCTTCGGTGACCATGACCCGGAGGAGACAGCCGAGTGGTCGGAATCCCTCGACCAGCTGATCGATTCCCGCGGCACGGCCCGTGCCGGGTTCATCATGCGCTCGCTGCTGGACCGCGCCGGTTCCCGCAGCATCGACCTCCCGCTGGCCACCGCCACCGACTACGTCAACACCATCGCTGCCGACCAGGAACCGGCCTATCCCGGCGACGAGGAGACCGAGCGCCGCTACCGTGCCTGGATGCGCTGGAACGCCGCCGTCATGGTCCACCGCGCCCAGCATCCCGAGATCGGGGTCGGCGGGCACATCTCCACCTACGCCGGCGCCGCGACGCTGTACGAGGTCGGCTTCAACCACTTCTTCCGCGGCAAGGACCACCCGGGCGGCGGCGACCAGGTCTTCTTCCAGGGCCACGCTTCCCCCGGGATGTATGCCCGGGCGTTCCTCGAGGGCCGGCTGACCGAGGAGGACCTCGACGGATTCCGGCAGGAGAAGTCGAAGGCCGGCCACGCCCTCTCGTCGTATCCGCATCCGCGGCTGATGCCGGAGTTCTGGGAATTCCCCACGGTCTCCATGGGCATCGGGCCGATGAACGCGATCTACCAGGCCCAGTCCAACCGGTACCTGCACAACCGCGGCATCAAGGACACCTCCGACCAGCACGTCTGGGCCTTCCTCGGCGACGGCGAAATGGACGAACCGGAATCCCGCGGCCTGCTCCAGCTCGCGGCGCAGGAGAAGCTGGACAACCTGACCTTCGTGGTGAACTGCAACCTGCAGCGCCTGGACGGCCCGGTGCGCGGCAACGGCAAGATCATGCAGGAGCTCGAAGCCTTCTTCCGCGGCGCCGGATGGAACGTCGTCAAGGTCGTCTGGGGCCGGGAGTGGGATGCCCTGCTGGCCAGGGACCACGAGGGCCACCTGGTCGACCTGATGAATACGACGCCGGACGGCGACTACCAGACCTACAAGGCCGAGTCCGGCGGCTTCGTCCGCGAGCACTTCTTCGGCAAGACCCCGCAGACCAAGGACATGGTCGCGCATCTTTCCGACGACGAGATCTGGAACCTCAAGCGCGGCGGCCACGACTACCGCAAGGTCTACGCCGCCTACAAGGCCGCCACCGAGTCCACGGGGAAGCCGACCGTCGTACTGGTGAAGACGGTCAAGGGCTATGGGCTGGGCAGCCGCTTCGAGGGCCGCAACGCGACGCACCAGATGAAGAAGCTGACCTTGGAGGACCTCAAGGCGTTCCGCGACCATCTGCGCATCCCGGTCAGCGACGAGCAGCTCGAAACCGATCCCTACCGCCCGCCCTACTACCATCCGGGTTCGGATGCCCCCGAAATCCGGTACCTGCTGGATCGCCGCCGCGAGCTCGGCGGCGCCGTCCCGGACCGGCGCAGCAGCCACAACGCCATCAAGCTCCCGGAGTCGAAGGCCTACGAGGTGGCCACGCGCGGCTCCGGCAAGCAGCAGGCGGCAACCACGATGGCCTTCGTCCGGCTGCTGAAGGACCTGATGCGGGACAAGGAGTTCGGCAACCGGGTTGTCCCGATCGTGCCGGACGAATCACGCACCTTCGGCATGGACGCGTTCTTCCCCACGGCCAAGATCTACAACCCTTCCGGACAGAACTACCTTTCGGTGGACCGCGACCTGGTGCTCGCCTACAAGGAGTCCCCGGCCGGGCAGCTGATCCACCCCGGCATCAACGAGGCAGGCGCCGTGGCGGCCTTCACCGCCGCCGGAACCTCCTATGCCACTCATGGTGAACCGCTGGTGCCGATCTACGTGTTCTACTCGATGTTCGGCTTCCAGCGCACCGGCGACTCCTTCTGGGCCGCCGCCGACCAGATGGCCCGCGGGTTCGTCATCGGGGCGACCGCCGGAAGGACCACCCTGACCGGCGAGGGGCTGCAGCACGCGGACGGCCACTCCCCGATACTCGCGGCGACCAATCCCGCCGTCGTCATTTACGACCCCGCCTACGGCTACGAAATCGGGCACATCATGCGGGCCGGGCTGGATCGGATGTACGGCGGAACCCATCCGGACCCCAACGTGATGTACTACCTGACCGTCTACAACGAGCCGATCGTGCAGCCCGCGGAGCCGGAAAACCTCGACGTCGACGGCCTCCTGCGCGGCATCTACAAGCTCAAGGACGGGCCCGCTACCGGTGCGAAGACCCAGTTGCTGGCCTCCGGCGTCGCTGTTCCCTGGGCCCTCGAAGCGCAGCAGATCCTTGCCGCGGACTGGAATGTCTCCGCCGATGTCTGGTCGGTGACCAGCTGGACCGAGCTGCGCCGGGACGGGCTGGCAGCCGAACGGGGTTCCTTCCTCAATCCCGGCCAGGCGGCGCGCAAGCCCTTCATCGCTCAGCAGCTCGAGGGTGCGGAGGGGCCTGTGGTCGCCGTTTCCGACTACATGGCACAGGTCCCCGACCAGATCCGGCAGTTCCTGCCGCACCGGTTCGCCACCCTCGGCGCGGACGGCTTCGGCTTCTCCGACACCCGCGCGGCCGCCCGGCGGTTCTTCAACATCGACAGCCACTCAATCGTCGTCCGGGCCCTGCAGTTGCTGGCCGCCGAAGGCAAAGTGGCCGCCGACGCCCCGGCCGAAGCCTTCCGCCGCTACCGGCTCGACGACGTGAACGCCGGCACGTCCGGCAGCACCGGCGGCGACGCCTAGGACGGCCCAAAGGGGTTGGACGCCCTTGGCCGCCGTCCGGTCAAGGGCGTCCGCCCTGGGTGTCATCATGAGCTGACGTAGCCTCAGAGGACGGCGGTGGCGTTGGCTGGCGAGCCGGTGGCCCCGGTGATGTTGAGGGGTTTGACGATGAGCAGGCTGTGCCATTGGCGCAGTTCGCGCATCCGGCGGGCGAGGGGGCTGAGGCGCCAGAGCTCTCCGAGGGGCAGGCCCAGCTTGGCGAGGAACTCCTGGTGCATCATGCCGCGGTCGTTGGGCGCCGTCGTGAGGAAGGGGGAGTCCGGGACGGGCGGGAGGCATTCGACGGCGAAGTTGTCGGCCGCGAGCAGGGTCAGCCCGTTGTTCCAGGACCAGTCGAGGAGCTCTTCGCTCTGGGCCATGCCGGTGGCGCGCCCGGTGGTTTGTTGGGCGCGCTTTTTGTTTTCATCCAGCCCGAGGAACCATTCGCTCCAGCCGGTGTGGAGCATGACGATGTCGCCGGTGGCGACTTCCAGCGCCTGGGCTTCGAGCGCTTCGGGAATCAGGTCGAAGGGGAGCGGTTGACCGGCGGCATGGTCGATTTCCCGGCCTTGGGAGTGGAGATAGCCGGCAAGGTCGATGAGGATGCCGCGGGTGACGATGGGCTGATCCGCCCAGACCTGGATGCCGATTTCTTCGCTGCCCGGGTGGATCCGGTCGTCCGGGATGCCGCCGTAGAAGCCGACGTCGTCGGCCCGGCGGTGCCGCAGGCCGTCGATCTGCGTGGATCCCTGCAGGTAGAACCCGTCGAGGAAGTCATCACGGTGGGCGGGGTGGTTCGCATAGATGGTGTGGACCGGTGCCTTGCGGGCCTTCGACATTCCGGGCGCGAAGGCATCGACGGGGTAGTCGAGCCCGAAGACTTCCCCGTGGAGCACGGACCCGGCTGCGGCGAGGACCGTGGACGGGTCCGCGAAGGACGGGGTTCCCCGCCAGGGGTCGGCGAAGATTTCCCATGATGTGCCGGCCAGCGCCCCAGGCCGTTGTTTGAGCGCATGGCGGTCGGGCAGCCCGCGGCGTGGGATGGAGGTCATCGCGTTCCTGCTTTCGAATGACTGGCGGGGCGGGCTGCCTTGACGTGTACGAGGAGGTAGGCGGCGATCGAGGCGATGGAGGCGGCGATGCACAGCACGGTCTTGAAGATGCCGTTGGGCGCGGTGAGGATTCCTGCGTCGCCGGTGGCGAGACCCAGGGCCTGCCAGGCGATGAGCAGTACTCCGCCGGCCAGGGCGGTGGTGAGGGAGGCGATGAACGCCGTCCGGGCGATGCGGTGGAGCATGGTGGTTCCTTCTTAGACGGGCAGGATGCCTGCGGCGACGAGCACTCCGATGCCCAGCAGCGGCAGGGCGTAGTAGAGCAGCATGCGCCTAAAGGTATGGAAGGGATCGACGCCGGCGATGCCGCATGCGACGTACAAGGGCGCCCCGCCGGGCGGCACGGCGGCCTCGCAGGAGGAGAAGATCAGCACGGCGACGGCGGCTGTCGGGGCCGGGACGCCGGCGGCGATGAGTGCTGCGACGCCGATGGTGCCCACGGCCGCCATGGTCGCCGTGGAGGACAGCGGTGCTGCTACGGCGACGACGATGAGGCCGATGACGATTGCGAGCAGCCATACGGGCAGGTCCAGGCCGTCGAGCAGCCCGGAGAGCTGTTCGGGCAGGCCGGTGGTAGCCAGCGCGTTCGCGCCGGCGAACGCGAAGAGCACGGTGATGCCGACGACTCCGAAGCGCGGTGCGGAATCCCCGATGAGCTGCGCCCAGGCCTTGGTGGTGCGGGGCAGCTGCTTGCGTCCGAGGGCCAGGCCGAGCACGATCAGCACGACGGGGATCCAGAAGATCGGGCTGACAGCGTCGGAGACGTCGTTCCTGGTGTGGTCGGACAGGATTTCGGCGAGGGCTCCGGTGGTCAGGACCATGGGCAGGGCGACCCCGACGAAGAGCAGCAGCGTGGTCCAGCCGCGGCGCAGGGACTCGAGCAGCAGGGGTCGGTTTTCCTTGGCCGTGGCGCGGGCGCCGCTGCGGTGCACGAGGATGGCGGTCACGATGAGGCGGTGCAGGACGCACCAGAGGCCGCCGGCGATCAGCGGCATGATGAGCGTGTCAATGTCGAGCAGCGGCCCGACGGTGGAGGAGCCCACGAGCACGAACATGGAGGCGCTGAAGGGGAAGGTGATGCCCATGCCTGCGTTGCCCGCGACGATGGTGGCCGCTGTGGTGCGCTCGACCCTGGCGCGTTCCATCCAGGGGATGGTGACCGAGCCGACGGTCGCGGCGATGGCTGCCTGGTTGTGCACGATGCTGCCCAGTCCTGCCGAGGCGACGGTGGAGACGTAGGCGGAGCCGCCTTTGCGGCCGCCGATCAGCGCGTCGAGCAGGTTGATCATCCGTTCCATGACCCCTGCCCGTTCCAGCAGGTAGCCCATGAACACGAAGATGACGGTGGCGTAGACGATTTCGTCGGTCAGCGCGTCATAGAGCGCGTTCCAGCCGGCGTTCAGCGCTCCGGCGCCGTTGAACCCGGCGGCGACGAGGAAGCCGACCATCATGGCCTCCCCGACGTTGCGCCGCAGCAGCGTCGTCCACAGGATGATCACGGCCAGGTAGGCGCCGAGCGCCCAGACGCCGATCATGAGTGGTCCTTCCCGTCTCTCGTGCCGGCCATTTCAGGATGCCACGCTTTGGGCTCGTGCGGCGGCCATGCGTTCCATGGCGGTGGCCGAGGCATCGGTCATTTCCGAGGGCACGCCGAGTTCGGCGAGGTAGCCGCTGGTGGAGCGCATCTCGAAGGACCGGCGGGCAGCATGCTTCTGGGTGCCCGTAAGGAAGCGGTCGATGACGGCCTGGCCGTCGCCGGCGAGCATTGCGGTGATCTGTGCGCGGACGAAGTCCTCGAGCCCCGCTGCCCGGCCTGCGGTAACTGCTTCGACGACGACGGAAGCGAGTCCCTTCATGAAGACACTGCGCAGCAGTTTGTGTGCCATCGCGGCTCCGGGCGGTCCGGGGACGACTTCAACAGGTGCGCCGATGCCGCGCACGAGGTCGGCGAAGGCAGCCGCGCCGGGTCCGCTGGCCATCAGCGGAGTGGCTTCCCGCTGCGCGATGACAGGGCCGAGGATCGCGACGTCCGCAAACAGTACGTCACCGGCTCCCTGACCAAGTTCTTCCATCGTGCCGGGGGAGGAGGAGGTCAGATCGGCGTAGCACGCCCCAGGGCGCAGCGCCGGCAGGCACTCTGCCGCGACCGGGCGGGCCGCGCCGGCACCCGTGAGGACGAGGACCATGTCGGCGTCGGCGCAGGCGTCCGCCGCGCTGGGTGCAAGGTCGACTCCGGCGGGGGCCGTGGTTACGACGGGCTCATAGCCGGTGACCCGGTGGCCGGCGCGGAGCAGGGCCGAGGCGTAGATGGCGCCGGCTTCGCCGAGGCCAATGATGGTGCAGTTCATGGTGCTGGTTCCTTTGGGTGGAGCGTGGTGCGTCTTAGGAGTTGGTAGCGCGGTCGGCGATGATGCGCGCCCGCCGTGCGGCTTCGTCGGCAAAGACGGCTTCAGCCGCCGTCGCGATCTCTGCTGCCCGGTCGCACGGAACGATGACGACGCCGTCGGAATCCCCGACGATGATGTCGCCGGGCAGGACCGGAACCCCACCGAAGGCGATGGGCACCGCGATCCGGAACGGGCCGTTCTTGTAGGGGCCGGCGGGGCTGGTGGCCCGGGCGAAGACCGGGAGGCCGATCTCGCCGAGGACTTCGGCGTCCCGGGCCGCGCCATCGAGTGCGAAGCCGGCGAGACCGGCCGAGATCGCCCGTTCACCGATGAGCTCACCAAGCAGGGCACGGGAGGTGTCGCCCCCGCCGCTGACTACCACGACGTCCCCGGGGCTAGCTGCGGCGAGGCTCGCATGAATGCCCTGGTTGTCGCCGGCCGCGACCCAGACGGTGAACGCCGGGCCTGCGAGTTTCGCGCCGGGCCAGATCGCCTGGATCGCCGAGTCCGCGACACCGAGGCGTTCCATCGCGTCGCCGATGTTGGCAGCGGGGAGGGCAGCGAGGCGGGCGACGAGCTCGGGTGCGGGACGGTCGAAATCGAGGGTTGCCGTGGTGTCAGCGGTGGAGGACATGATGCTGTTCCTTCGTTCGGGGGTTACTTGGCTTGGACAAGAGGCAGGACGGTCTTGTAATCGGTTTCCTGCTGGGCCCAGAACTTCTCGTAGTCCGCAGCGGACTGGTAGCTGGTGGCCAGGCCGAGGTCATCCATCTTCGCGACCACGGCCGGGTCCTCAACGGCCGTCTTGAGGGCGGCTTCGAGCTTCTGCGCGACGGGTTCGGGCAGGCCGGCCGGGGCGGAGTAGCCGCGTGCGGTGGCAGCGACGACGTCATGGCCGGATTCGGTGAAAGTGGGAACTTCGGGCAGAGCCTCGGCCCGTTCGCTGTCCATCACGCCCAGGACCTTGGCCTTCCCCTGCTTGACCAGGTCGGTGACATCGCTGACGTTGGCGACGAGAACCTCGACGTGCTTGCCGAGGAACGCGGTGGTGGCCTGCGAGGCGCCTTCGGAGAAGTGGACCGGGCTGAGCGCAGCACCGGTGGCTTCCTTGATCTGGGCAATGGCGAAGTGCTCGCCGCCCTGCTGGCCGGTGGTCGTGGCGGTGATGGTGTCCGGCTTGTCCTTCGCGGCCTTCAGGAGGTCATCGAGGTTCTGGTAGGGGCTGTCGGGCTGCACGGCGACGACGGCCGGGTCAATCACCTGCCGGCCCAGCGGCTGGAAGTCCGCTCGGGTGAAGTTGGCGCCGCGGGCCGGGTCCAGCGGGGTCACGACGACGGACGGGGAACCGGTGGCACCAATCGTGTAACCGTCAGGCTTCGCGCTGGTGAGGGCGGTGTAGCCGATCTGGCCGCCGGCTCCGGGCTTGTTCACGACCTCGACGTTCGTGCCGAGTTCGCGCTCGAGCACGGGCTGGACCAAGCGGGCCGCGGTATCGACGGCGCCGCCGGGAGCGAACGCGACGACGATTTCGACGGACTTGCCCTGGCGGGGGAAGTCCTCACCGGCGGAGGAAGAGGTCTCGGCGCCGCAGGCTGTCGCCATCAAGGTGAGGGCGGTTACGGTGGTGGCGGCAAGGATGCGCTTCATTGGTTGTCCTTTGCTGGATAGTGGTGCGGGATATCGGTTGGGAACGGTTTAGGTTTCAGGATCCTCGGCGACGAGGGCCGCGGGCTTGCGGAGCTTGAGCAGCGGGCTGGCGACGATCCCCAGGGCGATCAGGAGCAGCACCACGGTCACCGGGCGGTCGAGGAAGATCGTCAGGTCGCCGCGGGAGATGTCCAGGGACTCGCGCAGGGAGCGTTCCATCAGCGGCCCGAGGACCAGGGTCAGGACCAAGGGCGCGAGCGGGATATCGAGATTGCGCAGGATAAGGCCGATGACGCCGAAGAGGACCATGACGAAGACGTCGAAGACGGAGAAGTTGATGGTGTAGGCGCCGACGACCATGAACATCAGGATCAGGGCTGAAAGGATCGGGTAGGGCACCTTCAGGATGGAAGTCCACAAGCCGACGAGCGGGACGTTAAGTACCAGCAGCAGGATGTTGCCGATGAACAGGCTGGCGATGATGGTCCAGGCGATTTCGGCATGCTCGGCAAAGAGTGTCGGCCCGGGAGTCAGCCCCTGCTGCAGGAACGCGCCCATGAGCACCGCGATCGTCGGGGAGGCAGGGATACCCAGCGTGAAAAGCGGGATCAGGGCGCCGTTCGCATGGGCATTGTTCGCACTTTCCGGTCCGGCGACGCCCTCGATGGCGCCGTTGCCCAACTCATGACGGTATTTCGAGAACTTCTTCTCGGCACCGTAGGACAGCAGGGATGAGACAGACCCGGTCATGCCAGGGATCAGGCCCAGGCCGAAGCCGACACCGGTGCCGCGGGCAATAGCCGGGGCGCTGCGCCGCCAGTCGGTGCGGGTAGGCAGCAGGGAGCGCATACCCGGGGCCTGTACTGTTACCTTGTCCCGCCCGGGCCGGTAGGAGAGGACTTCGGAGAGACCGAACAGCCCCACGATGACCGCAACGAAGGACACGCCGTCGAGAAGGCGCTCTATTCCAAAGGTGAAGCGCGGGGCACCGGCGACCGGGTCGATGCCGACCATGGAGATCAGCAAGCCCAAGGCACCGGAGATCAGCGCGCGGACCATGGACCGGCCGGCCAGTGCCACCAGTAGCGAGATGCCGACGACTACGAGGGCGAAGAATTCCGGAGGCCCGATCATCAGTCCCAGGCCGCCCAGCGGCTTGGCAGCGACGACCAGGCCAGCGGTGGCCAGCGAGCCGCCGATGAAGGAGCCCGCGGCGGCGATGGTCAACGCCACCCCGGCCCGCCCGATTTTCGTCATGGCGTAGCCGTCCAAGGCGGTGATGGCAGAGGCGGCCTCACCCGGGGTATTGAGCAGCACGCTGGTGATCGTCCCGCCATACGTCGTGCCATAGAAGATGGCGCAGAGCATGATGATCGATCCGGCGGCGTCCAGGTTCAAGGTCAGCGGGATCAGCAGGGCGACGCCGGCCACCGGTCCAATACCCGGCAGGACGCCGATCATCGTGCCCAGCAGGCAGCCGATAAAGGCAAACAGGAGGTTCTGCCACGTCAGGGCCGAGGCGAACCCGGCCAGCAGTTCGTTCAGTACGTCCATGGTCAGAGTCCGATCAGGTTCAGGGGAATGATGGTCGCTTCGGGAAGCGAGACACGGAGCGCCAAGGTGAAGAGGTAGTAGACGCCGACGCTGCCGCAGAGCGAGACCGCCAGGGACTTGATCCAGGACGTCCGGGCCCGCAGGCGCAGGTGGTACATCAGGAACAGGAAGACCCCTGCCTGAAAGCCGATGAACGGCAGCGCGGCCGCCAGTACCAGCAGGCTGAGCACCACAGCCCGGACCTGGGATCCGTCCGCAGCCTCGGGCGCGGCTGCGGACTGCACGCCGGCGCGCTCCTGGACGAACCAGATGAGCGATAGCAGCACCAGCCCGCCGCCCAGCACGCAGGGGAAGAAGCCGGGACCGGGCCCGAGATCGTTCCACAGACCGAGCCGGAGGGACTCGACCAGGACATAGGAGCCGAGGGCTGTCAGTGCCGCCTGTCCAGCCAGGACGGAATGTCGGACCCTGTTCACCGGCCTCTTTTCTGTGACTGAAGTCATGGGAATCCTCAAAGCCATTTCGTCTAGCGTTCTAAAATTTCATAGAATAAAACTCAATAACATGCATTGAAATCATGGCATGGCTTGCGTCACATGGTCAAGTGCGG
>NZ_ANPE02000236.1 GCF_000328305.2 Arthrobacter crystallopoietes BAB-32 | reverse complement strand
GGCTGCGGCCACCGGCCTGGTCGGCCTGAAGCCCGGCCGCGCCCGGGTGCCGGCCGGATCCGCCGGGGACGATCCCGGCCGGCTCGTCGTGGCCGGACCGCTGGCCCGCACCGCGGAGGATGCCGGTTTGCTCCTCGATGCGATGGTGGACGAGCCGCTCGCCCGGGTCCAGTTCGGCCCGGAACCCGACTTCCTCGGAGCCGCACGCCGCGCCGAAGGCCGGTTCCGGATCGGCGCCAGCACCGCCTCGCCCTTCGCCACCCGCTATCCGCTCTGGCTGGAGCCCGAGGCCAAGGCGGCGTTCGAACGCGGCGTCGGACTGCTGACCGGACTGGGCCATGATGTCCTCGACACCGACTTCCGCTACGACAACCGCTACCCCGAGGCCTTCACCACCGCCTGGACCTCGGGACTGGCGCATGTGCGGATCCCGGCCAGCCGCGAACCGCAGCTCATGCCGCTGACCCGTGGCTTCCGCCGTCGTGCCTTGGAACGCAGTGCCGGCGAACTGGACCAGGCCCTGGCCGTCCTCGCGAAATTCCAGGAGGACACGGTCAGCCAGTACTCCGCCTTCGACCTGGTCCTGACGCCGGCCCTGGCGATGACGCCGCGCCCGGTGGGCTGGTACACCGAGCACAGCGCCGAGGTCGACTACATGCGCCAGTGCCAGTACTCGCCCTTCAGCTCGATGGTCAACGTCTGCGGGCTGCCGGCCATCGCGGTCCCCGTGCTGACCACGCCGAAGGGGCTCTCCATGGGCATCCAGCTGATCGGCCGGCCCGGCTCCGAAGCGCAGCTGCTGACAGTCGCCGCACAGCTCGAAACAGTGCGCTGACAAGGGGCAACGCCATATCACTGGTTGCTATGGGCAACCAAGAATATGACATTGAATGTACCGGAGTGGCAAAATCGACTGAATGAGTCAAACTTCACCCTCAACCCGCGTGTCACAAACCGCGGAGGGCAAAACATTCTTCGGGCACCCCCGAATGCTCGCCAACCTCTTCTCCGTAGAACTCTGGGAACGCTTTTCCTTCTACGGGATGCAGGGCATCCTCCTGTACTACATGTACTTCTCGGTCGCGGATGGCGGCCTCGGCCTGGACGAAGGCCTGGCCACCGGCCTGGTCGGCGCCTACGGCGGCGGGGTGTACCTCTCCAGCA
Organism: Arthrobacter crystallopoietes BAB-32; assembly: GCF_000328305.2. Classification (GTDB taxonomy): domain Bacteria; phylum Actinomycetota; class Actinomycetes; order Actinomycetales; family Micrococcaceae; genus Crystallibacter; species Crystallibacter crystallopoietes_A. The sequence continues at coordinate 5,739 of NZ_ANPE02000236.1, read as the reverse complement.
TCCTCGGCGCCTGGATTTCGGACCGGCTGCTCGGCGCCGAGAAGGTGCTCTTCTACTCCGGCATCATGATCATGTTCGGCCACATCGCCCTCGCACTGGTGCCCGGCGCCGTGGGGCTGGCCATCGGCCTGGTCCTGGTTGCCATCGGCTCGGGCGGACTCAAGGCCACGGCCACTTCGCTGGTCGGCTCGCTCTACGGGGAGAAGGACGAGCGGCGCGATGCCGGCTTCTCCATCTTCTACATGGGCGTCAACATCGGCGGCCTGGTCGGACCGCTGCTCACCGGCCTGGCCCACGTCAGCCTCGGCTTCCACTACGGCTTCGGGCTGGCCGCACTAGGCATGGCGATCGGCCTGGGCCAGTACGCGCTGACCCGGAAGAACCTCCCGGAAGAGGCCCACCACGTCTCCAACCCGCTGGCGCGGTCCAGCTACGGCAAGATGGCCGCCGTGGCGATTGCCGCCGTCGTACTCATTGTGCTGGCCGTGGCGCTGGGCCTGGTCACCGCGGAGAACCTCGCCCCGATCATGGCGTGGCTGGCGATCATCGCCGCTGCCATCTACTTCGTGGTGATCCTCTCCAGCAAGCGCGTCACGCCCGTGGAGCGTGGGCGGGTGTACGCCTTCATCCCGCTGTTCATCGCCTCGGCGGCGTTCTGGGCGCTCTTCCAGCAGCAGTTCACGGTTGTGGCGCTGTATGCGGATAAGCAGCTGGACCGGTCGCTGTTCGGCTGGGAGATGCCGGCCACCTGGGTGCAGTCCATCAACCCGGTCTTCATCATCATCTTCGCCGGCATCTTCGCCGCCGTCTGGACCAAGCTGGGCCCGAAGCAGCCCGGTTCGCCGCTGAAGTTCGCGATCGGGCTGGCCGTGATGGGCGTGGCCTTCCTGGCGTTCATCCCGCTGGCCGGCGGCGGCGCCAACAGCACGCCGCTGCTGGCGATGGTGGGCATCCTGTTCCTGTTCACCATGGCCGAGCTGTTCCTGTCCCCCACCGGCAGCTCCATCTCGACCAAGCTGGCGCCGGCGGCCTTCAAGACCCAGATGGTGGCGCTGTTCCTGCTGTCCATCTCGCTCGGCACGACCTTGGCCGGCATCCTCGCGGGCTACTACGATCCGGCCAACGAGGTCCCGTACTTCGGCTTCATCGGGGTGACCGCGATCATCCTCGGCATTGCCCTGGCTGCGGCCGCACCGTCGCTCAAGAAAATCATGGGCGGCGTCCGCTAAGCCCTTTTTGCGCCTGGGAGAACGACGGCGGCCCAAGCCGGAAGCGTGGTGCTTCGGCTTGGGCCGCCGTTCCGGTTTCGAGCTGGCTGCTCAGGCTCCTTCGGCCATTGTGGCGATCACGCCGATGGCCAGCAGCAGCACCCAGAGGCCGGTGACGATGTAGCCCATGATGAGGCCGCCGAGCGCCATGCCGCGGCCGCCGGGTTCGCGGCCCAGCGCGATGTGCCCGAGGACGATCGCGGCAATCTGCGGCAGGAACAGGAAGCCGAAGCTCACCACGCCGACGATGCCGCAGACCAGCGCGGCAATGCTCAGGCCCTTGGACTCTGCCGGCGGCGCGTAGTACGGCGGCTGAACGTAGCCGGGGCCGCCGTAGGGGTTGTGCTGCTGCGCCGGTTCCATGCCGGGACCGGGCTGGTAGGCGTAGGGGTTGCCCGTCGGCGCCGGCTGCGAGGCGTACGGGTTGTCGTAGACCGTCGGCTGGGAAGCGTAGGGGTTCCCTGGCGCGGCCGACGGCGGGGCAGGCGGCGCCGGCGTGCCCTGCTGGCCGGACTGCGGCTCGGTGTACCAACCCGGATTTTTGGGATCGTTGAACGGCGGATTCTTTTCCGCGTCCGCGCCTGGCATGTGGTTCCCCCTTGTGAGAAGCGATTCAACGGCCTTACCGCAGACCAGCGGTGCCGCTACCAGTCTAGTGTCGGGCGCCAGCGCTGGAACACTAGGACGGACGCGCTTTTCGGTGGTCACTGGCCTACGAGCAGCCGCTCTTCCCAGCCCGCCGCGGCGGCGGCTTCCAGCCCGGCGGCCAAGTCGGCGCGCAGGTCCGCGACGTCCTCCACGCCAACGGAGAGCCGGACCAGGTCCGTCGGCACCGCCAGCTCCGTACCGCGGACCGAGGCGTGGGTCATCTCCGAGCAGTAACAGACCAGTGATTCGACCCCACCGAGGCTGACGGAGAGCGCGAACAGCTTCGTGGACTCGGCAAATGTGCGGGCGCCGCCTCCCCGGCGGCGAAGCGCAGCGATATGATCCCGCCGAAGCCGGACATCTGGCGCGCCGCCAGCTCATGCCCCGGGTGCTCGGGCAGGCCCGGGTAGAGCACCTCAGCGATGCCCGGCTGGTCCCGGAGCCATTCGGCGAGCGCCAGGGCGTTGCTGTCGTGCCGCTCCATCCGCAGGCCCAGGGTCTTCAGCCCCCGCGCGGCCAGATAACAGTCCTGCGGTCCGGCAACGGCACCGCCGGCGAACTGCTGGTAGCCGACCGCCTCGGCCAACGCCTTGCCGCGGAAATCCGTGTCCGCCACCACCACCGCGCCGCCAAGGACATCGGAATGTCCGCCGATGTACTTCGTCGTGGAGTGGACCACGACGTCGGCGCCGAGGTCCAGCGGCCGCTGCAGGTAGGGGGACGCAAAGGTGTTGTCGACGACGAGGAGGGCCCCGGCGTCGTGCGCCAATGCCGCCCAGCCGGCAAGGTCGGCGATCTGCAGCAGGGGGTTGGACGGCGTCTCCACCCACAGCAGCGCGGTTTCACCCGGCCGAATGGCGGCGGCCACAGCGGCCAAGTCGGTGATGTCCACGGCGGTGTTGGCCACGCCCCACGGTCCCAGCAGGTGGTTGACCAGCCGGTTGGTGCCGCCATAGCCGTCCCCGCCGAGCACGATGTGGTCCCCCGGCCGCAGCAGCGCGCGCAGCAGGGCGTCCTCTGCGGCCAGCCCAGAGGCAAACGCGAAGCCGGCCGCGCCGTGTTCCAGCGCCGCCAGTTGGGTTTCGAAGCCGTTGCGGGTGGGGTTGGAGCCGCGGCTGTACTCGTGCCCGGAGCGCAGCACGTTGATCCCGTCCTGCACGAAGGTCGAGGTCTGGTAGATCGGCGGAATGACAGCGCCGGTCAGCGGGTCCGGGTCCTGCCCGGCGTGGATCGCGGTGGTGTTGAACCCGGCGTAGCGGGCGGCGTTGAGGTGCATGTCGGCCTCTCCTTCTAGACATTGACGACGGCGGCGGGGGCGCCGGACGCCTGACGTTCGGTTGCCAGCGGGGCCAGGGCCTGGGCCAGGTCGGCCACCAGGTCCGCGGCGGATTCCAGGCCGATCGAGAGCCGGATGGTGGTCTCGCCGATGCCGGCCGCGGCCCGCTGCTGCGGAGTGAGCCGGCAATGCGTCATGGCCGCCGGATGCGCCACCAGGGACCGGGTGTCTCCGACGTTGGCCACGAGCTTGAACAGCCGCAGCCGGTCGATGAACGGGCCGGTTTCCGCCGGATCCGCCGCAAGGTCGAAGGAGAAGACGCTTCCGGTGCCGCGCGGGAAATCCCGGGCGGCTACGGCTGCGTCCGGGCTGGAGGGCAGCGAGGGGTGGTGCACTTGGGCGACCGCAGGGTGGCCGGCCAGGAAACGCACCACCTCGCGGGTGTTCGCTACGTGCCGCGCCACCCGGATGTCCAAGGTTTCGAGCCCTTGGAGGATCTGCGCGGCGTTGTACGGCGACAGCGACGGGCCCAGGTCGTGGAGATACTTGCTCCGCGCCAGCGCCAGGTAGGCTCCGTGGCCGTGGCGGCTCCAGAGCGTGTCTCCGCCGTAGCGGCGCTTGGGCCGGGTGAGCTGCGGCCACTTGTCCGGGTAGGACGCGAAATCGAAGCGGCCACCGTCCACCACCGCTCCCGCCAGCGACGTCCCGTGCCCGCCGAGGAACTTGGTTGCCGAGTAGACAACGACGTCGGCGCCCAGTTCCAGCGGCCGGTACAGCACCGGCGTGGCCAGGGTGTTGTCCACCACCAGCGGCACGCCGGCGCTGTGCGCCACCGCGGCCAGGGCCGGCAGGTCCTGCAGGCCCGCCAGCGGATTCCCGATCGATTCGGTCAGGAACGCCCGGGTCTGCGGGCGCACTGCAGCGGCCCAGGCTCCGGCATCCGCCGGGTCCGCGAAGCTGGCCTCGATCCCGAAGTCCGCGAAGGTGTCGGTGAGCAGGTCGACCGTTCCCCCGTACAGCTTCGACGAGGCGACAATGTGCTGTCCGCCGCTGACCAGCGCCAGCAGCGCAACGGCCACAGCAGCCTGGCCCGTGGCCGTCGCCAGGGCAGCCACCCCTCCTTCGAGGGCGGCCAGGCGCTGCTCGAGCACGGCGACGGTCGGATTGCCGGTCCGCGTGTAGGTGAAGCCCGGCTCCTTCAGGGCGAACATCCGCCGCGCCGACTCGTAGTCGGGGAACTCGTAGGCGGCGCTCTGGTACAGCGGCACGGCGACCGGCCGATGCGGACCCTGCGGCTCATAGCCGGCGTGGATCTGCGCGGTGGCGATACCGTCGTCGGGGATGCTCATGGGAAGGGGCTCCTTCTCTTCGGAGTCTGCTGCCGGCGGTTAGGCGCGGACGGCCAGGGCTTCGCGCGCTGCCTTTGCGGCGGCGACGACGTTGCGCAGGGACTGGACGGCCTCCTCGTAGCCGCGGGTCTTCAGCCCGCAGTCCGGGTTGATCCACAGCCGGCTGACGGGGATGCCGGCCAGCGCGGTGTCGATCAGGCCGGCGACCTCCTCCTGCGACGGAATGCGGGGCGAATGGATGTCGTAGACACCCGGGCCGATGCCGCGGCCGAAGCCGAAGCCGGCGATGTCCGCAACCACTTCCAGGCGCGAGCGGGCGGCCTCGATGCTGGTCACGTCCGCGTCGAGGGCGTCGATGGCCGCGATGACCTCGCCGAACTCGGAATAGCACAGGTGCGTGTGGATCTGCGTCGCATCCTGGACGCCGGAGGTGGCGAGCCGGAAGGCGCGGACCGACCAGTCGAGGTAGGCGGGCTGGTCCGCGGCGCGCAGCGGCAGCAGTTCCCGGAGAGCCGGCTCGTCCACCTGCACAATCCCGGTGCCTGCGGCCTCCAGGTCGGCGATTTCGTCCCGGAGCGCCAGCGCGACCTGGTTGGCGGTCTCGCCCAGCGGCTGGTCGTCGCGGACGAAGGACCAGGCCAGGATGGTGACCGGGCCGGTGAGCATGCCCTTCAGCGGCCGCCGGGTCAGCGACTGCGCGTAGCTGGTCCACGGGACGGTGAACGGCTCGGGCCGGGAGACGTCGCCCCAGAGAATCGCGGGGCGCGTGCAGCGCGACCCGTAGGACTGGACCCAGCCATGCTCGGTGGCCGCGAAACCGTCGAAGTTCTCGGCGAAGTACTGGACCATGTCGTTGCGCTCCGGCTCGCCATGCACCAGCACGTCCAGCCCCAGCTCCTCCTGCAGCGCGACCACGCGGGCGATTTCGTCCTTCAGGAACTGCTCGTACTCGGCCTGCGTGATGCTGCCCTTGCGGACGGCGGCCCGGGCACGCCGGACCTCGCCGGTCTGCGGGAAGGAGCCGATGGTCGTGGTCGGCAGGGCGGGCAGCCCGAGCCGCGCCTGCTGCAGCTCGGCACGCCGCTCGGCTGGGCCGCGGGTGAAATCCTCCTCCCCCAGCGCCGCAGTGCGCTGCCGCACGGCCGGCGACACCACGCCGTCGTACTGGACACGCGCCCGCAGCGCCGCCTCCGCCCGC
>NZ_ANPE02000237.1 GCF_000328305.2 Arthrobacter crystallopoietes BAB-32 | reverse complement strand
CCGGCCGCCCCGGCGCCCAGGCCGACCGCGATGATCGGAACCGCGCGCTGCAGCAGCGACCGCCGGCTTGGCACCTGCCTGCCATGGTCTTCCGGCTTGGCCTCGCCCGATTGCACGAAAACGCCCCCTCCCGCGCTGCCGTTGGCCGGGCCGTCAGGCCGCCGCCCGGCACGGGATCAGTCTAGCGGCGTCCCCAGTTCCTGTTCGACCGCGTCGATCAGCGTGCCGCTGCCGACCAGCAGCCGGACGGCCTCGATCTCCGGCGCGAGGTAGCGGTCCGTGCCCGGGCCCTCGACCACCTTGCGCACCTGCCGGCGCACCGCGGCGATCGCAGGCGAGCTCTGGCAGGAGGTTGTCCCGCCATCGCGCATGTCCAGTGCGCGGGCGGAGGTGAGCAGCTCGACGGCGAGCACCCGGGCCAGGCCGTCCACCGCGCGGCGCAGCTTCAGCCCGGCGGCCCACCCCATGGAGACATGGTCCTCCTGCATGGCCGAGGACGGGATCGAATCGGCGGAGGCGGGATTGGCCAGCCGCTTGAGCTCGGAGACGATGCCGGCCTGGGTGTACTGGGCGATCATGTGGCCGGAGTCCACGCCGGGATCGCCGGCCAGGAACGCGTTGAGCCCGTGGCTGCGCGCGGTGTCGAGGAAGCGGTCGGTGCGCCGTTCGCTCATCGAGGCCAGGTCCGCCACCGCGATGGCCAGGAAGTCCAGCACGTAGCCGACCGGAGCCCCGTGGAAGTTGCCGTTCGATTCGACCCTGCCGTCCACGGTCACCACCGGGTTGTCGATGGCGGACGCCAGCTCATAGCCGGCGACCGACTCGGCATGCGCCAGCGTGGCGCGGGCGGCGCCGTGGACCTGGGGCGCGCAGCGCAGCGAGTACGCGTCCTGCACCCGGGTGAAGCGGTGGCCGTCGCCGCCGGCCGCCTTCTGCTGGGCGATCAGCCCGGAGCCGGCCAGGATCCGGCGCATGTTGGAGGCAGCGTCGATCTGGCCCGGATGAGGGCGCAGCGCGTGCAGGTCCTCGGCCAGCACATCGTCGGTGCCGAGCAGGCCCTCGATGCTCATGGCCGCGGCCAGGTCCGCCGTCTTCAGCAGCTGGTGCAGGTCCGCCGCGGCCATGAGGAGCATCCCGAGCATGCCGTCGGTGCCATTGATCAGCGCCAGGCCTTCCTTCTCGCGCAGCTCCACTGGCTCAAGCCCGGCGGCAGCCAGCGCCTCCGCAGCCGGTACCAGACCGCCGTCGTTGGTGCGCACTTGGCCCTCGCCCATCAGCGCCAGCGCACAGTGCGCCAGCGGCGCCAGGTCCCCGGAGCAGCCGAGCGAGCCGAATTCGCCGATCACCGGCGTGATGCCGGCGTTGAGCAGTCCCGCATAGGCCTGCGCGACGGCGGGGCGCACCCCGGTGCGGCCGGTGGCCATGGTGGCCAGCCGGTTGAGCATCAGGCCGCGGACCACTTCGCGGTCCACCTCGGCCCCGGAGCTGGCGGCGTGGCTGCGGATCAGGCTGCGCTGGAGCTGGGTGCGCAGCTCGATCGGGATCTGCCGCGTGGCGAGGGCGCCGAACCCGGTGGAGACGCCGTAGTGCGGCTTGTCGTCCGTTACGAGCGCGTCAATGACGGCACGGGATTTGGCCATCGCCTCCAGGGACTCCGGGCTCAGCTCGATGCGGGCGCCGTGGCGGGCGACGGCGACGACGTCGGTGGGGGAGAGCGGGCCGGTGGAGACGGTGACGGTGTGCATGTCGGTCATGGTGCCTTTCGGATGCAGGGCTCGGGTGGTCAGTCGGCGATCAGGGCGTCGTAGTCCGGGTCCTTCTCGATGACGCCGTACTTCTTCGCGGCCGCGCCGAGCTTCTGCAGCGCGTCCATATTGACCTCGGGGTACCACTTGGACATCTCCACAGTCTCGGCGAGCTCGGGCGTGATCTTCGCATAGTCCTGGATGATGGTGCGGACTTCGTCGTCGTTATTGACGGCGAACTCGAAGGATTTGGCCAGCGCCCGCTGGAAGCGCTCCACGAGCTCCGGGTCCTGCTGCAGGGTCTGCTCCGAGGTGAAGTAGAAGGCGGAGTCGAAGTTCTCGGCCATGTCGGTCATGGGGCTGGCGACGATTTCGCCCCCGGCCTCGAGGATCTGCGTGCGGAACGGCTCGGTGGTCCAGGCCGCGTCCACGTCGCCCCGGTCCAGCGCTGCGGGCATGTTCGGATAGGGCATCTCCACAAAATCCACCTTCTGCGGATCCGCCCCGGCCTGTTCCATCGAGTTGCGGATCGTGACGTCGGCGAAGTTGTTCAGGGCGTTGACGGCCACGGTCTTGCCTTCCAGGTCCGCGGCGTCCTGGATGCCGCTGTCCGGCATGGCTGCGACTTCCGTGGTGTCCTTGCCCGGCTCGTTCGTGGAGCTGGAGCCATTGGAGACAACGCTGATGGGCAGGCCCTTGTCCTGCGCGATGAGCAGCGAGACGGCATTCGAGTAGCCGAACTGGTACTCGCCGGTCATGACGGCCGGCACGATGGCGGCACCGCCCTGCGCCAGCTGGACCTGGAGGTCGATGCCTTCGTCTTCGAAGTAACCCTCCTGGATGCCGAGGTAGACCGGAGCGACGTCGGTGATCGGGATGAGCCCGACGCTCACCTGGTCCAAGTCCCCGGAGCCCTGGCCCTCGCCGGCCGGTGCCGAGCCGGTCGAGGACGGACTGCCGCTGCCGCAGCCGGCCAGGATCAGCGCGGTGGCTGCTGCCGCCGCGGCAGCAGCAGTGCGGTGGTTGACGGACCTGACGGCCGAAGACTTTGCAAACATGGTGTTCTCCCGATATGCCGAAGGGCGGTAGGGGTGTTTCGTTGTGTAAAACGCGGAGTCCGCTAACTGAAAGGTACAGAGGCTGCGGGCCTGCGTCAATGGTTCCGTCCGGAAGACCTATTGCCGGTTAGTGAAATGGGTGTTTTACTGGGTGCAACGAAATTGGTCCCCGAAACCACTTGAACCGGAGGTGATCCATGGCCGCCGCCAATGGCCCCGATGCCACCACCAGAGCTGCGGACCGCGCGCTGGGTTTGCTGCGCGTTGTCTGCGAGCACGACGGCGTGAAGCTCGCCGATGCCGCCAAGGAAGTCGATTTGTCCGCTAGCACCGCGCTGCGGCTGCTGCGCACCCTCGAAGCCAACGGTTTCGTGGCCAAGCGCGGGGACGCGCTCTACCGGCCCGGGTTCCGGATGGTGCAGCTGGGGGTGCAGGCACTCAGCCACGAATCGCTGGTAGCGACCAGCCGCGCCTCCCTGCAGGCGCTCGTGGCCCGCACCGGCGAGTCCGCCTACCTGAGCGTCGCTGCCGGCGGAAGCCATGGGCTGTACCTGGCCATCGAGGAAGGAACCCACGCGGTCCGGCACGTCAACTGGGTCGGCCGCACCTTCCCGCTGGACGGCAGCGCCGCCGGCCAGGCCCTGCAGGGAGCCGTGGAGCCCGGCTCCTTCGCCATCGTCGCCAGCGGCGTCGAACCGGATATCACCGCCGTGGCGGCGCCGGTGCTGGCCGGCTCCAAAATCGTCGCTGCGCTCAGCATCGTCGCTCCCAGCTACCGCACCTCCGCGGAGGCCGCCCGCTCCCTGGGCGAGTTCGTCGCCGCCGAAGCCACCCGGCTGTTCGCCAACCCCACCGTGGTGGACCCGGCAGCAGCCTCCGCCTCCTTCGCATCCTGACCCTCCCACTGACCCTACGGACAGAAAGAATCCGACACGATGTCCTTCACCCAGCATGATTCCTCCCGCTCCGTCCGTGCCCCGCGCGGCACCGAGCTGACTGCGCGCAGCTGGCAGACCGAAGCGCCGCTGCGCATGCTCATGAACAACCTGGACCCCGAAGTCGCCGAGCGGCCTGAGGACCTGGTTGTCTACGGCGGCACGGGCCGCGCCGCGCGCAGCTGGGAGGCCTACGACGCCATCGTCCGCACACTCGAAACCTTGGAGAAGGACGAGACGCTGCTGGTCCAGTCCGGCAAGCCGGTCGGCGTCTTCCGCACGCACGAATGGGCACCCCGGGTGCTGATCGCGAACTCGAACCTGGTCGGCGACTGGGCGAACTGGCCGGAATTCCGCCGGCTGGAGGCCGAGGGCCTGATGATGTACGGGCAGATGACCGCCGGGTCCTGGATCTACATCGGCACCCAGGGCATCCTGCAGGGCACCTACGAAACCTTCGCCGCCGTCGCGGACAAGCGCTTCAATGGCAGCCTCGCCGGCACGCTGACCCTGACCGGCGGCTGCGGCGGCATGGGCGGCGCGCAGCCGCTGGCCGTGACCCTCAATGGCGGCGCGTGCCTGATCGTCGACGTCGATGAGAGCCGGCTGCGCCGCCGGGCCGGCAAGCGCTACCTGGATGAGGTGGAAACGGACCTGGACGCCGCCGTCGCAAAGGTCCTGAAAGCGCAGGAGGAGAAGCGCCCGCTGTCGGTCGGCGTCGTTGGCAATGCCGCCGAAGTGTTCCCCGAACTCCTGCGCCGGCACAAGGCCGGCGAGCTGACCGTCGACGTCGTGACCGACCAGACCTCGGCGCATGATCCGCTGAGCTACCTGCCCGAGGGCGTCGCGTTCGAGGACTGGCATGCCGAGGCCCAGGCGGACCCGGAGGGCTTCACGAAGAAGGCGCAGGCCTCCATGGCCCGCCATGTGCAGGCGATGGTCGAGTTCCAGGATGCCGGCGCCGAGGTCTTCGACTACGGCAACTCCATCCGGGACGAGGCCCGCAAGGGCGGATACGAGCGCGCCTTCGAGTTCCCCGGCTTCGTGCCCGCCTATATCCGGCCGCTGTTCTGCGAGGGACTGGGCCCGTTCCGCTGGGTCGCCCTGTCCGGCGACCCGGAGGACATCCGCGTCACGGACGAGGCGATCAAGGAGCTCTTCCCGGAGAACGAGCACCTGCACCGGTGGCTCGACGCCGCGCAGGAGCACGTCGAATTCGAGGGGCTGCCGGCCCGGATTTGCTGGCTCGGCTACGGTGAGCGCCACAAGGCCGGCCTGCTGTTCAACCAGCTGGTGGCCGAGGGCAAGGTGTCGGCGCCGATCGTGATTGGCCGCGACCACCTGGATTCCGGTTCCGTGGCCTCGCCGTACCGGGAGACCGAGGGCATGGCGGACGGCTCGGACGCGATTGCGGACTGGCCGCTGCTCAACGCGCTGGTCAATACGTCCTCCGGGGCGACCTGGGTGTCCATCCACCACGGCGGTGGCGTCGGCATCGGCCGTTCGATCCATGCCGGCCAGGTTTCGGTGGCCGACGGTACCGAGCTGGCGGCGCAGAAGCTCGAGCGGCTGCTGACAAACGATCCGGGCATGGGCGTGATCCGCCATGTCGATGCCGGCTACGAGCGCGCCGCGGACGTTGCCGCCGAACGCGGAGTGCGAATCCCGATGGCTGAGTAGGGTAGTGGCCATGGACACCGTGACATCGTTGCTCGATTCCATTGCCGACGTCGGCCGCGACCCTGGACGCGGCGGCTATACCCGGCCGGTCTATTCGGCTGCCGAGCGGGACCTGCGCGCCTGGTTCACCGAGCAGGCCGGGCGGCGAGGGCTCGCGGTGGAGACGGACCGGAACGGCATTCTGTGGGCCTGGTGGGGCGAACCCCAGCGCGGCGCCCTGGTCACCGGCAGCCACCTGGATTCCGTGCCCGGCGGCGGCGCCTTCGACGGTCCGCTCGGCGTCGCCTCGGCCCTGGTGGCCGTGGACCTGCTCAAGGCCCGCGGGGTGCAGCCGAACCGGTCGCTGGCGGTGACGGTCTTCCCTGAGGAAGAGGGATCGAGGTTCGGCGTCGCCTGCCTGGGCTCGCGGCTGCTGACCGGGGCCATTGATGCGGACCGGGCCAGGAACTTAAAGGACGACGACGGCAACAGCCTGGCCGACGTGGCGCGCATCAACGGCTTGGACCCGCAGCACCTGGGCCGGGACGAGGACGCGCTGGGGCGGATCGGCGACTTCGTTGAGCTGCACGTCGAACAGGGCCGAGGGCTGGGGGAGGACGGCCCCGCCGTCGCCGTCGGAAGTTCCATCCTGGGCCACGGGCGCTGGAAGCTCAGCATCTGCGGGCAGGGCAACCACGCCGGCACCACGCTGATGGAGGACCGGCGGGATCCGATGGTTGCCGCGGCCCAGGTCGTGCTCGCGGTGAAGCAGGTGGCGGCGCAGACCAAGGACGCCCGCGCCACGGTGGGACGGCTGCAGCCGGTGCCCGGCGGCACCAACGTGATCGCCTCCCGCGTGGACCTCTGGCTGGATGTCCGGCATCCGCAGGATGAGGTCACCGCGCAGTTGGTCGAGGCCATCCACGGCAAGGCCCAGAAGATCGCCGCGTTCGAAGGCTGCCAGGCAACGCTGGCCGAGGAATCGTTCAGCGGCACCGTGCACTTCGATGCGGCGCTGCAGCGGCAGGTGCAGAACGCCCTGCCGGGTGCGCCCGTGCTGCCCACCGGCGCCGGCCACGATGCGGGTGTTCTCGCCGGCTTCGTGCCCTCGGCGATGGTGTTCGTGAAGAACCCGACCGGGATTTCGCACTCGCCCGAGGAGCATGTGGAGGACGCCGACGCTGACGCCGGGGCCGGAGCGCTGGCCGATGTGCTGGAGGCCCTGCTGTGAGCGCCGTCTGGTGCGAGTCCGGCTGGATCCGCGACCGCGGCGTGGTCCGCGGCATCCGGCTGGAGGTGGACGAGTCCGGAATCGTCACCGGGATGAAGACCGGCACCCAGCCGAAGGCGGCGGACGTGCGCCTCTCCGGCGTGGTGTTCCCGGCGGCTGCGAATGCGCACTCGCACGCGTTCCACCGGGTGCTGCGCGGCCGCACGCACGATATGGGCGTGGGCAGCTTCTGGAGCTGGCGCGAGCAGATGTACAAGGCGGCGGGCGCGCTGACCCCTGAGCTGTACGAGCAGCTGGCCACCGCGGTCTTCGCCGAAATGGTGGTCGCGGGATTCACCAGCGTGGCGGAGTTCCACTACGTGCACCACCAGCCCGAGGGCACGCCTTACGGTGCGGAGAGCGGCGGGCCGCACGCCATGGAGCTGGCGCTGGCGCGGGCTGCCGTGAACGCCCGGATCCGGCTGACGCTGCTCGACACCTGCTACCTGGCCGGCGGCATCGGCCAGCCGCTCTCCGCCGAGCAGGCCCGGTTCGGCGACGCGGACGTGCAGGCCTGGCTGGACCGGCTGCAGTCCCTGCGCGAAACCGTGGCGCGCGAGTTCGCCCCCGAAGACGTCACGGTCGGCGCGGCGCTGCACTCCGTGCGCGGGGTGCCGGCCGACGCCCTGCCGGTCATCGCCGAACAGTTGCCGCGCGACCTGCCCCTGCACATCCACCTGTCCGAACAGCCGGCCGAGAACCAGGCCTGCGTGCAGGCCACCGGGATGACCCCGACCGCCCTGCTGCACCGGCACGGCCTGCTCACCGAACGGCTCAGCGCGGTACACGCCACGCACCTGACCGAGGCGGACATCGCGATGCTCGGCCGCGCGCACGCCACCATCGTGATGTGTCCGACGACGGAAGCGGACCTGGCGGACGGGATCGGCCCGGCCGCGTCACTGCGGGACGCCGGGGCCTGGATCGCCCTCGGCACGGACCAGCACGCCGTCGTCGATCCATGGCTGGAGATGCGCGCCCTGGAACACGGCGAACGGCTGCGCTCCGGCCAACGCGGCTGGTTCCGGCCCGAGGACCTGCACCAGGCCGCCACCATCGG
>NZ_ANPE02000238.1 GCF_000328305.2 Arthrobacter crystallopoietes BAB-32 | reverse complement strand
TGGAGGGGAGCCTGGAGATCGAGTCCGCGCCCGGCGAGGGAACGGTGGTGGCGGTCCGGCTGCCGCTGCGGACCCCGGAGGCCGCCGGATGAGCGTGCGGATCCTGCTGGTGGACGACCATCCGGTGGTGCGGGCCGGCTTGCGGGCCATGCTCTCCGGGTTCGAGGGTATGACGGTGGTTGCGGAAGCCGCCGACGGCGCCGCAGCGCTGCGCGAAATCGACCGGCTCGCGGCCCTCGGCGAACCGGCGGACGTGGTGCTGATGGACCTGCAGATGGGCGCCGGCATGGACGGCGTGACCGCGACCGCCCGGATCCGGGACAACGCCGCCGCGGGCAAGCCCGGGCCGCCCGTGCTCGTGCTGACCACCTATGACACCGACGCGGACATCCTCGCCGCCGTCGAGGCCGGTGCCGCCGGCTACATGCTCAAGGACGCCGAGCCGGAGAAGATCCGCGCAGCCGTGCTGGCCGCCGCTTCCGGCGAAACTGCGCTGGCGCCCGAAGTGGCCGCCCGCCTGATGGGCCGCATCCGCAACCCTCAGCCGGCCCTGAGCGCGCGCGAGGTCCAGCTGGTGGAGCTGCTCGCCACCGGCATGGCGAACAAGGAGATCGCGCGGGCCCTCTTCATCTCCGAGGCTACGGTCAAGACGCACCTGGTGCACATCTACGCCAAGCTGGATGTGGATAACCGGACCGCGGCCATCGCCGAAGCCGCCCGGCGCCGCATCATCCGCACGCCGTAGCGGAAGGCGGGCCAGCCCGCTTGCCGGCGGATGGTGATTCATCCACCCTGGTGGCTGTCCTGACCGGAGCCAATTCCGTCAAGAGGCAGGCCGGGAGGCGGTAGTCTGCCACAGGGCGGTGGTTGCCGCCACGGGAACTTACGACGGCGGTGCTTGGCCCGCGAGCAGGAGGTTTGGATGCGTCTGGGTACGGTGCGGCGGAACGGGAGCACGCAGGCTTTCCGGCAGGACGACGCGGGCACAACTTATCTGCCGGTGCGCGATATCGGCGAGCTGCTGGCCCGTGGGGACTGGCGCACCCTGGCAGGCGAACCCGGGCCTGAGCCCTCGCCGGAGGAGCTGGCGACGCCCGTGCTGCGGCCGGGAAAGATCCTCTGCGCGGGGCTGAACTACTACGCGCACGCCGAGGAAGTCGGCCAGGACGTCCCCAAGTACCCGACGATCTTCACCAAGTTCCACAACTCCCTGGTCGGCCCGGCGGATGATGTCATGATGCCGCAGGCCAGCAGCAAGATCGACTGGGAGGCAGAACTGGTCATCGTGATCGGCCGCGAGGTCCGCAAGGCGGACGAAGAGGGTGCCAAGGCGGCCATCGCCGGCTACACGGTGATGAACGACGTCTCCGTGCGCGACTGGCAGGGCCGGACTTCGGAGTGGTTCCAGGGGAAGAACTGGGACCGCATGACTCCGGTGGGTCCCGTCGTCGTTACTGCAGATGAACTGGACCCCGAAAAGGGCCTGGCGGTGGAATGCGAACTGGACGGGGTGCAGAAGCAGTCCGGCAGCACCGCGGACCTGATTTTCTCCTGCGCGAAACTGGTCTCCTACATCAGCGAGTTCATGACGCTGGAACCCGGCGACATCATCGCGACCGGGACTCCGGCAGGAGTCGGGCTGGCGCGCAAGCCGCGGGAATGGATCCCGGCCGGGGCCGAGCTGGTGACCCGGATCGAGGGCATCGGCGAACTGCGCAACCGCTGCGTTCTCGAGGACTAGGTCCAGTCTTGCGCGCCTAACCGCCATTGTGACGCAGCGGGCACAAATTGTCGGAGCCCGGACATAAGATCGACAGCATGGTGAAGGCACGGCTGTTCGGGCGCGACCAGGAGCTCGCGCAGTGGCACCAGTTGGCCGACGCTGTAGCCGGAGGCAACAATGCGGAGCTGACCATCAGCGGCCCCTCGGGCATCGGCAAGACGTCGCTGCTGGATGCGCTCTGCGCGGATGCCGCCGAGCGAGGCTGGAAGGTGATGCGGGCTTCCGGGGATGCCCGGCGCCAGCTGCCGGGAGCCATGCTCTGGCAGTGGTTCGCCCCGTTGGCCCAGCGGCTTCCTGCCGGATCGCCGCCCTTCGACGGGCAGGGCGAGATGCTGCACCGGTTCATTACTTCCACGGATGTGCCGGCTGAGCGGGATGCGTTGAGCTACTCGGCGTCCTGGGTGCTCCGTTCACGCAGCGAGGCCCGGCCCATCGTCGCGGCCGTGGACGATGCCCAGTGGCTGGATGAATTGTCGCTGGCCGCGCTGCTGGACATCGGCAGCCTCCTGATCGACGTGCCGGTGCTGCTCGTGCGCGGCGTACGGACCGGTCCCGGCGCGGAACATCCCGAAGGCCTCGACACGGCCGGCCTGCTCGGTGTGGGAGAGGGCGCGGGCATGACCCAGGAGAGCCTGTCCGGGGTGCCGCTGCACTGGCGGCTGGAGCCGCTGACTTCCTCAGCTATCGAAACCTGGATTGTGGAGCGCCAGGCGGATGCCGCCCGGATCAATGCCGAGCGTGTGCAGGCTGCCAGCGGCGGCGTGCCGTTCTTCGTCGAGGAGCTGCTCGAGCGGGACCTGGCCGCCGCCCAGCCGGGTGCGTCAGGGAACGAGGAGACCGTCCTGCGCGAACGTCTCCACCGCCTCTCGGAAGAGGAATGTGCGGTGCTGAGCGCCGTCGTCGTACTGGGAAAAGAAACCACGATGGCGCGGGTGAAGGCGCTCGCGAAACCGCACACCAGCCGTGTGCCCGCCATCCTGGAACGGCTGCATGGTGAGCGTTTCCTCGCTTCGGCCCGGCCGCGTCCGGCCATCCAGCATGCGCTGGTGGGCGAGGCACTGCTGGCCGAGCTGGCTGAGAAGGTTCCGGCGCTGTACCGCCGTGCGGCCGCGGTGCTGATGGCGGAAGACGCGGATCCCGCCATCATTGCCGGCTACCTGCTGAAAACCGAGCCGGACGGGGACGAGGAGGGCGCCCGCGTGCTGCTGGCCGCCGCCTGCCAGGCCCGGCGCCAGGGGGCTTTTGCGCTCGCGGCCCAATTCAGCGAACGGGCGCTGGCGGAATCCGTCCTGCCCGAAGCGCTGCGCCGCGACCTGTTTGTCGAGGCGGCGCATGCGCATGCAGGCATTGGCCAGCTGGACGTTGCGGAGCAGCATGGCCTCAATGCGCTGGACCTGACTACCGGCACAGCAGAACGCGTGCAGCTGCTGCTGGAGGGCGCCGTGGTGCTGTACGACGTGAATGAAGTGGAGCGCGCGTCGCACTACTTCGGGCAGGCGTTGAAGGAAGTGGAGGCGGATCCTGCGGCGGACCCGGATTTACGACGGCGCGTGATCGCCTTGGCCAGCGGCGCGGGCTTCCAGCAAATGCAGGTGGCGGAGCGGTACGCCGAGGAGATCGCTGCGATCCTGGCCCAGGACCCGTCCGAGGACGGACCGGGGGACCGCCTGCTGCTGGCACAGGAAGCCCTGCGGCTGGGCATCACCGGCGAGAACGCGGCTCTGAGCGGGGAACTGGGCGTCCGGGCCTACGGCAACGGCAAAGTGCTGGAGGAAAACGGCCCAGAGTCCAACATCATCAACTTCGTCACGGGTTCCCTCAATGCAGGGGAACGGGATGCCGAAGCGCTCGAACTGCTCGACGCGGCAATCGCACAGGCCCGGGCCGACTCCTCAGTCATGGCGCACGCCACGCTGGCCTACTGCCGCGGCGCCATCCACTTGAACCGCGGCCGGCTGAGGCTGGCGCAGGTGGACCTGGAGGCCAGCCTGCGCGCCGCGGAAAGCGGTTGGAAGACATACGTGGAAGTCGCTGCCTTCCTGCTGGCCAGCGTGTACCTCGCCCGGGACGATGTGGCTTCCGCGGATGCGCTGCTGCCTCGAATTCCGCTGGAACAGGAGCGCGTCCCGCTTGTGCAAGCCATGGCGCTGCAGCTGCACGGGACGGTGAAGGCCGGACACGGCGACCACGCCGCAGCCCTGGAGCACTTCACCGCGGCCATGGACCTTGCCGTGGGACTGGGCCCCACCCTGAGCCCCTGGACCCGCAGCGCCATCGAATCCGCGGCCAGACTCGGCCAAAGGGAATACGCCGCAGCCGTGGCTGAGGAAGCTGTGGAGCGCGTGCGGGCCTTCGGCGCACCGAGATTGACCGGAGTGACGCTGCGGGTGGCCGCGCTGGCGCAGCCACCCGAGGCCGCCGTGGCAATGCTGCACGAAACCATCGAGCTGCTGGAAACCCACGAGGGCCGTTACGACCACGCCTTGGCGCTGGCGGACCTCGCCGAACTCTGCCTGCTCGGAGAGGACCCGGCTTTCCTCGCCGCGCGCCGGCAGGAGGGCCTCGCCGCCGCCCGCAAGTCGCTGGTGCTGAGCAACCGCATCGGCGCTGCCGCGGTGGCCCACCGGATGGGGGTGCTGCTGGCCGGCCAGGAGGCGCAGCTGCCGCTGGTGGCTGAGAACAAGGCGGACCGGCTGACCGCCGCCGAGTACCGCGTCTGCTCGCTGGCGGCCAAGGGCATGACCAACCGGCAAATCGCCGCCGAGCTCTTCATCACCATCAAGGCGGTTGAATGGCACCTCTCCCGTGCCTATCCGAAGCTGGAGATCTCCTCGCGCAAGCAGCTCGCCTCCGTCATGGACGCGCGGGACTGAGACCCTCTGCCTTATTCGGGCCAGCTCGAGCTCTTGATGACGTCCACGAAGTCGCCGCGCTGGAAGCCTGGCACGAAATGAGCGAGCACGTCCGCCTTGACGTTGCCGAAGGTGGTCTCCGGGCGGTCCTTGATGCCCTCGGTGAAGGCGGCGAGGATGCCGTTCTTGAAGTCCGGGCGGGGGTGGGCGGCGACCACGGCCTCGCGCTCTTCGGTGGAGATGGCGTCGTAACCGATGCCGAGGACGTCAAGCTCTACGCCGCGCGTCACCAAGGCGATCTCGGGTGCCATGTGCAGCGGGATCTCCGGGGTGGTGTGCAGGGCGATGCCCGTCCAGACCAGCTCGGCCCGTTCCCCAGTGACGCCGTGGGACTGCAGGAACCGGCGGCCTTCGTCTGCGCCGTCGATCTCGAACCGCTGGTCGGTGCGGCGGTACTTTTCGGTCAGCCCAAGGTCGTGGAACATTGCCCCGACGTAGAGCAGTTCGGGGTCGAAATCCAGGCCCTGCTCACGGCCGCGCAGTGCGCCGAACAGGAACACCCGCCGGGAGTGGTCGAACACCAACGGCGTAGCCGCCTCGCGTACCAGCTCGGTCGCTTCCTTGGCCAGGGCGCTGTCCGGGATCTGCACCCCTGCAATCGATTCAGCCATCTTGTTTCCTTTCGTTGAGAGCAGCTGTCTCTTCCACTCTCGCTGGCTGAGGTACGGTAGTGCCATGTCCATGCAGCCACAAAAACCACAGATCCGGACATGACACGGCGGGTGGGCTTTGTTGTGTTCGACGGCGTGACCATGCTCGACGTCAGCGGGCCGGGCGAGGTGCTGCACCAGGCAGTACTCGCCGGCCACCTGTACGCGCCGGTCCTCGTTTCGCCGCGCGGTGGGAACGTAGCGACGTCCTCCGGGCTGGTGCTGGCTGGAACGACGGCAGCTGCCGATGCCGGGCGCTTGGACACGGTGGTGGTGTCCGGCGCCGGACGCCTCACTGAACCCGAGCTGGATGACGAGCTGCTGGCTACGGTGCGCGCGCTCGCCGGTGGGGCGCGCCGCGTCGCATCAGTGTGCACCGGGGCGTTCGTGCTTGCCGAACTCGGCCTGCTCGACGGCCGCCGGGCAACTACTCACTGGCGGCATGCCCGGACCCTTGCCAGCCGCTATCCGCGGGTGCAGGTCGAGCCGGATGTCATCCACGTCCGCGACGGCCGGTACATCACCTCAGCCGGCATCACCGCCGGGATCGACCTGGCGCTGGCGCTGGTGGAGGACGACCATGGAGCGGACACGGCCCGCGGCATCGCCCGCGAGCTGGTCGTTTTCATGCAGCGCCCGGGCGGGCAGTCCCAATTCTCCACTGCACTGGAGACCCCGCCGGCCCGCAGCAGCCTGCTCCGGTCACTGACCGCGGCGGTGCACGCCGATCCTTCAGCCGAGCACACCCTGTCCACCATGGCAACGGCAGCGGCGGTCAGTCCCCGGCATCTGACCCGCCTCTTCCAATCTGAGCTGCACACCACGCCGGCCCGCTGGGTCGAAAAAGTCCGCCTCGACCGGGCCCAGCAACTCCTGCTCGACGGCCACAGCATCACCGCCGCCGCCCAGCACAGCGGTTTCGGCACTGACGAAACCCTCCGCCGCGCTTCGCCCGGCATCTCGGCATCACGCCGACCGAATACCGCACGCGCTTCGCCACGACCAAATCCGCCCGAGGCGCATGATTTCCACACGGCAGGCAGCCCGCTCCAGGTCGCCCGCCGCAAGGGCATGCGGGCAGCGGCGCCTGGACGGAATCGTCAGTCGAGCAGTGCGTCGTGGATCAGGCCTGCGTTCGCCCGCAGCCATCCTTCGGCCCGCGGCATCCGTTCACTCAGGCCCTCCTCCCACCACCGTGCGAATACTGGATCGGCCCTGGCCGCGGCTTCCATGGTGAGCATGGCGTTGCGGCTCCTCCGGACGGCCACTTCCACCAGGGCCTGCCGCTGCTGCCGGTCCAGGCCATAGGCGTCGGCGAAAGCGCGCACCCTGGCCGGGATATCGGCGCCGGCTAGCGACGGGGCCCGGTCCACGGGGTGCACCAGCGGCGCCCACCAATGGAGGGCGTTGGCCACGTCCGCCACCCGCGTCGTAGGACGGGCCAGATCGAAATCGATGAGCGCCGCCGGCAGACCGCTGCGGAACACCACGTTGCCCGGGCAGTAGTCCTGGTGCGACACCAGCTCCGGCCTGGCGAAAAGCGGCTCCAGCCCCAGCGGGCGGGGTCCGGGGAGGCTGCCGAATACGGCGTTCTCCGGCGGGGTCCAGTCCTGCGCAGCGTCGTGGAGCCGCCGGATGAGCCGGGCCAGCGCCCGGAGCACGTCGACCCCCGTGGCGGCCTCGGGCAATGGCTCCACCGGCACCTCACCGGGCACAAAGGACAAAACCTCCCTGCCGCCGTCGTCATAGCCCAAGGGAACCGGCGCGTCCCGGAAACCCTGCGCGTGAAGGTGCGCCAAATAAGCCTGGATGGTCCTTGTAAAGGCGCGCACGGGCCGGCGCACGGTGTCGCCGACCCGGACCACGTGCGTGACCTGGTTGCCGAGTTGCTGCTCCCTATCTCCGTCCGGGGCCATACCGCCATCCTTGCCCGACGGCGACCTGGCGTCCACCTCCAGCGCAAGGCGGGCGCGGCGACTTCGGCCCAGGCAGTCCCGGGCGGGCAGCGGTGGTGGAAGATGGTGGCATGGATGCTGTCGATGCCCTCAACGAGATTGCGTTCTGGCTTGAGCGCGAGCTGGCCCCGAGCTTCAAGGTGCAGGCTTTCCGGAAAGCAGCCGCCAGCATGGGCAAGCTGGCCCCGGAGGACGTGGCCGCCCGCGCCCGGGACGGCAGGCTCAAGAGCATGAAGGGCATCGGCGCCCGCACGTTCGAGGTGATCCGCCAGGCGATCGACGGCGAGGTGCCCGAGTACCTGGCGAAGCTGCGCGAGCGTTCGGCGGCCCCGCTGGCCGAGGGCGGCGCCGAACTGCACCGGGCGCTGCGCGGCGACCTGCACAGCCACAGCAACTGGTCGGACGGCGGCTCCCCGATCGAGGAGATGGTGGACGCCGCGCGCTGGTTGGGCCGCGAGTACCTCGCCCTGACGGACCACTCGCCCAACCTGAAGGTCGCCAACGGGCTGAGTGCCGAGCGGCTTAAGCAGCAACTGGACGTGGTAGCGGGAATTAACGACGACGACGGGGGCAGCTTCCGCCTGCTGACCGGGATTGAGGTGGACATCCTCGAATCCGGGGAGCTGGACCAGGACCCGGCGCTGCTGGACCGGCTGGACGTGGTGGTCTCCAGCGTGCACTCGAAGCTGCGCGCCGACCGGGCGACGATGACCCGCCGGATGCTCGGCGGCATCCGCGACCCGCACACCAACGTCCTCGGCCACTGCACCGGCCGGCTCGTGAAGGGCTCGCGCGGCACCCGGCCGCAGTCCGAGTTCGACGCCGAGCGGGTGTTCGCCGCCTGCGCCGAGCACGATGTCGCCGTCGAAATCAATTCCCGCCCGGAACGCCAGGACCCGCCGGACGAGTTGATCCAGCTGGCGCTGGAGGCCGGCTGCCTGTTCAGCATCGACAGCGACGCTCACGCCCCGGGCCAGCTCGATTTCCTCCAGTACGGAGCCGAGCGGGCCGCACGGAACGGCGTCCCGCCGGAGCGGATCATCAACACCTGGCCGCTGCCGGAACTGCTCGACTGGTGCGCTCCCTAGCCTCGGGGCCCAAGGATACCCCAGCGTTTGGGAACTAGGGTCTCTGGGGCTGGTCAAACGCTCTATGGATCGGCCACACTGAATGTGTTGGAAGCGGACAGGGGAACCGGCCCGAATCCAGCAGCGGCGGGTCCGTTGGGGGCGGCCGGGAGACCGGCCGAGGTGGCAACACCAGAGACACGCAGCTGCACCTGCGAAATGGCTTGAAGTGAGTTGGCTATTGGGGAGGCCTGACTTCGGGCCATTTCGCGCGTCCGGGGCCAAATCGGGACCCAAGCGGGCCGCCGGTGGCAGACTGTAACGGTGCATCGACCAAAATGGGGGATCCCGCTGTGAGGGCCGACGTCGCCGCCCGGAACGCCGCGGCGGCAACATTCGTGATTTTCGGGCTCAACGGACTGGTCTTCGCCAGCTGGGCCGCCCGCATTCCCGCGGCCGCCGCAGCCTTGGACATCACCGCCGGCGAGATCGGGCTGCTCCTGCTTGCCCTGGGCCTGGGCTCGGTGCTGTCGCTGCCGCTGGCCGGCCCGATCGCCGCCCGGATCGGCACCGCCAACACCGTGCGCGCCGGCGGGATCATCGCCGCCATCGCCGGAACGGGCCTGGCGCTGGCGCTCTTTGCCGGTTCCGCCCCGGGCGCTGCCGCGGCCCTCTTCGGCTACGGAGTCGGCGTCGCCTGGTGGGACGTGGCGCAGAACATCGAGGGCGCGGATGTCGAGCGTCGGCTGCTGCGCACCATCATGCCCCAGTTCCACGCCGCCTTCAGCCTCGGTGCCTTCGCGGGCGCGATGATCGGCGCCTGGCTCTCCGTGCTGCAGGTGCCGCTCGCCGTGCATCTGCTCTGCGTGGCCGCCGTCGTCACGGTGGTCCTGCTCGCCGTTCCGAAATACTTCCTGCCGCATCTTCCGGAGCAGCAAAATAACGACGGCGATGCCCGCCGGGGCCGTTTCGCCGCCTGGCGGGAGCCGCGCACGGTGCTGATCGGCGTCGTCGTTCTTGGCGCCGCCCTCACCGAAGGTGCCGCGAATGACTGGATCGCGCAGGCCGCGGTGGCCGGCCTCGGCGCGACCGAGGCGACCGGGGCGGTCCTGTTCGGCATCTTCGTCGCCTCGATGACCCTGCTCCGGCTGGCCGGCGGCAGGTTCATCGACCGCTGGGGCCGGGTGGCCGTGCTGCGGACCAGCATGGCCGTCGCGCTGGTGGGGCTGCTGGTCTTCGTGTTCGCCCCGACCGTGCCGTTGGCCGTGGCCGGCGCGGTGCTGTGGGGCGCCGGGGCCGCACTGGGCTTCCCGATGGGCATGTCCGCCGCCGCGGATGACCGGGCCTTCGCCGCCGAGCGCGTCTCCGTGGTGTCCACGCTCGGCTATGTGGCCTTCCTGGCCGGCCCGCCGTTCCTCGGCTTCCTCGGCGAGCACGTGGGCATCCGCAACGCGCTGCTCGCCGTCGCCCTGCTGATGGTCGCCTCCCTGCTGACCGCCCCGGCCGCCCGTGAACCGGAGCTGGCCCGGCGCTGACCTCAGGGCCGGGTTCAGGGTCGGTGCGCGGCACGCTCAGGGTCCGTTCCGGGTCATACCCAGCAGCGGGCCTGCCGCGGCCGGCCATAGCGTAGTCCGTGAGGAGTACGACGGCGGCCGGCAAGATCATCCCGTGGTGCGGTTACCGCACGCCGTCGGATCCGTAGCGTAGTTAGTGCGCGGATTCTCCAGCCCGCAACCACCGACTTCTAAGGACGGCGAACATGATCGAGGCTCACGGCCTGGTCAAGATGTACGGCAAGAAACCAGCAGTGCAGGGGATTTCCTTCACGGTGCAGCCCGGCAAGGTGACGGGCTTCCTGGGCCCGAACGGCGCCGGCAAGTCCACCACGATGCGCATGATCATGGGCCTGGACCGTCCGACCGCCGGCGACGTCAGGGTCAACGGCAGCCACTACTCCCGGCACCGGGCACCGCTGCGCGAAGTCGGCGCCCTGCTCGACGCCAAGGCCGTGCACTCCTCGCGCAGCGCCTACAACCACCTGCGGGCCATGGCCGCCACGCACGGCATCGCCAAGAAGCGCGTGCACGAAGTGATCGAACTGACCGGCCTCGGCGCCGTCGCGAAGAAGCGCGTAGGCGGCTTCTCGCTCGGAATGGGGCAGCGGCTGGGGATCGCCGCCGCCCTGCTCGGGGATCCCCGCACGATCATCCTGGACGAGCCGGTCAACGGCCTCGACCCCGAAGGCGTGCTCTGGGTCCGCACCCTGGTGCGCGCGCTCGCCGCCGAGGGCCGCACGGTCTTCCTGTCCTCCCACTTGATGAGCGAGATGGCGCAGACCGCCGACCACCTGCTGGTGATCGGACGCGGGCGGATCATTGCGGACGCCTCGATGCAGGACTTCCTGGCCCGGAGCGGCCAGGTCCGAACCCGCATCCGCACCGACCAGCCGGATGCCCTGTACCGGGCCGTTGCCGCCGAAGGGGTCAGCATCGAGAACCGGGACGCAGCGCTGCTGGAGATCACCGGCGTCGATCCGCGCACCATCGCCCAGGCGGCGCTGGACCACAGCATCCTGGTCTACGAGCTGACCCCGCTGCAGGCCTCGCTGGAAGAGGTCTACATGGCGCTCACCAAGGACGAGGTCGAGTACCACTCGCAGAACATCGAGACCGCCGCCGTGTCCCGGAACATCGACAATTCAGCAGAGGCCCAGGACGTTCTCGCCGGTACCGGCGCAGCCTCCGGGGAAGGGAAGTAGCCCGATGAGCACCGCAACCATCACCCCGCCGGCGGCCGTGTCCGGCAAGGGCGTCAACTTCGCCCGCACGCTCCACTCCGAGTGGATCAAGTTCACCACCCTGCGCTCCACCTGGATCCTGCTCGTCACCACCGTGGCCGTCAGCATCGGTATCGGCGTGCTCGGCGCCTGGGGCATGGGCTCGGGCATCGAGTCCATGCGCGAGAGCGGCCAGGACCCGGCGGCGATGGGTATGGAACCGTCGATGATCTATCTGATGGCTACCGCCGGCATCGACCTCAGCCAGCTGATCATCGGCGCCCTCGGCGTGCTGCTGATCGCCTCCGAATACTCCACCGGCATGATCCGCTCCACCATGACCGCGGTGCCGACCCGGCTGCCGGCCCTCGCTGCCAAGGCGGTGGTCGTCGCCCTCGTCGCCGCCGCCGTCGGGATTGTGTCCAGCTTCGCCACCTACTTCATCAGCCAGCCGGTCCTCACCCAGTTCGGCATGGAGTACGGCCTGGACGTGGAGAACCTGGTCCAGTCGCTGCTGCTCTCCGGCGTCTACCTGGCCCTGGTCGCGCTGATGGGCCTGGCGCTCGGCTCGCTGCTGCGCAACAGCGCCGGCGGGATCGTGACCCTGGTGGCCCTGCTGCTGGTGCTGCCCATCATTGCGAGCATGCTGCAGTTCGACTGGGTCCAGGACGGCGTGGTGCCCTACCTGCCCTCCAACGCAGGCCGCCAGCTGGTGGCACTTGAGATCGCCGAGGATGCACTGACCCAGCTCGAAGGCGGCCTGGTCATGGCGGCCTGGGCCGCGGTGCTGCTGGTCGGGGCCGCCGTCACCACCAAGTCCCGGGACGTCTGATCCGGCCGGGATAAGCTCACTGGAATGAGCGAACAGTCTTCGGCGAAGGAGACAGCGGAGCGAACGGCCGCTGTTTCCTTCGCCGAAATCTCGTCCAAGCGCCGGGGTCCCTTCCGCCGCTTTTTCCACGCCCACCCGGTCGCCATGGACTGGGTGCTGATCCTGGCCACCGTCCTGTTCGGACTGCCCAACGCGCTGTACAGCGTCAGCCTGGGCGAATGGCTGCCGCTGGGCCTGCTCGCCGCGGTGTCCGCCGCCCTGGCGTTCCGCCGCCGCTTCCCGTGGCCGGTGCTCGCCGTTGCCACCGCGGTAGACATCCTGACCGTGCTGGCCACCAGCACCGGCGCCAGCTCCATCGGGGTGTGGGTCGCCGTCTACACGCTGGCCACCACGGTCCGGGCGGCGGTCGCACTGGCCGTGGCGGTGGCCGCGGGTCTGCTGGTGCTGGCCGCGATGGGCATCCACATGCCGGCGGAAGTGGCCGAAAGCATCGCCGCCGGCGAGCTGCCGCCGTATGTCGGCCTGGTTTCCGGCGTCATCATCGTCCTGTTCAACGTGATCTCCGCCGGCATCGGCGTCACCGTCCGCCGCGACCGGCTCCATGACCTTGAGCTGCACCGCTGGGCCGCCGACAACGCGATGCTCGCTTCCGCGAACGAGCGCACCCGGATCGCCCGGGAGATGCACGACGTCGTGGCCCACTCGCTCTCGGTGATGGTCGCGCTCTCGGACGGGGCCGCCGTCGTCGTTAAGAAAGACCCGCACCGCGCCGGCGAGGTGCTCGGACAGCTCTCGGCCACCGGCCGCACCGCGCTCGCGGACATGCGCCGCGTGCTCGGCGTCCTCCGCGAAGGCGGCACACAGCCGCAGGCGCCGCGCGTGCCGGCCGAGAGCGAGGTCGCCGAGCTCATCGAGGGCTTCCGCGCCGCGGGGCTGCCGCTGAAGGTGGTCATGAGCGGGCCGCCGCTCCCGGAGGATCCGAATTTCAAGCTGACCGCGTACCGCATCATCCAGGAGTCGCTGACCAATGTGCTGCGCTACGCGCGCGGCATGACCGAAGTGGAGCTGACGGTGGCGCGCTCGGACGGGCGGGTGTCCATCTGCGTGTCCGACGACGGCCGGCCGCCTGCGAACATGAAGTCACTGGGTGCCGGGCAGGGGATCGCCGGCATGCGGGAACGTGCCGCGATCTACAACGGGCAGGTCGAGTGCGGGCCGCGGCCCAACGGTGGTTGGATAGTTGAAGCAACGTTGCATTGGCCGGGGGAGGAGCCTGCGCATGGCTGAAGACAACAGGGGGACGCACGGGCCCATCAGGGTCCTGCTGGTAGATGACCAGCCGCTGCTGCGGATGGGTTTCCGGCTGATCCTCGAGGGCGAGGACGACGTGGAGATTGCCGGCGAGGCATCCAACGGCGCCGAAGCCCTGGAGCTGGTCCGGCAGCTGGAGCCGGACGTGGTGCTGATGGACGTGCGGATGCCGGTGCTGGACGGGATCGAGGCCACCCGGCACATCACCGCCGACGGCCTGGCCGCGCGGATCATCATCCTGACCACCTTTGATCTGGATGAGTACGCCTTTGCCGGGCTGCAGGCCGGAGCCAGCGCCTTCCTGCTGAAGGACGTGGCGCCGGACGAGCTGGTGCATGCCGTGCGGCTGGTGGCCAGCGGCGACGCCGTCGTGGCGCCGCGGGTGACCCAGCGGCTGCTGGAAACCTACGTGCGCGGGCTGCCTGCCGCGGGCCCGGCGGCGGCCCCGCAGCGCGATCCACTGCTGGATGACCTGACGCCGCGCGAGCAGGAAGTGCTGGAGGCCATTGCCGAAGGCCTCTCCAACGCCGAAATCGCGCACCGGTTCTTCCTCTCCGAAGCGACGGTGAAGACGCACGTGCGGCGGATCCTGGCCAAGCTGCACCTGCGCGACCGGGTGCAGGCCGTGGTCTATGCGTATGAAACCGGGCTGGTCGTGCCGAGCCAGGGACTGGACTATTGAACCCGGCGATCGGCAGCTGAACCCGCGCCCGGGCCGCTGGGTGAAGCCCCCATGCCTTTCCCAAGGTCCTGTGGGCTAAAGTAGCTGGCCTGGGGCAAGGGGGCGCATGATGAACCTGGACGAACTGGACCAGCTGGTCCACGAGGAAGAGACCGACTCGGCCGCGGGCAAGACACGCCTGGTCGGCCGGAACCTGGCAGCTGCCCTGGGCTTCACGCTCGTGGCTGCCGCTGCGTTCGCCGGGGTGGCCCTCATCGTGATGAGCCAGCTGGCGCACCTGGCCTCCGCTACCGCACAGGCCCAAGTCAGCGCCTCAAGCTATCTCGACGGCGAGCTGCCGGGCAGTTTCGAGATCACCGAAGCGGTGCGGACCGAGCAGATCGGGCAGCTGTCCGTCGTCGAGGTGAGCGCGGCCTTCGACACCGGTTTCGGCGACGCCGGGACCGCAATGCTCACGGTCGGCTGCGAGAAGCTGCTGGTGCAGCGCTGCGAAGTGCTCGAAGCGGACGGCCTCCCGGTTTAAGGGCTGGGCCCGGCCTAACCGAACGCGGGTTCAGGTGCCCGGATCGCGAAGGCCGCTCCCATCGAGGGCGGCCGCGCCTATGCTGTGGAGGACGAGTGCCTGCGGCGGATTTACGCGGCAGGCGGGGCATCCGCTAAGCTTGATAGGTCTGTGCCGGCACTGCCACCGGTTCTTCCGGGAGAGAATAGCCAAAACAACCGATTGAGCCCGGCGGTTCTGTGCGCGGACAACGCAATAGAACCTCCTGTTACGGAAAGACCGTGACCGCTTAGCCCAAAGGAGGTGGGTTCACATGCGTGCTTATGAACTGATGGTAATCATCGACCCCGAGGTCGAAGAGCGTACCGTTGAACAGCAGCTCGACAAGTTCCTCAATGTCGTCCGCAACGACGGTGGAACCATCGACAAGGTCGATATCTGGGGTCGCCGCCGCCTGGCCTACGACATCAAGAAGAAGTCCGAAGGCATCTACGCCGTCGTCAACTTCACCGCTACTCCGGCCACCGCTGCTGAGCTTGACCGCCAGCTTGGTCTGAACGAGACCATCCTGCGCACCAAGATCATCCGCCCGGAGGAGCAGAAGATCTCCGCCGAGTAACTTCGGTTACTCCAGCACAGGTCTTCGGATCCGCAGCGCGGGTCCACTCTTCACGAACGCAGCTCCGCCGGTTCCTGCCGGACGGGGCAGGACAGCAGGAGGCACCATGGCAGGCGAAACCGTCATCACCGTAGTTGGCAATCTGACCAGCGATCCGGAACTGAGGTTCACTCCGTCCGGCTCGGCCGTTGCGAACTTCACCGTTGCGTCCACGCCGCGGACCTTTGACCGCCAGTCCAACGAGTGGAAGGACGGGGAAACCCTGTTCCTCCGCGCGTCGGTATGGCGCGAGGCTGCCGAGAACGTCGCGGAGACCCTGACCAAGGGAACCCGCGTGATCGTCCAGGGCCGGCTGAAGTCGCGTTCGTATGAAACCAAGGAAGGCGAGAAGCGTACCGTCATCGAGCTGGAGGTCGACGAAATCGGCCCCTCGCTGCGCTACGCCTCGGCCAAGGTCACCCGTACCCAGCGCTCCGGCGGCGGGCAGGGCGGCTTCGGCGGAGGCCAAGGCGGCTTCGGTGGCGGCGGCGGCTTCGGCGGAAACTCCAACCAGGGTTGGGGCGGCGGGCAGTCCGCACCCCAGGAAGACCCGTGGGGTGCCTCGGCCGGCGGCGGAAGCTCCAACACCTGGGGCAACGGCCCCGATTCCAACGAACCTCCCTTCTAAACCCGAACGGGGCCTGAAGGCCCTTTTCACCCCAAGGCGGCAACCGCCGTCGAACCCATCCCGCAGAACCGTTCTGCGGGCTCCACTAGATAAAGGAGCTCCACGATGGCTAAGGCTGAACTCCGTAAGCCCAAACCAAAGTCCAACCCCTTGAAGGCCGCTGACGTCACCGTCATCGACTACAAGGACGTAGCATTGCTGCGCAAGTTCATCTCCGACCGCGGAAAGATCCGTGCCCGCCGCGTCACCGGTGTGACCGTGCAGGAGCAGCGCAAGATCGCCCAGGCAATCAAGAATGCCCGCGAAGTTGCCCTGCTGCCCTACTCCGGCGCTGGCCGCGGCTAAGCGAAGCGAAGAGGAGAGAGTACACCATGGCAAAGCTCATTTTGACCCACGAAGTGACCGGTCTTGGCACCGCAGGTGACGTCGTTGAGGTGAAGAACGGTTACGCCCGTAACTACCTTCTGCCCCGCGGCTTCGCCCTCGCCTGGACCAAGGGCGGCGAGAAGCAGGTGGAGTCCATCAAGACTGCACGTGCTGCCCGCGAAATCGCTTCCCTCGAAGAGGCCCAGCAGCTGGCTGCCTCGCTGTCCGCCAAGCCGGTCAAGCTGACCGTCAAGGCCGGCGAGTCCGGACGCCTGTTCGGCACCGTCAAGCAGGCCGATGTTGCTGCCGCCGTTGAGGCTGCAGGACTGGGTGCCATCGACAAGCGCAAGGTTGAACTGCCTGAGCACATCAAGTCGGTCGGCAACTACCAGGCCACCGTGCGCCTGCACGAGGACGTCTCCGCCGTCATCGACCTCCAGGTCGTGGCCGGCTAGTTTCGCCCAACTGGACTGACCGAAGGACTCCTGCTCCGGCAGGGGTCCTTCGGTTTTTAACGGCATCATCCGGCGGCGCCGCCGCACCCCAAATCGTCCCGCAACGTTTACCTTCGGGACAGCATCGGGACAGCTCCACAGGCCAAGGTAGGTCCCATGACTGAGATCTCCCGCCGTTCCCTTGTCCTCGGTACCCTCGCCGCCGGTGCCGTCGCCGCCGCAGGTGCCGTTCCGGCGTCGGCCGCTTCCCGGCCCGCCGGCATCCCGCTGGTGCGCCAGCGCCTGACCCTCCCCAGCGGCATCGCCACGGGCGACGTCACCAGCAACTCAGCCGTCCTGTGGTCCCGTTCGTCTGGACCCGGCCGCCTGGTCGCCACCCTGCGCGCGGTCGGAGAGGACGGCCGCGTGCTGCGCGGCAAGGGCGCCTACGAGCGGGTGCTGCGCGGCGGCTGGGCCAGCGCGGAAACCGACTTCACCGCCAAGATCAACGCGACCAACCTCCCCTCGGGCAGCCGCTTCCAGCTCAATCTGCAGTTCGAGGACGAGGCGGGCGCCTTGAGCGAGGCCGGCATGGGTTCCTTGACGACGGCGGCAGGACCGTCCGCGGCGGGCCGCAGCCGGGTGTGGGGGAACCAGGTCCGGCGCGGACAGAGCTTCGTCTGGACCGGCGACACCGCCGGACAGGGCTGGGGCATCAACGAGGAAATCGGCGGCATGATCGGCTACCGGGCGATGCACCGCACCCGCCCGGACTTCTTCATCCACGCCGGCGACACGGTCTACGCGGACGGCCCCATCTCCGCCCAGGTAACCGAGCCGGACGGCCGGATCTGGAACAACCTCGTGACCGAGGAAGTCTCCAAGGTCGCCGAGACGCTCAACGAGTTCCGCGGCCGGCACCGCTACAACATGATGGATGCCAACCTGCGCGCCATGTACGCCGAGGTCCCCGTCATCGCGCAGTGGGACGACCACGAAACCACCAACAACTGGTGGCACGGCGAGACCCTCGACGACCCGCGCTACACCGTCCGCGACGTCGACACCCTCGCCGCCCGCGGCCGGCAGGCCTGGCAGGAGTACATGCCGATCGCCGATCCGCGCGCCATGCAGAAGGGCACCGGCTTCGAACCGGCCCGTATTTACCGCAAGATCGAGCGCGGCCCTCAGCTGGACATTTTCGCGCTGGACATGCGCACCTTCAAGGGCGAGAACACAGCCGGCCTCGAGCAGCACGCCACCAGCATCCTCGGCGAAGAGCAGCTG
The DNA here is from genome assembly GCF_000328305.2 of Arthrobacter crystallopoietes BAB-32. GTDB lineage: Bacteria > Actinomycetota > Actinomycetes > Actinomycetales > Micrococcaceae > Crystallibacter > Crystallibacter crystallopoietes_A. Next base: position 21,955 of record NZ_ANPE02000238.1, on the reverse strand, counting down.
CAGTGGCTGATCCGTGAGGTGAAGCGCTCCAAGGCCACCTGGAAGGTCATCTCCTCCGACCTGCCGCTGGGCATCATCGTCCCGGACGGCAAGGCGCAGGAGTCCATCGCCAACCGCGACCACGGCGCCCCGCTCGGCCGCGAGCTGGAGCTGGCCCGGCTGCTGAAGGCGTTCAAGGACAACAACATCAAGAACATCGTCTGGCTGACCGCCGACGTCCACTACTGCGCCGCGCACCACTACTCACCGGAGCGCGCCGCGTTCAAGGACTTCGATCCGTTCTGGGAGTTCGTCGCCGGCCCGATCAATGCCGGCACGTTCGGGCCGAACGCAATGGACATGACCTTCGGCCCGGAGGTCGTCTTCACCAAGGCCGGCCACTACGCCAACCAGTCCCCGCGGACCGGCGAATCGCAGTTCTTCGGCCACGTGGACCTGGACGAGGAGGACACCTTCACCGTCAGCCTGCGCGACGCGGCCGAGAACGTCCTCTGGAGCAAGTCCCTGCAGCCCGAGCGCTGACCCCGATCCGGCCATGCGGCCTACCGCCCGCGCACTGCTGCCGGCGGTAGGCTGGGCCGGTGAGCACCCACGAATTCTCCCAGGTCGACGTCTTCACCACCGGTCCCGGCAAAGGCAACCCGCTCGCCGTCGTCAGCAGTGCCGAAACCCTCACCGACGAGCAGATGCGCTCCTTCGCGAACTGGACCAACCTCTCCGAGACCACGTTCCTGCTCCCGCCCACGGACCCCGCGGCGGATTACCGCGTGCGGATCTTCACGCCCAGCGACGAGCTGCCCTTTGCCGGGCACCCGACCCTGGGGACCGCGCACGTGTGGCTGCGCGGCGGCGGGAAGCCGCGGACTGAGGGGCGGATCGTGCAGGAGTGCGCGGCAGGCTTGGTCAACATCAAGAACGACGGCGGACGGCTGGCTTTCGCTGCGCCGGCGCGGCGGCGCGCGGGGGAGTTGCCGGAGGAGAACGTGCAGCGCATTTGCGCCGCCCTCGGGCTGGACCGGTCCGACGTCCTGCGCCACCAGTGGGCGGACAACGGCCCGCAGTGGCAGGCCCTGCAGCTCACCGACGCGCAGAAGGTGCTCGACGTCGAACCGGACTGGGCCGCCCTGGCCCCGTTCGGCGTCGGACTGATCGGCGCCTACCCGTCCGGCGCTGACATCGACTTCGAAGTGCGCGGCCTCATGGGTTTCGAAGCCATGCCCGCTGAGGACCCGGTCACCGGCAGCCTCAACGCCGCCCTGGGCCAGTGGCTGATCGGCGCAGGCCTCGCGCCGGACAGCTACATCGCGCGCCAAGGCACCCGGCTCGGCCGCGACGGCCGGGTCTATGTCTCCGCCGCGGACGGGGAGATCTGGGTCGGCGGCGACGTGCAGACCGTGATCAGCGGCACGGTGAAGCTGTAGCCGTGTCCTGCTGCCGGCAGCGTCAGCGCTGGCTCTGCAGGGACTCGTGGTCCGTCGTCGTCATGAAGGCGTAGCCGAGGCGGACGAGTTCCCGCAGCACCTCCAGATCCACGTCCGCGAGCTTGTTCACGTAGAGGCAGGCTGCCCCGGTTTTGTGCTTGCCCAGCTTGGCGAGCAGGTCGGCCGATTCCGGCGCGTACGTCAGTCCGTACAGCGCCAGGTTCGACTTGCGCGGCGAGAATCCCACGGCCAGCGAATCGCCTTGCCGCCCGCTGGCGTACTTGTAGTGGTAGCTGCCGAAGCCAACCATGGACGGGCCCCACATCACCGGCTCCTGTCCGGTCACTTCACGCATCAGGGCCAACAGCATCTTCCCGTCAGTACGGCGCACGGGATGCTCGACCTCCGCGAGGAACTCTTCCACCGGTACGTCCGTGGGGGCCGTCTTGTTTTCCGCCATGGCTAGAGTGTGCCAGATGGCCCAGACAGAATGCGCCCCCGAACCGGGCGTTCAGCCCTTCGCGCCGGCGGGCGGCTCAGGCTGGATCAGCCGGACGAAGTCCCGCGCCTGCTGCTCGTCAGCTTCCGAATGCTCCATCAATAGCCGGACGGCCGCCTCGCGGTCACCGGTCAGCGCGGTGTCCTTGATTTGCCCGAAGACCTCGTCGTTCAGCCGCGTGCTGGCGATCTCGCGGATCTCGTCGCCTTGGGAGACGATCGCTCGGTAGCGGTACCCGCCGGCCGGCTCCTTGGCCTGCGGCTTGGACAAGTTGGGCTCGCTTGCGGCCTCGAAGCGCGGGGCGGTGCCTGCTCCGCCGCCCGCACCCGCTCCGCCACCCGGGCTTGCCACGCCACCCGGGCTTGCAGCCGCCGGACCGCTCTCCGCCGTTCGGTCTGCCGGCCCGCCCCCGTCCAGCCGAGGGATCTGTCCGGCCCGCTGGCCCGTCAGCCGGCGCCGCGTCGTCCACAGGTGCCGCACCGTACGGCTGCGGATAGGTCGACATGCTCGCGATCGCGGTGGCGGCCTCGCGCAGCTTGGCTCCGGTCGCCTTCCGGTACTCCATGATCGCGTTCAGAGCATCGCCACGCGCCAGCAGCGCGTACACCGCCGAATGCTGCTGCTGGTTCAGCCGTGCGCTGGCCCTCACCGCCTCCTCGCGCGAAGCCACCGCCGCCGGCCCCCTGGCAGACCGTCCCCGCCCTCCGCCGTCGTTCTCCCTCGCGGGCCGCTTGCTCAGATGCTTCACGAACAGCAGCCCCAGCGCTACTACGACGACGACAATGAGCAGGGGGATCAGGAAGGACTCCATGTGATTAATCCTACGGGCGTTCGACGACGAGCGGAGTTACCGGGGCGGGACGCGGAAGTGAGCCGCGGTGGCCGTCCGGCCCGCTTGAGGATGCATGGCGGGTATCGGCGCAGGCCAGCCGCTGGAGACGGCGAGGTTAAACACGCGAATGCCCACATTGGACCTGTGGATAACGGGTGGATAAACCGGTTCTAGGGCTCTTTGGGGGGATTGTCAACTCCCCAGTTGTGGAAGAAACGGGAACGAAAAAATCTTTCCTCCACATGCTGTGTTCTTTATTTCCGCAGGTCAGCCTCAGGTTACTCGCGAGTTAACAAGGTTTTCCACAGTTGTCCACACACCCTGTGCACAAGACACGCCGCCTAATCCACAATGTATCCACAGGAGCGGTGGATAACTCGCTTTGTCCAGCGCTTAAAGAGGACTAACGTGACTGAGGATTCCTCTATCGGCCGGTGCCGGCCAGGGCTTCGCCATGCCCTGATCCGGCCGACGGGCGGAAGTGTCGGAAGCGGCTGATAGACAATGATCAGCCGGTCCCGCAGGAGGAATGAGCCGGCGCACGCAGCACCATTGAGGACAAGAAAGCAGGCAGCGGTGACAGCAGTTCATTCGGACTCCGCACAAACCAGTCGGGAACCGGATTTCGCGCGGACGCCACCGCAGGACATCGTGGCCGAGCAGTCCGTGCTCGGCGGCATGATGCTCTCCAAGGATGCCATTGCGGACGTGGTTGAGGTCCTCCGCGGCAATGACTTCTACCGTCCCGCGCACGAGAGCATCTACGAGGCGATCATCGACCTCTACGGGCGCGGCGAGCCGGCGGATGCGGTCACCGTCTCCGACCTGCTGACCAAGCGCGGCGAGATTTCCCGCATCGGCGGACCGGCCTACCTGCACACCCTTATCCAGTCCGTCCCGACCGCAGCCAACGCCGGCTTCTACGCCGAGATCGTCCGCGAACGCGCTGTGCTCCGCCGCCTCGTCGATGCCGGGACCAAGATCGTCCAGCTGGGCTACTCCCAGGACGGCGAGGTCGACGACATCGTCAACCAGGCACAGGCCGAGATCTACACCGTCGCTGAACGGCGTTCCGCCGAAGACTACGTGCCCCTGAAGGACATCATCGAGGGGACCGTCGACGAGATCGAATCCGCCGGTCACCGCGGCGAAGGCATGACCGGCGTGCCAACCGGCTTCTACGAACTCGACGAGCTGACCCAGGGCCTCCACGCCGGCCAGATGATCGTCATCGCCGCGCGCCCGGCCGTGGGCAAGGCACTCGCCTTGGATACGCCCTTGCCGACACCGACCGGCTGGACAACCATGGGCGAGGTTCAAGCCGGAGACGAAGTGCTGGCTGCGGACGGCACGCCGACTCTGGTTGTTGCCGCCACCGAAGTCATGCAGGACCGGCCCTGCTATGAGGTGACTTTCGACGACGGCAGCGTCCTTGTCGCCGACGCTGAGCACGAGTGGCTCGTCGAGTTCCAAGGCGATGAAAAACCCTTCGTCGCGACCACTATGGAGCTCGATTCTTCATTGGGCAGTGGCCTCGGCGTTCTCGTGCGCAACCAAGCGGGCGCGCTGAATGCGGACCTCGCATCGCGCGACGTTTGGAAGATCGAGACCATCGAGAAGGTGCCTAGTGTTCCTGTTCGCTGTATCCAAGTCGCCCACGAATCTCACCTCTACCTGGCGGGGCGCTCCTTCATTCCGACGCACAACTCGACGTTCGCTTTGGATTTTGCCCGGTCGGCTGCGATCAAACACAACATGACCACCGTCTTCTTCTCGCTGGAAATGGGCCGCAACGAGATCGCCATGCGACTGCTGTCCGCTGAGGCCACGATCGGCCTGCAGGACCTGCGCAAGGGAACTATCAAGGATGAGCAGTGGGGCAAGATCGCGACCACGATGGGCCGGATGAATGATGCGCCCCTGTTCATCGACGACAGCCCGAACATGTCACTGATGGAAATCCGTGCCAAGTGCCGCCGGCTCAAGCAGCGGCACGATCTGAAGCTGATCGTGCTCGACTATCTGCAGCTGATGTCGTCCGGCAAGCGCGTCGAATCCCGCCAGCAGGAAGTCTCGGAGTTCTCCCGTGCTCTTAAGCTCCTGGCTAAGGAGCTTGAGGTGCCCGTGATTGCGCTCTCGCAGCTGAACCGTGGTTCCGAACAGCGTACGGACAAGAAGCCGATGGTTTCGGACCTCCGTGAGTCCGGCTGCCTTACCGCTGACACCCGGGTGCTGCGCTCCGACACGGGTGCCGAGACCACCATGGGTGAGCTCTTCGCCTCCGGTGCTAACGACGTCCCGGTCTGGTCTCTGGATGACAGCCTGCGCTATGTCGAGCGCCATCTCACCCACGTCTTCTCCACGGGAGTTAAGCCCGTCTACCGGCTTACGCTTGCTTCCGGGAAGACTGTCCGCGCAACTGCCAACCATCCATTCTTCACCTACGAAGGATGGAAGCCTCTCGGCGAACTCACGGTTGGAGATCGGCTGGGAGTGCCACGCCACGTGAACGGTCCGGCGCTCCGCACGCACTGGGATGACGGCCAGGTCATCACGGCGGCAAAGATCCTCGGCGCTAATTCCAGCGGCCCGATGTCGGAGCAGTACGAACTTGAGGACGGGCATGTCAGCGATGCCATCGCCTTCATCCCCAACGAAGTGTTCGCCCTGCCAAAGCAACAGATCGCGCTGTTCCTGGGCCAACTTTGGTCGGTCGGCGGAGCGATCTCGTTCGACGGAACCGGCCAGGGGTCGATCAGTTTCGCTTCCGGTTCACGACTGGTTGTAGAGGCTGTTTCGCGATTGCTGCTTCGCTTCGGGATCAGCGCAGAAATTACGCCTACACTGACCGGCTTCACACTGTTCATCTCGGAAGGGGACGACCAGCGTAGGTTCCTGCAGGAGATCAACGCGCACTCCGGACCCACACAGGTCGCGGACGATCTGCTGGCAACCATCCGCGGTGGTTCTGAAACTGCTCCCGTACCGTCGATTCCTGAGGGAGTTTGGAATGACGTCCGCAGTATTATGGAAGACAGCTCCCAGCCGGCACTTGGAGCAGTTACTGCCGTTCTTGATCGGGCGGAACTGGACGTCGAAGCCATTAACGACTTGCGGTGGGACGAAGTCCTGAACATCGTTCCGGACGGCGAGGAAGAAGTTTTCGACGCCACAGTGCTTGGGAACCACAACTTCATTGCCAACGGCATCGCCGTCCACAACTCGATCGAGCAGGATGCGGACATGGTGATCCTGCTGCACCGTGAGGACATCTACGACAAGGAGTCGCCTCGGGCGGGCGAGGCAGACGTGATTGTGGCCAAGCACCGTAATGGTCCGACGAAGACCATTGTGGTTGGCTTCCAGGGCCACTACTCGCGCTTCGCCAACATGGCTGTGGAGGCCGGCTAGCCCTACCGCCCGCCCTCGCTACACTGAACTCAGGAACGGGGGACGGGGGCGGGACATGGCGTTTGGGGGATCGGCGTGGCGTAGCCTGTTTCTCATGCCGGCCATGGCCGCAGGCTTGGCAGCGTGCGGTACGGCTGGCGGCACGGGCGAGTTCAGGCCGCCTCCAGCGGAGGTGGTCGCCGCACACGACTGCCGGCTTTCACCTGCCGTCCTGATGGAGGGGGCCGAGCCCACACCGCTGCCCGGTCCGGAGGCCGGGAGCGTGCCGGCCGGGTTCGCTCCGGTTGCGGCAGTCCGCTGCAGTGCTTCCTTGGAGACCGTCGAAGACGCCGAGGGCCGCTGGTCGGCGGTGCGCGAGGACCGGCTGACTGGGGATTTCGACAGCCTGATTACTGCGCTTTCGCAATCAAGCGATGAGGCCGGGAAGAACCAGCTGTGCACCGCGGACCTTGAGCTTGTGCCGGAGCTGTGGCTGCTGGACGGCCAAGGCCGGGCCATCCGGGCAGCGTGGCCGCGGGACGCCTGCTTGAAGACGAAGCCCGGCGTGCACGAGGCACTGGCCGGACTCGCGGTCACCGATTCCGCCGTGCACAGGTTAGGCCTGCTTGAGCCGAGAGCCGCACTGGAAGCGGACTGTCCGTCACGCTGGAAGCTTCCGGTAGAGGGATCGACCTTGCTGCTGCCTGCGCCGGATGCTCCGTTCGCACCGGGAACCGGTGAAGGCGCCGTCCCTGGCCTGAATGCTGAAGCTTCGGGAGGGGCGCTCCCGGAAGCGGATGAGGCAGCTGAAATTCGGGCCTGTAGCTATGACGCCGTCGCGGAGGAGGGGTCAGGAAGCGAAGGTGCGGCGGCAGGGGAAAGCGGTCCATTCAAGGTGGTGAAGTGGGTTTCGGGCACTTTTGCCGGTGCGGCGACATTGACCGGTGGCAACAAAACGTTGGTGCTGGAAGCTGCAAAGGCAGCTGAGCCTGCAGGGGAATGCGATGCGGCTCCGAGCCGCTTCGCGGTTCTGTGGCCACTGCTTGATGGCCGAGCAGCAGGGGCGGCCCTGACAGTGGAGCTTGACGGTTGCCGCCGGATCTTTGACCTAGCAGGCACGAGCCGGAACCTGTCCGCGGAGGCGCATGCCGCCGTCGTTAGTTCCACGCGCTGACGCCATTGTCACGACCTCGTCGGGCGGAGCACGATTAGAGAGGGATCCCAACGAGACGGGCAAATCCCTTGATTGGCAGACGGGTGAGCGCCTGCGACTTGGCTGAAAAACTGCCTAGCCGATGCCGCGGTCCAGGGAAGTGCGCTACCTCTCGGAGGCGCCATCGGCCGAAGCTGTCCAGCGTATACATGAGCGTGCCGGCCACCGCGCCGACGAGGTGCACGCGGTTCCTCTTGTCGTCTGACGCTTCGCAAGGCTGCCGGTAACCGCCGGCGGCCTTCAAACGGGAGACTCCGCTTGGGGCGCGGCCTCCCCGCTGACGGCAACCATCGGCCGTCGTCAAATGACTGCGTGGGGCGCAGCCAGGGTGTTCAGGCCTGGTCAGGCCATTTCTGTTGGCTGGACCGGGACGCGCTCGTTGAGTTCCTCCGGCGTCAGGTTGGCTGCTGTTTCGATGGCCTCCGGCCGTGCGCCGGCTTTCTTGGCTTCGTCAATGGCGTCATCCAGATTGGCCTGCGCTTGGTCGATTTCGACTTGCAGGGTCTCGACCGCGGCGGAGGCGGCCCACACCTGTTTCAACTCGTTGTCCATGACAAAGAGCTTACGGTGTAAGGTTCGCCCAAGGCCAACCCCGATGGCGTGATTTTCGCTCGGCGAACACAAAAATTGTCCGGATGTTCCCAGCTGTCGGGACTTGCACTGCTGCGGACGCGTACGCTGGAAAAAGCCGCAGGGAGGGGGCTGACCGTGTCCGAATCAGGTGCAGCGAACCGGGGAGAGGCCCCGAAAGCCGGTGCCGACAAGCCGAGACTCGACCGCCAGCGGATTCTGGAAGCGGGCGTGGATTTCGTGGAGGAGTTCGGTGTCCGCCAGCTCACGATGCGGCGGCTCGGCGGAGAGCTCGGTGTCGAGGCGATGTCGCTCTACCGCTACGTGCCGTCCCGGGAAAGCCTGCTGGACGGCATTGTGGAAACCGTCGTCGATGAGCTCTATCGGGATCCGGAAGTTGAAGTGGAACCGGATCACGGTTGGCAGGACTACCTGCTGCGCCTGGCGCACGGGTTGCGGCGGCTGGCACTGCGGCGCCCGCAGGTTTTTCCGCTGGTCGCAACGCGCCCGACCGAGGCTCCCTGGGTCCGGCCGCCGTTGCGGAGCCTGCGTTGGGTGGAGTCCTTCCTTGGCGCGCTGACTTCGTCGGGCTTCAGCGACCGGGCCGCGGTGGACGCCTACCGGGCCTTCAGCAGTTTCCTGTTGGGCCATCTGCTGCTTGAGGTTTCCTCCATGGGGGCGGATGTCGGCCCGGTGGAGGAGGCCGAACCGCGTCCGCCGCGGCCCACTGACCTGAGCGACTATCCGGTGCTGCAGCGCGTCCAGGAGCTGCTCTCCGAGGACCGGTCCGAGCAGGAGTTCGAAGAGGCGCTGGACCAGCTGCTGGACCGCTTGGAGGCCATGCGCAATTGACGCATATTTCGCCGGATTTCGATTGAACGTTTTGCGCGATCGATACTAAGCATGCTTTGCTTACCTTGTAAGCAAGATCCGATGGCAGCCCGGACCCGAAGGAACGGGAGGCCGACCCGGAGCTTCGGGCTCGCCGGAACATTCGGTGGGCGCCGTGCCCCGGGGCGAAAACAGAGGAGAGAGCATGCAGGTCATTCGAGACAACTTCGGTGCGTCCCAGTACGATGCCTACGTTGACGGAGCGGTGGCAGGTTCATTGCACTACCGCATTGAGGGCGACCAGATGTGGCTTCTCCACACCGCAGTGGGGCAGGACTTCCGCGGCACCGGGCTGGACGACCGGCTGATCCGCAACGCCTTGGCGGACGCCCACCGGCGCCGCCTGTCCGTTCTGCCCTTCTGCCACGAGGTCCGCAAGCGCATCTTTGCCCACCCGGTGTACCTTCAGCTGGTGCCCGCAGGAGACCGCGACCGGTTCCGCGAGTCCTTCGAGGAGGTCCTGAAGGCGGAGGCCGAAATGGAGGCCAAGCGCAATGCCCGCAAGGCGGCCACCCTGGTCCGCGTGCGAGAGGCGGCAGCTGCCTAGTCATGGAGAGCGACAAACTCAAGGTCGTTGTGGGCGTGGATGTCGAGTGCAACACCGCCCGCATCGAGGTCAAGGGCCATGTGGACACCAGGAATATCCAGGCGCTCTACAGCGTGGCCCGGCGTGCCAATGCTCTCACTGCCGGGCCGGCACTCGTTCTGGATTTAGCGCGGGCCTCGGCGACGCCGGAGGCGCTGGAGCAGCTGTCCGGCTGGGCGGAGGCGGGAATGCTTCCCGGGGCCGCGGGTGCGGACGGGACGGAATGCGACCTGCGCGTGGTCCAGCCGTCCGGCGCGGCGGTGGCGGCGAGCGGTGCCGCCGACGTGGCCCTGGCGGCCTAGCGGGCAGCGTTCGGTCGGGCGGCTGGTCCTTTTGGCTGGATCGGCTGCGCGTCAGCCGCGATTAGGCGAACCAGGCATCAGGCGGGCCGAGGAACAGCAGGAAGCTGAAGACCGCAGCCACTGCCACCAGGGCAACAACGACGGCGGTGGCGGGCTTGCGCAGGACCCACGCCTGGAGTTTCTCCAGCAGTCCGCGCGGTTCGTCGCCGCCGTCGGCCAGCCGCCACCCGCCGTCGAGCAGGCCCCTGCGGTCCAGTGATTTCTCCACGGGGATGGTGGCGTAGGGAACGACGGCGGAGGCCACCGCAAGCAGGCCGGTTCCGGTAGTCCATTTCTGGTTCACCCACGTGAAGCACGTGCTCGCCACGTAGCACAGGAAGACAAAGCCATGCAGTCCGCCCGCGATCGTCGTGGCGAGCGGGGCCGTTTGCAGGCCGTACTTCAGGAACAGGGCGATCAGCAGCAGCGTCCAGGTGACTGCTTCGGCGAAAGCGACGGAGCGGAACAGGGCGCGGGGCGACATCGGAGTCCTTTGGTGGGGAAAGCAGATCCCTACCAATTTACCGTGCGCCGGCAGGCCGGGGCATTTCCGGCTGGCGGCCGGGGGTGGCCCATTGCCACCCTGAGCGGGTGTCGATGCCGGGGTCAGTTGCCGGAGATGGCCTTGTTGACTTCCGCCGGGTTTTCGTACTGGCGGTCAGGCAGGCTGCGGAGTGCGTCCAGGACGCCGCTGTCGGCGCCCGAGTCCTCCGCTTTCTTCACCAGGTCGGCCGCGGAGGCCGGATAGTCGACGCCGCCGAGCGCCTTCTGGATGTCGATCGGGCTGGGATCGGCCATGGGAGGTCCTTCCGGAGTGGCGGGAGGGGAATCAATCACCCAACCTACTGGCCGGCTGGTCGCTTGGGAATGGCTTGGCCGATATCCGCCGAGACCGTCGGGCTGTTCACCGCGGGCGAGTCCCACTCCGGTCGGGTCACCGCCGGGAGCGGGGCGGTTCCGGATCGAGGGACATAGTAGCGTCGGGTGGGTGATTCCAGCGGACATCCTCCAGGCGGCCTTGCTCGGCTTCGGCACCGGACTCGCCCTCATCGTTGCCATCGGTGCCCAGAACGCTTTTGTGCTGCGGCAGGGCATCCGGGGCGAGCACGTGCCGGCGGTGGTCCTGATCTGCGCGCTGTCCGACGCGTTGCTGATCGCCGCGGGCATCCTCGGGATCGGCACGCTGATCGAAGCGGCCCCCGCCGTCGTCGTTATTATCCGTTTTGCAGGGGCGGCGTTCCTGTTGGCCTACGGCATCCTCGCCGCGAAGCGGGCGATCCGGCCGGGCGCGCTGACGGCCTCGGAACAGCAGGGTTCGTTGAGCCGCAAGGCAGCGGTGGCGACGGTGCTGGCGCTGACCTGGCTGAATCCGCATGTGTACCTGGACACCGTGCTGCTGCTGGGCTCGGTGGCCAACAGCCAGGCCGGGGAGGCGCGCTGGTGGTTCGGCGGTGGCGCGATGCTCGGCAGCATCGTCTGGTTCAGCGCGCTGGGTTTCGGCGCCCGGCTGCTGCGGCCGGTTTTCGCCAAGCCTGTGGCCTGGCGGATCCTCGATGGCCTGATCGCCGTCGTGATGTTTGCCCTGGGCCTGCGGATGGCGTTCGGCGCGTAGCAGGATCAAGCCAGGCGGTGCGTGGGTGTTTCGGAGCGACAACCGTGGCGTGGCCGCTGGCTCGATACAGTAAGGGTAGTTACGGCTTGTTGGGCGGTTTCCCGTTCGGTGCAGGTCCGAAGTCGGCAGTAGGAGGTCCTCACCGTGCCAGGGGAAGGGGAGGGAGGCCGCCGCAGGATTGTCCTCGGCTTGATGGCGGACCCGGGCCTCCCGGATGCGGTGGCCCACAAGCTGGTCTTGCGGTTGCAGGATGCGTTGTCCGGCACCGGCGGGTCCGACGTCGGGTGGCAGGTTTCGGTAATCCGCGGGACACTTCCGATCAATGCGGCGGGCGATATCCAGCTGTTGAAGTATGCCGCCGGCCTGAAGCGGGAGCACGGCTGGGATCTCCTGGTCTACCTCACCGACCTGCCGCGCTTTACTGGAGACCAGCCGCTTATCAGCGATGTGGACGTGGGTGAGGGAGCGGCCTTGGTGTCCCTGCCGGCGCTGGGGAGCCTGCGGGTTACCGCCCGCACGCTGCAGGCAGTCCTGAGGGCAGTGCGGCAGATGGCCGACGGTTATTCTCCTGATGGTCCAAGGCAGCCGGGGAAGGTTGTCCGGCACTCCTATTCCGCCGGAGTCCGCGCGAAGATCCGGCTGATGCTGGGAATGGTGCGCAGCAACCGGCCCGGCCGTTTGCTTCCATCGCTGTCGAGCGCGACCGCGGCGGCCATTGGCACCGGCGCCTTCGGTATCTTCTACACGTCGATCTGGAATATGGCCGCTGCTTCCATCCCGCTGCGGCTGGCCGGAATCAGCCTCCTGTCGATCTGCGCCATGACGATATGGCTCATCGGGCACAACGGGCTGTGGGATCGGAGTGAACGCCTTGGCCTCTCCGGGCGTTCGGGACTGGACAATGCGGCCACCGTGATCACCGTGCTGCTGAGCGTTGCGGCCATGTATGCGCTGCTGTTCGTGGTCCTCTTCCTTGGTTCGTTGGCGATCATTTCCGGGCAGTATCTGGAATCCCAGCTGAGGCATCCCGTGGGCCCTGCCGACTACGCCCGGCTGGCTTGGCTGGCCAGTTCCCTGGGGACGTTCGCCGGCGCCTTGGGGTCAAGCTTCGACAGCAACGAATCGATCCGCGAAGCCACCTACAGCAGGCGGCAGCACGAGCGGCGCAAGCTGGCCGACGACGCTTCCGATGAGTAAGGCGGCAGCTGCGTCGATGGGCGTCGGGGGTGGCGCTGGTCCGGTTGCGGCGGAGTGGTGGAGCCCGCGCTAGTGCTGCCCATTCCCGTGCGCCGGCTTGGCTGCTGCCTGCTGGCGCAGGCGCAGCTTCTCCTCGGCCTCCCGACGGCGCCGCATCATCGCCACCAGGTCCTGGTGCGCATAGCTGCCGGTGCTGGGACCGGCTTCCTGGGCGCGGTGCTCGACAGCGGACACCGTTTCAGGACGCTCTTCTTCGTTCATGTCTGCATGCTCCCACGTATTCCGGGGGCGGGGAAGGGCGGCAAATGTCACGGCTGGGCCTCGTGCGGCCCCGTTCTTTGTTCTACGCTGAGCCGGTGCGCACCTTCGGAGTCGAGGAAGAACTCCTGCTGGTCGATGCGGACAGCGGAAGCATCAAAGCCTGCGTGGACGAGGTGCTGGGCGGCCTGGCCGGGCAGCGGGACCCTGCGGGAATCAGGCTGGTGTCCGAGCTGCAGAGGGAACAGCTTGAGGTCATCACGCCGGTGCACTCGGACCTGGGTGAACTGGCGGAGGACATCGTCGCCGGCCGTGCCCTGGCCGATGCGCTCGCTGTGGGAGCGGGGGCGCGGGCAGCTGCGTTGGCGACGCCGGTCCTCCCGTTTGTCCCGCATCTGTCCGCGGTGCCACGCGTCGGCGCCATGGAGGAGAGGTTCGGCCTCACCGCGCGGGAGCAGCTGACCTGTGCTTGCCATGTCCATGTGGGTGTGGAATCCGGCGACGAGGGCGTGGCCGTGCTGGACCGGATCCGCAGCTGGCTCCCCGTGCTCAGCGCCCTCAGCGCGAATTCCCCTTTCTGGCAGGGCCGCGACACCGGCTATGCCAGCTACCGCATCCAGTCCCTGGGCAGGTGGCCGATGGCCGGTCCGGCCGGGATCTACGGCTCCCTCGGCGCCTACCGTCGGCGTCTGCAGGCCCTGCTGGACACCGAGGTGCCGCTTGACGAGGCCATGCTCTACCTGGATGCCCGGCTGTCCCGCAGCTACCCGACCGTGGAGATCCGGGTAGCCGACGTGTGCCTCTACCCTGACGACGCCGTCCTGATCGCAGCCTTGAGCCGAGCCCTGGTGGAGACCGCGGCCAGGCAGTGGCGCGCGGCAGTGCCCCCGGCCGACGTCCCCACGGCGGTCCTGCGGCTGGCGAACTGGCGGGCGAGCAGGTCGGGGATCGGCGGCGACCTGCTGCATCCGCTCTCCGGAGTTCCGCGGCCGGCGGGCGAGGTGCTGGATGCGCTCATGGCACATCTGGCGCCGGCGTTGGCCGACAACGGAGACGGGCCGCAGGTCGAAGCGCTGCTCAAGCAGGTGATGCACCGGGGAACCGGCGCGGAATTCCAGCGCCGGACTCTTGAACAGACGGGGACCCTCGCCGGCGTCGTCAAAGGAGCGCTCGCCGCCACGCACCGCCAGGCCTGAGGCGCCTCGGTCTCCGCACCCGGCGGCAGGGTGCGCTCCGGGTCACGGAAGCCTTCGCAAGCGGCGCCGCGGCTGGCAAGCTGGGTGCATGGGCCCGAAGCCTTCAGTGGAGATGGTGGAAATTACGACGGCGGCGTGGCCGGTTTTCGAGGAGCTGTTGGGTCCCGGCGGGGTGCAGGGAGGCTGCTGGTGCTCCTGGTTCCGGCTGACGTCCAAGGAATACGCCGCGGGGGACCGGGAGACCCGCAAGGAATTCGTCCGGTCGCGCGTGGACGCCGGGGAGCCGTTCGGCCTGGTGGCCAAGGTGGACGGCGAACCCCTGGGCTGGGTCTCCGTCGCGCCGCGGCGCTGCCACGTCCGGCTGGAGCGCTCCAAGGTTGCACGGCTGGCTGCTGGAGAAAACCCGGACAGGTTGTGGACGGTGGCCTGCTTCTACAACGACCGCCGGGGCAGGGGACAGGGACTGCCGCTGAAACTGCTGGAAGCGGCACTGGACTACGCCGCGCAGAACGGAGCCGCCGCCGTCGAAGGTTATCCGGTGGATACCGCTGGTGATCGCCTGCCGCCGCAGGAGCTCTACTACGGAACCCTCAGTACGTTTTTGGCGGCCGGGTTCGAGCAGGTCGAGCGGAGGGGCGCGCGGCGCGTGCTCGTGCGCAAGGAGCTGGTCGGCGGGGAGTCCGGGGCTTCACCGTAGCGCCGCCTTGGGCTAGCCATTCAAAAAGCCGCCGAAGGTAAGTAGGCTGCCCATTGGACGCTACCCGAAGGAGGTTCCCATGAAGGCCGCTCGCTATCATGCGCGGAAGGATATTCGGATCGAGGATATTCCCGAGCCCGAGCTCAAGCCCGGAACGGTTGCCATCGATGTAGCCTGGTGCGGCATCTGCGGCACCGACCTGCACGAGTACCTCGAGGGGCCGATTTTCATTCCGCCCAAGGGTTCACCGCACCCCATTTCGGGCGAGGAGGCGCCGGTGACCATGGGGCATGAGTTTTCCGGCACGATCACCGCCCTGGGCGACGGTGTGACGGACCTTGAAGTGGGCCAGAACGTCGTCGTCGAGCCCTACATCATCCGTGACGACGTCGAAACCGGCCCCGGACACGCGTACCAGCTGTCCAAGGACATGAACTTCATTGGCCTGGGCGGCCGCGGCGGCGGGCTGTCCGAGAAGATCGTGGTCGAGCGGCGCTGGGTCCATCCGATCGGCGACATTCCGCTGGATCAGGCGGCACTGATCGAGCCGCTGTCCGTGGGGCACCATGCCTTTGTGCGCAGCGGGGCGAAGGCCGGCGATACCGCCATTGTCGGCGGGGCCGGTCCGATCGGACTGCTCACCGCCGCCGTGCTCAAAGCCTCCGGGCTGACGGTCTATATCTCGGAGCTCAGCGAGGCGCGGAAGAAGATGGCCCGGGACACCGGCGCGGCAGACCAGGTGTTCGATCCGCGGGAGGGCGACGTGGCGGAAAAGGTCCGCGAGCTCACGGGTGGCAAGGGGGCCGACGTCGGCTTTGAATGCAGTTCAGTGCCGGTGGTCCTGGACATGCTGATGGACGCGGTCCGGCCCGGCGGCGTCATCGTCAACGTCTCGATCTGGGGCCACAAGCCCGAAGTGGACATGCCGTCCCTCGTGCTGAAGGAGATCGACCTGCGCGGCACCATCGGCTACGCCAATGATCACCCCAGCACCATCAAGCTGGTCCAGGAGGGGAAGCTTGACCTTGCGCCGTTCATCACGGCCAAGATCCCGCTGGACGACCTCATTTCGGAGGGCTTCGAGCAGCTCATCAACAACAACGAGGAGCACGTGAAGATCCTGGTCAATCCGAACCGGTGACGTCCGCTCGGCCGGGGCAGGAAGGGCCGACCGGACCAAGGACGAGCGCGCGGTGGCTTACAGCCAGGCGACCACGAGGCGGGCGGCCTGGGCGGGGATTGTCGGGTCGGTGCCGGTGAGTTCGGTGAAGCGGCGCAGGCGGTTCATCAGGGTGTTGCGGTGGCAGAACAGCCGGGCGGCTGACTCGGCGATGCTGCCGGTGGACAGGTAGCTTTGCACCGCCTCAGTCAGCCGTTCACGCTCGCTGGGGCCGCAGGCGGCGAGGGCCGCCTCGACATCGGCGGCCAGCGGGAGGCGGGCGGAGGTGAGCCTGAGCCGGGCGATGCGGGGCCACCCGTTCGCGAGGGTGAGGGCGCCGCCGTCGGCCGGTTCCACGAGCTGGGCGAGGTCGCGGGCGATGCGCGCCGCGTCCCAGAGCGCAGCAACCCCGTCGGCGTATTCCACGAGCCCGCAGCGCAGCCGCCGGATCCGGTCTGCCGCATCGTGCAGGGCCGAGCCGGGCCGTTCATCCGGTGGCCAGAAGGCAATCAGCGCGTCGGCCAGCGGGTGGGTGAAGATTTCGGCGCCGCGGCGGTCGGCTTGGGCGATGACCAGGCGCAGGGCTGCCGCCTCCTCCGCGGTGGCGACGGCGACGCCCAAGGGGGCGGCCGGGTCCAGTCCGAGTTCATCCGAGATGCGTTCGACCAAGGCCGGCGGCGGCGCCGCCGGGCCAAAGATCGAGGCCACCAGGCCTTGGCGAACCGAGGACGCCTCCTGCGCCATCCGCTGGCGCTCGGCGATGTAGACGGCCTGGGTCTGGGCCGCGTACGAGTCCACCACCTCCCACACGGTCTCGGCGCGGCGCACCAGCAGCGGCGCGTCCTCGGGTGCGGCCAGGGCCATCAGCTGGCCCCACAGCACGGTGAAGTCCAGCCGGATGGCAGTCATCAGCGATTCGACCGGGATGCCGGCCCGGGCCCGGGAGACTCCCACGTCCAGGGCGATGTTCTGCCGCTCGGCCGTCAGCTGCGCGGTGTCGGTGCCGGGCCGGAGGCTCTCGATCAGCGCGTCGAAGGAGGCGGCCCCGGTCCGGCGGATCTCGCTGGTCGGCAGCCTCCCCTCCCGGTAGTCCTCCAGCTGGAGCACCCGGTCGAGGAAGGTATCCGTCAGCGCGTCCACGGAGAGCAGGTCGAGCAGCGCGTTCCAACGGGCGGCGAGGACGTCGTCGTCGTTAATTTCCTGTTTCCGGGACGTTGCCGCCACGTCATTACCCTCCGTTTTTGTGCTTTAGCACATTTTAGTCCTCCAAACCCGCGACGATCCGTGCGGGTGTGACGAGCGGCACTCTGCCATGCTGGTGTGCATCAAATTCCCATACGCCGGCGACCCGTTCAGCGGCGGCGCATGAAACCAACGTGCGGAGGCAGCATGACGCAGTCCCTCAATCTCGAGGCCGGGGCCACCCGGAAGATCACGGACAAGGAGGCCACGAAGGTAGCCATCGGCGCCCTTGTCGGCACCGCGATGGAGTGGTACGACTTCTTCCTCTTCAGCGCAGCCGCCGCGCTGGTCTTCAACGTCCAGTACTTCACCAACGAAAACGCCACCGCGGCGGCCATGGCCTCCTTCGCGACGTTCGGCGTGGGCCTGGTGGCCCGTCCGATCGGCGGCATGATCTTCGGCGCGATGGGCGACAAGATCGGACGCCGCAAGACCCTGATGGTCACGATCGTCGGCATCGGCATCATCACCGGCTTCATCGGCCTGCTGCCCACCTACGCCGCGATCGGCATCGCCGCGCCCATCCTGCTGGTGCTGCTGCGCATCGCCCAGGGCCTCTTCGTGGGCGGCGAATGGTCCGGCGCCATGACGATCGTGGTGGAGAACGCCCCGCTGGAGCGCCGGGCGCGCTACGCCGCGCTGCCGCAGATCGGGTCGCCGATCGGCACCATCCTGTCTTCCGGCGGCTTCTTCCTGATGACGCTGTTCTTCTCGCAGGAGAGCTTCAACTCCTTCGGCTGGCGCATCCCCTTCCTGGCCGCGTTCCCGATGCTGCTCCTCGCCCTGTACATCCGTTCGCGGCTTGACGAGTCCCCCGTGTTCGCCGAGCTGATGGAAGCCGGCGAGACCGAGAAGGCGCCGATCAGGACCGTGCTGCGGGAGAGCTGGAAGCACATCATCGTGGGTATGGCTGCGGCCCTGCTGGGTGTCGGCGGCTTCTACCTGGTGACCGCGTTCGTGGTCTACTACGGCGCCAGGATCCTCAACTACGACTCGTCGCTGATGCTGGCCGGCGGCATGATTGCTGCCGCGGTCGAAATCCCCGTCCTCATTGCCGGCGGCCGGCTGGCCGAGCGTTTCGGGGCGAGCAAGGTGATCATCTACGGCGGCATTGCCTCCGCCATCGCCGCCGTGCCGTCCTTCCTCTTGATCGAGAGCGGCAACGACGCCCTGGTCATCACCGGCATGGTCCTCGCGGTGGCGACGCTGTCCTTCCCGTACGCGGCCTCCGGCACGGTCCTCACCGGCCTGTTCCCGGCCCGCACCCGCTACACCGGCGTGGGCTTCGCGCAGAACGTGGCCGGCATGCTCAGCGGTTTCGTCCCGCTGCTGGCCACCGGCTTCGTCGCCTCGGCAGGCAACCACTGGTGGCCGGCGGCCGTGATGCTGGTGTTCCTGAGCCTGTTCACCGCTGTGGCCGGCGTTCTCGCCCCGCGGATGAGCGTGAACCTGCCCGGCTTCAAGCACTAGCACCTGGCGCTTCAAGCACGAGGCGCCGCCGTCCTCCCGACTGCCGCATCGCAGTCCATGCGCCTGCCGCATCCGTTGGCCCGTAGTGGCTGGACTGGGCCTCCAATCCGGCTCCAATCCAGCCACTAAAGGCCAATCGATGCAGGCGGCGCCGCCGTTCAGCATCCAACCGAAGGAAACAGCATCACATGTCCCGCACCGCCGGCCACCTGATTGTCAGCCAGCTTGAGCAGCACGGCGTCCGCCGCGTCTACGCCGTCCCCGGGGAGAGCTTCCTCGACGTGCTTGACGGGCTTTACGACTCTCCGATCGAGACCGTGGTCTGCCGGCACGAGGGCGGGGCCGGCTTCATGGCACTCGCCGAAGCGCGGCTCACCGGCCAGCCGGGCATCGCCATGGTCACCCGGGGGCCGGGGGCGGCAAACGCGATGATTGCCGTCCACACCGCCTGGCAGGACGCGACGCCGCTGGTGCTTTTCGTGGGGCTGATCCCGGTGGCCGACCGGGAGCGCGACTCGTTCCAGGAGTTCAGCCTGAGCGGCTGGTTCTCCACCACGGCCAAGCGGGTGATGGTCCTCGACGACGAACACCGCGCGGCCGAGATGGTTGCGGAAGCGATGCGGCTGGCCTCCGCGGGCCGGCCCGGTCCGGTGGTCATCGGGCTGCCCGAGGACGTGCTGGTTCGGATCACGGACGCCGGGCCGGTGGCGCCGCGGGCGTTGCCGGCAGCGGTGCCTTCCCCGGCGTCGATGGAGGAGCTCGCCGGCCGGCTGGCAGCCGCTGAGCGGCCGCTCCTGGTGGTCGGCGGCGACGGCTGGACGCCGGAAGCGGCAAACACGCTGGCCGCCTGGGCCGAGGAAGCGAACGTCCCGGCCGCAGCGGACTGGCGCGCCTACGACGCCGTCCCGCACAGCTCCGGCGCCTGGGCCGGCTGGCTCGGCTACGGCCGTGCGGATACCCTCGCCGCCCGGCTCGACGAGGCGGACCTGCTGGTCTTTGTGGGCTGCGGCCGCTCGGATGTGCTCAGCGACGGGTACACCCGCGGACTTAAGGCGGAGACCGCCGTCGTACTTCCCGATCCGGACGCCGCCACGCATGCCGGCCGGATCGACCAGCACATCCTCGCCGGGCCGGCCGAGTTCACGGCCGCCCTGCCGGAGAGCGCAACGGCCCGCGGCAGCCGTGGCCCGGAATGGCTGCAGGCGCTCGCGGCCGACCAGCGCCGTTACGCCACCGCGCGTCCCGACTACGGGCCGGATTCGACCGCGCGCGGCGTGGACCTGGGCGAGGCCTTCGGCGTGCTGGAGCGGACGCTGCCGGCGGACCGGATCGCCACCTACGGCGCCGGCAACGCGACCATCTGGGGCCACCGCTACCTGAGCCACACCGGCCCGGGCACGCTGGTCGGCCCGCGCAACGGCGCCATGGGGCTCTCGGTTCCGGCCGCGGTGGCCGCCGCGCTGGTGCATCCGGACCGGCAGGTGGTGGCGGTGTGCGGCGACGGCGACTTCCTGATGAACGCGCAGGAGCTGGCCGTTGCCGCCGCGCACGGTGCCGCGCCGCTGGTCATCGTGGTGGACAACGGCATCTACGGCACCATCGTGCAGCACCAGCAGAAGCACTACCCGGGCCGGCCGTCCGGGACCGCGATGGCCAATCCGGACTTCGCCGGCTGGATGCGCACGTTCGGCGGGCATGGCGAGCGGGTCGAGGCCACCGCGGACTTCGCCCCCGCGCTGGAGCGGGCCCTGGCCAGCGGCCGCCCGGCCCTGCTGCACCTGCTCACCGACCCGGAAACCATGCCGCCGGGGACCGCCAACGAGGCTCTGCAGGGGTCAACAGCGGTAAATAACGACGACGGGGCGCCGGCTGCCCTCGCAGCCGCCGGCACTGCGGACGGGGCTGCCCGATGAAGCTGGATTTGATCCTCCGCGACGCGGACATCATCACGCTCGACCCCGAGCGGCACCGTGCCCACAGCGTCGGCGTGCTGCACGGGCGGATCGTCGGCTTCGACGAGGAGCTCGACGGCTGCACCGCCGCCCGGAACATCCGGCTGGACGGCGCCACTGTGGTGCCCGGCTTCATCGACGCGCACTGCCACACCACCTGGTGGGGACTCGGCCTGGACGCGGTGGACCTGAGCAAGGCCCGCGGGCTGGAGGAGCTCTACGGACTGCTTGAGGCCGAGGTGCGCCGGCTGGACGCTCTCCCCGGGGGCGCCCCGGACATCTGGGTGAACGGCACCGGATTCAACCACAAGCACCACGGCGGCGCCTTCCCCGACATCCGCCGGCTGGACGCCATCACCGGGGACCGGCCGCTCTACCTCCGGCACACCTCGGGCCACTCGTCGATCACCAACACGGCGACCCTGCGCCTGGCCGGAGCCCTCGAGCCCGGCTTCGAGAACCCGGTCGGCGGCGCGGTGGTGCGCGATGCCGCCGGCAACCCCACCGGGCTGGTGGAGGAGTCAGCGCAGGCGCTGATCCAGAACCTGCTGCTGCCGTACCCGGTGGAGCGGATCGTCGACGCCTTGGACGCCGCGACCACCCGCTACGCCGCCGAGGGCATCACCAGTTTCACCGAGGCCGGCATCGGCGGCGGCTGGATCGGGCACAGCCCCGTCGAAGTGCAGGCCTACCTCGCCGCCAAGCGCGCCGGGAAGCTGCACGCCCGCGCCCAGCTCATGCCGGCACTGGACGCCCTCCGGCCGCTGGAAGCCAACGCCTGCGACATGCACGGCACCGGCTCCGGGCGTGGCCTGGACCTCGGCGCCGTCGCCGGCTTCGGGGACGAATGGGTCTCGCTCGGCCCGATCAAGGTCTTCATGGACGGCTCGCTGCTCGGCGCCACGGCCGCGGTCACCGAGGACTACTGCGGACACCAGCACAACACCGGGTACCTGCTCGACACCCCCGAGGCCTACCGCGAACGGATCGACGCCGCCTACCGGGCCGGCTGGCCGATCGCCCTGCACGCCATCGGCGACGCCGCGATCGACCTGGCCATCGAGATCATCACCTCCTGCCAGGACCGCTACGGCCACAACGCGCTGCCCAACCGGATCGAGCACTTCGGCATCGCCCGCCCGGACCAGGTCGCCGCCGTCGCCGCCGCCGGGATCTGCGTGACCCCGCAGGCCTCCTTCATCGGCCCGCTCGGCGACCAGTTCGCCGCGCTGATGGGGCCGGACCGCGAAGGCTGGCTCTACCGCGGGCGCTCGCTGGTGGACTCCGGAGTCCGCCCCGCCGGCTCCTCCGACCTGCCGGTCGCGGACAACAACGTCCGCCGCGCGCTTCAGTCCAGCGTGGACCGCCGCACCGAAGGCGGCCGCCTGCTCGGCGGCGCCGCCGAGGGGCTGACCCCCGAGGAGGCGCT
>NZ_ANPE02000239.1 GCF_000328305.2 Arthrobacter crystallopoietes BAB-32 | reverse complement strand
AGCCCGGCGCCGCCCACGGGCTGGGCGTCGGTCCGGTGCTCGCGCGCTTCGATGACGTCCGCAAGATTGCGGTGCTGCGCGGCGGCGGCCTGGGCGACATGATGTTCGCGGTGCCGGCCATCGAATCCCTCGCGGCCGCATACCCGGAGGCGGAGATCACGCTGCTGGGCACGGACGCCCACGCCGCCCTGTTCGGCGGCCGGCCGGGTCCGGTGCACCGGGTCGAACCGCTCCCGTATGCGCACGGCGTACGTCCCGGTCCCGAGGACCCCCAGGCCGTGGAGGACTTCCTCCGGCGGATGCGCGCCGAGGAGTTCGACCTTGCGGTGCAGCTGCACGGCGGCGGCCGCTTTTCGAATCCGTTCCTGCTCCGGCTCGGCGCCCGGCACACCGTGGGCACCCGCACCGAGGACGCGGCCGCACTGGAGCGCACCATCCCGTACCTCTATTACCAGCACGAGGTGCTGCGCGCCCTCGAGGTCGTCGGTCTGGCCGGTGCTGCCCCCGCCGCCCTGCAGCCGCAGCTGGCGCCGCTGCCGGACGAGGAGGAACTCGCCGCCGCGTGGCTGGATCCGGGACGGCCTTCCCTGGTGACCATCCACCCAGGTGCCACCGACCCGCGCCGCCGCTGGCCGGCGTCGTCCTTTGCCCACGTCGCTGCCAAGGCCGCGGCGGACGGCTGCCAGGTCCTGGTAGTGGGCGATGAACTGGACGTGCCGCTGGCCGAGGAAGTGGTGGCGCTGGCGCGGGGATCCGCTAACGACGGCGGCAGCATCCGTTCCGTCGCAGGGTGCCTGACGCTGGGCGAACTGTCCGCCGTGCTGCGCGCAAGCGATGTCATGCTCGGCAATGACAGCGGCCCGCGCCATCTGGCGCAGGCCGTGGGCACGCCGACGGTCGGCATCTACTGGGCCGGCAACATGATCATGGCCGGGGCTCTGGGCCGGACCCTGCACCGGGTGCACATGGCGTGGATGACGAACTGCCCGGAGTGCGGGGCCGACCTGACCCAGGTGGGCTGGACCGCGGAACGGTGCAGCCACGACTTCCCGCTGACGGAGCAGGTCCGCGCAGAGGATGTCTACGCGGACCTGGCTCAGCTTAGGGCCACGAGTCTTCTTCTTCGTGGCAAATAACCATCTCGCGCACCTCGCAGCCCCGGGGCTGGCCGAGCGCGAACAGGATCGCCTCGGCCACCCGCTCCGGATCGTTCAGCCGTGAATCGTCCTGCGGCTTGTACTGCTCGGTGCGGTCGTCGAAGAACCGGGTCTTCATGCCGGCGGGGATCATCGTGGTCACGCCGATCCGGCCGCGGGTCTCCGCCGCGAGCGCCCGGCTGAACCCGACCACGCCGAACTTCGAAGCGCAGTAGGCGGTTGCATCCGAGACGGCCTTGATGCCGAGCGAGGACGCCACCGTGATGACCCGGCCGTGCGTGGCTTCCAGGTACGGCAGCGCGGCACGCACCACGGAGACCGTGCCCATCAGGTTCACGCCGATGACCTTTTCCCACTCCTCGGCGGGGACGTCCTCCAGCCGGCCGCAGCGGTCAATCCCCGCGGCCGTGACGACGGCGTCCAGACCGTCGAGCGTGTCCGCCACCTCCCGCACGGCGGCGGTGACGGCTTCGCGGTCCGCCACATCCACTTCGACTGCCTTGACGCCGGACACCCGGCTGACATCCCGGTCCAGCACCACGGGGGTGCCCCCGGCGGCGCGGACGGCCTCAACCACTGCGGCTCCCAGTCCGGAACCGCCTCCGGTGACCAGGACGCGGCCGGGGTTGGCTGTTGCTGCGTTGTTCAAACTTCCTCCTTCAGGTTGACGTTCAGGGGGCCTCGGTCAGCCGACCTTGGCCAGGGCGGCGGCCAGCTTGGTGGTTGACCGGGCCGGGTAGTAGGGGACCGTCACGGTCTGGCCGCCCCACGATTCGAGCAGCTTGGCCTCCGGCAGCTGCTCCGCGGTGTAGTCGCCGCCCTTGACCCACAGGTCCGGGCGCAGCCGCTCGAGCGCCGCTTCGGGAGTCTGCTCCTCGAAGACCAGCACGGCGTCCACACACTCGAGCGAGAGCAGCAGTTCGGCGCGGTCCTGTTCGTTCATGATCGGGCGTTCCTCGCCCTTCAGCCGGGTGACCGAGGCATCCGAGTTCAGGCAGACAATCAGGCAGTCGCCCAGCGAGCGGGCAGCCGCGAGGGTCCGGGCATGACCGGCGTGCAGCAGGTCGAAGCAGCCGCCGGTGGCCACCACCGTGCCGCCGGCCGCGCGGGTCTGCTGCGCGACGACGAAGGCGTCGCTGGCGCCGTGCAGCTGGGGCGGTTCCGGCTCTGCGGCCAGCGATGCCACGCCGCCGCTGGCCAGGAAGGATGCCGCTTCGCGGACCGCTTCCTCCGCAGCGGCCGCCACGCTGGCACCGGCGGCCAGTCCAACCGCGAGCGCCGCAGCAA
>NZ_ANPE02000240.1 GCF_000328305.2 Arthrobacter crystallopoietes BAB-32 | reverse complement strand
CCGGCGCCCCTCCGGCACCCCTCCCCGCCCATCCGGCGCCCCTCCCCGGCTGACTGGAATGAAAAGCACCCGCATCAGCGCCGCTCGGTCACGTTTCTCTCCACCCAAGGTGCTGTTGAATCGGGCGACGAGTGGTTGGCCACAAGGTCGAAATGAACAGCGGTCCGGCTGCCTGCGTCAGTCGTGGGATCCCTCCCATCCTTGGCCCTGTGGATAACTTGGGCAAGGATGCGTGTGTTTGGACGATACTGGCCGGCATGCGCAAGCCGACCCCGCTCCCCCGCCCGCTCAGCAAAACGGCCTTCACCATAGAGGAAGGGCGGAAGGCCGGGTTGAGCGACAAGCGAATGGCGAACAAAACGGTTGAGAAGCTGGGGCGCAGCCTCCGGGTTCCGGCCGGACTCGAGCTTGAGTTTTCTTCCCGAGTCAGTGTCTATGTCCGCGTCAATCGGCATTGTGCTGCATCCCATTTCACAGCTGCCCGGTTGCTACGGCTGCCTGCGCCGAGCAATGAAGAGTTCGCTGAGGATCCGATCCATGTTGTCCGGCCTCCCAAGTACGGGCGTGTGGGGAGGAAGGGCGTGGTCACCCATCGCGGGATGGTATTCCCCGACGAGGTGACAACGTTCAGGGGAATCTTGCTCACGTCCCGGGAACGGACGTGGCTCGATCTCTGTGAATATATGGACCTGGATGATCTCGTAGCCATCGTCGACCACCTCATCCGCAAGCCGCGATACAACCTCGAAGGACGCCACAGGCCGTATTCCACGCTGCAACGACTGGACGACTTGATCAAACGTCATCCGAAAAAGCGGGGAATCAGGAAGGCTCGGGAGGCCCTTGAGCTCGCCCGTATCGGCGCTGATTCGCCGCAGGAGACGCGGCTTCGTCTGGCCATTCAACGCGCCGGCCTGCCGGAGCCGGTCTTGAACCGGCCCATCATCGGCGATGACGGAATGGAAGGTCCTTCCCCGGACCTGTCCTACCCGGAGTACCGGCTTTCAATTGAATACGAGGGCGATCATCACAGCGAACCCCGCCAGGTGGACAAGGACGTCAAACGAGGACATTGGGTCCGCGCTGCCGGATGGGAGGAGATCCGCATCAGCAGATCCTTCATGGCCGATGGCGCTCGGAAAGCTGTCAGCGTGATCCGCCAGAGGCTGATCCAACGAGGATGGGACGGGACCGCCCCCGCCGCGTGAACGGCCGATTCCCACGGAAATAACCTTGCCGAAATCCGATGGCAATCTTCCGGCCGGAAAATGGGAAGCAGTCGACGGCGACTCCAGTTGGAAACACAAGTCTGGAGGACATCATGCATACCGAACCCAGCCGCAACCGCGTCAGCGACATCTCGGTCATCCGCCGCGGCGACCGCATTGAAGCCCGGCGCGGGGACGCTTGCTATCGCGGACAGGTCAGGGACACCGCCCCTGGACTGGGCCTGCTTTGGATCCGCGAGGACGAGCAAAACCGCCGCCGGACCCTCTCGGTCGACGACTTCACCATTCATCGCACCAGTTGACGGAAGCGGCGGAACGCTCCGACGCGCCCCCTCCCCTGAGTTCATTGGGAGGAAACGTTACCGATAACGCGCCGGAAGGGAGGGTTTCTCTACAACCAGCGTGGGAAAGGTAACGGGGGCGGGGCCAGGCGGCTAGGACCTGGGGAGCTGGGGCAGGCTGTCCTGGAGCCCGGGGATCTGAGCTTCAGTGACGGCCTGGATCGCGGTGACGGGCGCGAAGCCGGCCGCGAGCAGCTTGAAGTCGCTGTCCTCGTGCGCTTCGCCGGTGGTGTCTTCGACGGATAGCCGGACGTGCTGGTGTCCGCGCTCGGCCAACGTGGTCTGCACGATGCCGAACTCGGCCAGCGTCGCCGCGCGGTACTGCGGCAGCTCGGCGCCGGCCAGGTTAGGCACGTTGAGGTTCAGCACGGTGCCCGGCGCCTGGTCCATCAGGAACGGCAGCAGCCCGGCGGCCAGGCGCGCCCCGCGCTCCCAGTGCAGCTCGGGTGGCTTGAGCCCGGTGTCCAGGGAGACGGCGATGCCGCGGCCGCCGTTCACGCCGGCGGTCAGCGCGGCGCCGACCGTGCCGGAGTGCAGGATCGCCCGGCCGACATTCGCGCCGCGGTTGATGCCGGAGAAGATGACATCCGCCGGATCACCGAAGGCGCCGTGGGTGGAGATCATGGCGATGAACGCGGGCGCCCCGTAGACGGCATAGGCGGTGATCCCGTCCAGGCCTTCGATCTCCCGCTCCTCGACCTGGATGCGGCCGTCATTTTCGACGGCGGTGATCGACGCGCTGCTGCCGCTGGCCTCCGAGGCCGGCGCTGCGATCGTGACGTCCAGCCCCTCGGCCGCCAGCCCCGCGGCCAAGGCGTGCAGCCCCGGGGACTCGATGCCGTCGTCGTTAGTTACCAGGATCTTGGGCTTGTTCATTTGCGGCCCAGCCTCCTCGCCAAGTCGTCGGGGCTCGATTGCTCGGCCGGTTCGGCGCCGCCGCCCTGGAACGGCATGATCTTGACCAGCCGGGTCAGCTGCTCGATCGTGTCGGCGTCGCCGGTGCCGAGGCCGTGCCGGGTGACGTTGAGGGCGCCGGCGGCGGTGCCGAGGATGACGGCGTCGTGGATGGGCTTGCCAGCTGCGAGCGCGGCGGCGACCCCGGCCGTGAGGGAGTCGCCGGCGCCGTGGGTGTCCACGCTTTCCAGCGACGGCATGTGGATCTCGCTGACATCGCCCTCGTGCAGGAGCAGCGACGGCAGGTGCGCGCGCGTGACGATCACGGTGCCGGCGCCGTCCGCGGCGAGCTGCTGCATGGCGTCGACGAGGTCGGTGGCCTGCTCCGAGGCGGCCCGGCCGCTGTCCTTGAGTTCGTCGTCGGCGATTTTCATCACCGAGACGCCGCCGCTGACGGCTGCTTCGAGGCGCGGCCCGGCGAGGTCCGCGATGACGGTGCAGCCGGCGGTCCCCAGGTCCGAGGCCAGCCGGCGGTAGGCGTCGTCCGGCACGATTCCCTCGATCGCCGGTCCGCTCAGGATGGCCGTGCCGGCGTCGATCCCGGCCTGGATGACCAGGCCGTACAGCTCGTCCAGTTCGTGGCGGGTCAGCCGGTGGCCGGACGATTCGGCGAGGACCTGCCGCTCGCCGCCGCGCCGGTCATGCACGTAGGCCCCGTTGCTGCCCTGCCCTTCGACGGACAGCACCTGGATGCCCTCGTCCCGCAGCAAGTGGCGGGCTACGCGGCCGGTTTCGCCCGAGAACACGCCGCACAGCGTCACTGAGGCTCCGAGCGCGTGCAGCATGCGGGCCTGCCAGACTCCCTGCCCGCCGGCGTGGATATGGATGTCCTGTTCGCCGTCAAGGTCTTCGATCGTGACGGTCAGGACCGGTGAAGGAGCAAATATCACGACTGCGCCCATGGCTGTTCCTCCTCGTGCGCCGTTGTGTTCTATGGGTTCGCCCGGCTGTCGGTCGCCGTGCGAGTGGTGGCGCTGGATGACGCCTCTCAGGCTCAATCTAACGCCGACCAGTCCGGCGCGCGAGGGGTTTGCCGGAACCGGCCGGCCGGGTTGCTCCGTCTTGCTAAGTATGCTTATTGTTTCGGTAGAACCAACTTAGGAGGCATTCATGATCGGTTTCATCATCGCCGGGCTCGTTATCGGAGCCCTCGCCCGCCTGATCAAGCCCGGACGGCAGAACCTGGGTCTGCTGGCCACGCTGCTGCTGGGCCTGGCCGGATCAGTCATCGGAGGCGTCATCGCCAACCTCCTGGGCACCGGCGACATCTTCGAGCTGAATATCCTCGGCTTCATTGTCGCCGTGATCGCGGCGGTGCTGCTGATCGGCGTGGCCGAAGGCATGGCCGGCCGCCGCAGCGTCCGACGGTAGCGGCTGCGCCGACAGGCATAGCGCAGCGACTTGAGCCCCCGGGCCCTCCCGCCCGGGGGCTCAAGTGCGTCCGGGCTGCGTACCCACGTCGTTGAGCTCGCTCAGCACGTTGGACAGCTGAGCCAGGAGTTCTTCGGCCTCGGCGAAGCTCAGGTCCTCGGCCTCTTCGATATGGACCATCACGCCCGCCTCCGGCGTCCAGGTTGTGGTGACGCGTCCGTCGGCGGGACCGAGCCACGCGTTCATGCCAAGCATGTCGCGGGGCGCGGCGATGAACTGGTCGGGAACTGCGTTTTCCATGGGCCCATTCTCCTGATCCTCGCGGCTCGAGGCCAGCCTCCAGCCAGGTCCGCAACTCCCATTACTGGTGCTCGTCATTACTGGTGCTCGTCCCGCCGCCTTCCCGCAGTTCCTCCTGCTGCCGGCAGGGTGAATCAGCGCCGGTCGGTCACGCGTGCCGGTGGCCGAAAATGAACTCTTCGGCGTGCGCCACGGCCTTCTTGAACGAGTCGTTGCGCAGCGCGACCTGCTCTCCGTCGCCGTTGGCCTCCGCCTCGATGTACTCGGTGTAGCCGGGGCGCAGCGCCCAGATCCCTCCCGCCGGGGGCAGATAGAAGACGGCAAAGGAACGGTGCTTGCGGTCATCTTCCCAGACGGGTACGACGGCGACTGCGGCACCTGTGTCGACATTGATCCACTGTGCGCGGGGCCGGGGCTGGTCTTCATCGAAGACGCTCGGATCCAGGAAGGGCGCTGTGCCGGGCCCCAGCGTTCTTCGAACCGCTCATGGAAGATCGGGAACAGGTGGTAGTCGTACCGGCGCCAGCTGGACATGGGATGCGCTCCTTCTCTCGACTCTATTTGTACTGCATTTGGTTCGGATTCCGGACTCTCCCCGGCGTCCGTCGCGCCAACAGCTGTCTACCGGAAAAACCACCGGAAGACCCGCTCGAAAACATCCGGCGGCGGGCGCAGCGGCGACTCGTTCGGGAAGAGCCATACGGCGTCGTCCCGATAGCCCGCGCCGGCATCGCCGCCCGCACGATCGCGATCCCGGTGCACGCGCACGCCGATCCACTGTCCGGCAGGTTGAGCCGGGGCTTGGCCGGCTTGGTCCCGGTAGTCCGCTTGCCGCCGGTTGCGGTCGTAGGCGGCGCGCCGCTCGGGATCGGAAAGGACCTTGTAGGCGTGCAGGATGGCGGCCATGATGCGCGCCTGCCGCCGGGCCGAGACAGCGTCCTGCTGCTTGTGCAGGTCCGGATGATGCTCGCGCAGCAAGGCCCGGTAGGCACGACGGATGTCCTCCTGGCTGGCCGTCGGCGGCACGCGGAGGATGGCATAGAGATCCGGCTCGTCCATGGCAACCTCGCTGAAACCGCACGCGCCGGCGGCCCCGCACTGTGGCGGGAGCCGCCGGCTTGTGCGCTCATCGGCAGATCATGCGTTGATCTGCTGCCTGGTATCGCTGCTGGTGATTTCGATCTTGCGTGGCTTGGCTTGCTCACGGATGGGGATCCGCAAAACCAGCACGCCAGCGTCGTAATTTGCCGTGACCGCGTCCGTGTCGAGGGTGTCGCCCAGGATCAGCTGGCGGCTGAACCGGCCTGCGGGCCGCTCGGCCGCAAGGACTTCCTCGCGGTCCTCGATGCGGGACTTGCGCTCGGCGCCGACGGTCAGGACATTGCGCTCGACGTCCAGGTCGATTGTCCCGGGATCCACACCCGGCAGGTCGAGTTCGACGACGAACTCGTCACCTTCGCGCCACGCATCCATGGGCATAGCCGCCGGGCGACCCTGTGTTCCGAAGACCTGCTGGGTCAGGCGGTCCAGCTCACGGAATGGATCGGTTCTCATCAACATGACTGCCTCCTTCAGTTCTTCTTGCACTATGGCCGGAAGATTACCTATGTCTTCCGACACAGAAATTATGACTCATGTGTATCATGTTTGCAAGAGGTTTTTGGAGGAAAAGTGGCAGCAGATAAAGAGCGGCGGGACACCTCTGATCAGGGCGTATACGCGATCTCCGTGGCCGCGGATCTGGTCGGCGTGGGCGAGCAGACGCTGCGGCTGTATGAACGCAAGGGGTTGGTCGAGCCGGCCCGAACGGAAGGCGGCACCCGGCGCTACAGCCAGAACGACGTCAACCGGATGCGGCGGATCGGCGAGCTCGTGGAGGACGGGCTGAACCTGGCTGGGGTAGGCAAGGTGCTGCAGCTGGAGGAGGACAACGCCGCGCTGCACCGGGAACTCAAGGCCGCGCAGGACCAAGCCGGGAAGAACAAGACCGGCAAAGGCCCCGGCGAGGGCTGACGAGGGGGCGGACTTTCCCTAGTCTGTTCCGCGCATCCGGCATTGGTGCTTAGCTGGGAAGACGGCGCAAATGCCGCAGAGGAGGAACCATGAACCAGGAACGGAAAGACAACGCCGACGGCTCCGGCCGCGTGACACGGGACCAGGAAGTGCTCAACGAGGGTGAAGTGACCCCGGATGCGAAGGGCCTGGCGCAGGTCTACGGCGACGCGGACCGAACCGTCCTGGATGATCCGGTTACCCCGCCCGGTCCGGTCGATGCGGCAGCCATCGAATACATTGAAGACAACTTCACGGTGCGCGACGGCGGCCACGGCGAGCGGTACCTCGAAGAGGCACCTCCGGCCGAGACCACAGACTGAACGGCGGCGGGACCGGCCCGGCGGATCGCTTCCCTACGGACCTCGTTTCCGGCCGGCCTCCTGACGGAAGGACCGACGGTTGGTCAGGTCTCAGGGTTGTGTTGAATGGCGCGGCCGTTTCGACACACAGAGCGGGCTGGCGATCGAAGCCCGCAGCTACATCGACGGCTTGCAGGCTGAGGGATTCCATGTCCACCGGGTGTCCGTAGGCCCGGGGCATCGCCCCATGCCCGTGCCCGACACGCCCAACTGTCTTAGGAAGCCCGACGTTACGGTGCTGCATGTCCTGTGGCACGACCATGGCTGGGCGGATCTTCCAAAGAGCCCCAGGATCTGGCGCGCAGTGTTCGAGACGGCATCGGTCCCACCCGACTGGCTTAACCGCGCCGGGAAAGTCGACGAAATCTGGGTGCCATCCCATTTCAACGCCGCCGCCCTTGCCGCCGGCGGAGTGCCGGCAGCCAAGGTCCGGGTCCTTCCCGAGGCCATCGAAGATCGGTGGCTGGAAACCCGGTCCCCTCCCTATCCCCGAACCGGAACGTTCAGGTTCCTCTCCGTCTTCAAGTGGCAGTACCGTAAAGGCTGGGACGTGCTGCTGGAGGCCTACTGCCAGGAGTTCACCGCCGACGATGATGTTGAGCTCCTTATCCGCGCCGACCCCCTTGTCCCGGAAGACTGCAACATTCCCACTACCGTCGCGGCCATCCAATCGAAATTCCGCAACCCGCCGCGAGTGCGCCTGCTTGAGGAAGCCCTCCAGCCCCCTGCCTTGCGCCGGCTCTACGCCGAAGC
Organism: Arthrobacter crystallopoietes BAB-32; assembly: GCF_000328305.2. Classification (GTDB taxonomy): domain Bacteria; phylum Actinomycetota; class Actinomycetes; order Actinomycetales; family Micrococcaceae; genus Crystallibacter; species Crystallibacter crystallopoietes_A. The sequence continues at coordinate 8,918 of NZ_ANPE02000240.1, read as the reverse complement.
CCACGCTTTCGTCCTGCCCACGCGGGGCGAAGCGTGGGGGCGTCCGTTCATGGAAGCGATGGCCTGCGGCCTGCTCGCAATCGGCACCGGATGGGGCGGACAACTGGACTTCATGGACAGCAGCAACTCGCTGCTCATCGATTTCGACCTGGCCGATGTCCCAGAGACTGCCGTTCGCGAGTGGCCCGAATTCCGCGGACAGCAGTGGGCGGAACCGTCGGTGGAAAGCCTCCGGCACTGCCTCCGCAGAGCCGTGAACAACGGCGCCGACCTCGCTACCCTGCGCCACAACGCACGTGAAGTGATCCGGCAGCGTTACCGGCAGGAGGTCGTGGGCAAACTGTTGGCGAATGAACTCCGCCGCCACCTGCCCTAGGCAGCACCCGTATCCGGGCCAGGCCCATTGCCCTCAGCAGGTTCGGGGATGTAAATGCCGGCAGCGTCCAGCAGCTTGGCGCTTTCCTCGCCGGTGATCGGCCGTCCTACTGTCGAATACCTGCCTGTTGTCACCACGGAGATGAGAAGAGTGTCCTCGTAGAGGTGGACCAGGCTGTAGCCTTGCCCGCCGTCGCGCCCGCGGACTCCGGTACTGGTATTGAGGTCCTGGGTGTAGCTGGTTGCGGGAGCAACAGACACGGGTACGCCAGCGAAGGACCCAGACGCCGGGTAGTGCAGGTGGCCGGCCAGGATGACCCGGACGTCGCTGCCTTTGACCACATTCTCAAGTTCCTGCTGGTCGCGTAGTTCGGTCAGGACGGCCAGTTCCTGGATACTCGGTACCGGCGGATGGTGAATGGCCAGCACGGTTCCGTCCTTCGCCGGCGTCCGCAGCTCCTCCGCCAACCAGTCGAGCTGCTTCGGGCTGATCTCTCCGTGGTGGAAGCCCGGCACCGACGTATCAAGCGCAATCACCCGCAGATCCCCGACCCAGTAGGTCCGGTCTACCGGCCTGTCATCCGGTGGCTCGTCCAGCATCACCTGCCGGAAGTGCTCCCGCTTGTCATGATTGCCCATAACCCAAATGAGTTCGGCCCCGAGCCGGACTGCGACAGGCTCAACCATCTCCCGCAGCTTCTCATACGCCAGTGGATCACCCTTGTCCGTGAGGTCGCCGGTTACCGCGATGACATCGGGACGGACCCCTGAACCTTCAAGCTCATCGAGAATTTGCACCAGCCTTGCCTGGCTGTCCACTGACCCATACAGAGTTGTACCGGCAACCAGGTGCGTATCGCTCAGATGAACGACGACGTGTGTCGGGTGCGGGTACTGTGCTGGGGTCAGCTCCATGCACACCTTCCATCCTCTAGTGGTTGCTGTCCGGCGGCAGCGGCTACGTCCATCGCTCCTGTACCTCACATTACCTAGGGCTGCAGTCTTGGGTGGCGCAATGGCAAGATCAGCTGGGTCGGCGTATGCCGCTTACGGATTGGCGGCAGGTGCGCCGTATCCGAATGAGGAGAACTGACGATCACCCGCGCGCGGTCAGGGCAGGTAAACCAGGGTCCCGGCGGGCACTCCCGTCAGGACCCTGGCGACCGAAATTCCTCTGGCCGGGCACACCGGAATCTGCGCTCCCCCTGCCGCCGCACGGGCGGTGCTAAACGCGTCCTGTCCGGGTGCGGCTGCGGGTCAGCAGCACACCAAGAGCGATCATCGCCGCACCGAGGACAAAGTGCAGCCAGTCGTCGGCGGTATTGACCGGGACGAAGTTGGCAGCGCCCTCCTTGTCGATCCAGAGCCCGTACAGCCACAGGACGAGATAAACCGCGCCGCCCCATACAAGGTAGTTGCGGGCGCCGGAAATGCTTCGCGCCAAGGCGATGCCGGCGATACCGAACAGCAGATGGACGATGTTGTGGAGGATGGAGACCTGGAATATTCCCAGTAGCATGGCTTCCGATTCATGTCCGGCGCCGGCCAATTGGTCGTAGTTGGTTGTAATGCCAGGAATGAATCCCAGGATGCCTACCAGCAGGAAGACTGCGCCTACTGCCAGTGCCGCCTTCTGCACATTCGTTCGGCCGGTTCCACGGGTTTCAATACGGTCTGATGCGCTCATGGCGATTCTCCCCATCTATGATTGCCGGTCCCGGCTGGGCCTGGCTCGGTGGCACGAGACGACGTGTCACCTACATAGTAAGCAGGCTTTGCAATTAATTGGGAGAGCTTGGCACCTGCAGGGCTCCCCTTTCCGCACATGCCAAGGGCCGGGCCGTGCCACTGGGATTCAGCGGCAGGCCCGGCCCTTCCTTCGACTGACGCAGCTACTTGTCTGCGCAGTGACAGTCCTACGGCAGGTGCGGGTCGACGCCGTAGTGCTCGGCCAGATCGGTGATGACGGCGTGCGCGCCCTGGATGCTGACCGACGCGACGAAAGTTTCGTCGTCGACATGGATCACGTCACCCTGCAGCCGCTTCCAGAGCGGGTTGGACTCGAACTTCTCCTGCTGGGCCCGGGAGGCATCACCTTCGGCACCCGGCGGGGTCCACGCGCTGACCATGACCAGCGAGGCGTCGCCCTTGAGGATCTGCTCGGCGGAGAGCGGAACGAAGATCTCTTCGGTGGTGTCCGGGGCGCCCTCGGGCCGCGGGATGCCCATGTCCGCCATGATCTCCCCGATGAAGGAGTTCGAGGAGTACAGCCGCGCGGTGTCTTCGCCGGCGAAGCGGACCAGCGAGTAGGTTGCCTCCGGGTCCTTGGCCAGGATTTCCTCGCCCACGGCCTTGGCGCGCTCCTCGTAGGCGGCCACGAGTTCGTCGGCCTTTTCCTTCTTGCCCAGCGCCTCGCCGAGGAAGGACACGTTTTCCTTCCAGGTCGGGCCGGTGCTGACCGAGAAGATGGTCGGCGCGATCTTCGACAGCTGGTCGTAGAGGGCCTCGTGGCGGACCTGCGCGGAGACAATCAGGTCCGGCTCCAGCTCGAGGATCTTCTCCAGGTTCGGTTCTGCCAAGGTGCCGACGTTGACCGACTCCGCGGTGGCGGCTTCCACATCGCCCAGGTACTCGGCAAACGGCTTGTCCGGGTCCTGGCGGTACTGGACGTAGCCGGCGAGGTCGGCCTCCAGCAGCAGGGCCGCATCCATGTAGCTCGGGTCCAGGGCGACGACGCGCTGGGGCTGCTCTTCAATGGTGGTCGAGCCCATGGCGTGCTCGATGGTCAGCGGGAAGCCGCTGCCGGCGGCGGGGGTCTCGGCTTCTTCGCCGGTGGCCGCAGGGGCCCCGCAGGCGGACGTGGCCAGCAAGGCTGCGCCGGCCGCGACGGCCCACAACTTGCTCAGGGTGCGTGATTTCACGGTGTCTCTCTCGAACGGTGAACGGGTGATGACTGACACTAAGGTTAGCCTTAGCTTGGATCCGTCGTAGACTGTAGCAGTTGTCCCGAAATACGCACCACAAACCTGACGTAATAGAAGCACACGTGTGAAAACCATTCCCTCACCGGTAGCCCCGCCTGCCGCAACGGCCGCACCAGGCCCAGCTCCCGGCGTCGGACGTGTCCGGCGCAAGTCCCGGCTGGCTGCCCTGGCGCTGCTGCTCGCCGTGGCAGTGGTGGCGAGCGTGTGCGTGGGCAGCCAGCCGTCGTCGCTCGCGGACGCCTGGCACGCGCTGTTCACTCCGACGGGCACCACGATGGACGTGACGATCCGCGAACTGCGCTGGCCGCGCACGCTGACCGGCATCGCCGCCGGCATCTGCCTGGGCGTGGCGGGCACGGTAACGCAGGGGCACACCCGCAATGCGGTGGCAGATCCGGGGTTACTCGGCATCAACCAGGGCGCGGCGTTGGCGATCGTAGCGGTCACGGCGGTGGCCGGGCAGGTGTTGCCGCTGGCCCAGGCGATGCTGGCCTTCGGCGGCGCACTGGGGGCGAGCATCTTCGTCTTCCTGGTCGGCTCGGCCTCGCGGCATGGCTCCACGCCGGTCACGCTGGTCCTGGCCGGCGCCGCGGTCAGCGCCCTGTGCAGCGGCGCGGTCACCGGGATCGCGCTGCTGAACGAGGCCGCGCTGGACACGCTGCGCTTCTGGCAGGTCGGCTCCCTCGCCATGCGGACCGATGTGCTGCCCGCGCTCTGGCCGTTCCTGCTGGCCGGGCTGGTGCTCGCGCTGCTGAACATCTCCGCGCTGAACGCGCTGGCCCTCGGCGAGGACACGGCGCGGTCGCTCGGCATCTCGGTGCTGGGCGCGCGCTGCAGCGGGATCGCCGCGATCACCCTGCTGGCCGGCTCCGCGGTGACAATGGCCGGGCCGATCGCGTTCGCCGGGCTGCTGGTGCCGCATCTGGCCCGCGCGCTGGTCGGCGCGGACTACCGCTGGCTGGTGCCGGCCTCCGCGGTGGCCGGGGCGGCGCTGCTCCTGCTGGCTGATACGGCCGGCCGCGTCATCGCCCGGCCCGGCGAGCTGTCCGTGGGCGTGGTCCTGGCGATTGTCGGTGCGCCCTTCTTTGTCTATTTGGCACGACGACGGCGGCTGGTGACGGTATGAGCGTTTCCTTCCGTCCGCGGCGGCAAGCGTCCGTCCGCTCGGCTGGCGCTGCCGATCGGGGGCCGTCCTTCCGCTCGGCTGGCGCCGCCGATCGGCGGCCGTCCTTCCGCTCGGTCCGCGCGCTGCAGGCCGGCCCAGTGTCCATCCGGATCCAGCCGCGCGGCCTGGCCGTCGGCGCGGTGCTGGCCGTCCTGCTGGTCGCCGCGATGGCGCTGCACCTGGCGCACGGCGGCACCGTCCTGCCGTACGGCCAGGTGCTGGCGGCGCTCTTCGGCGACGAGTCCGATTCGAAGATCCACCTGGCCGTGACGGAGTTCCGCGCGCCGCGAATGGCCGCCGCCGTGGTGGCCGGAGCCTGCCTCGCCGCCGCCGGCGCGCTCACCCAGACCGTCGCCCGCAACCCGCTGGCGAGCCCGGACATCCTGGGCGTCACCGCCGGCGCCTCGCTCGGTGCCGTCGCCGTGCTGGTCATCGCCGCCGCCACGTTCGCCGGCTGGGCGCTGTTCGGCCAGGAGACCGGCCGGCTGACGCTGGCCATCGGAACCGCCATCGCGGTGCTGATCATCGCCTGCCCCTGCGCCCTCGGCCTGGCCACCCCGACGGCGGTGCTGGTCGGGACCGGCAAGGCCGCCGAGCTCGGCATCCTGATCGGCAATGGGGAGGCGCTGGAACAGGCCCGCCGGCTGACCGCCGTCGTGCTGGACAAGACCGGCACCATCACCACGGGCAAGCCGGGCCTCTCCGCCGTTACGCCGCTCGGTTCGTGGGACGCGGACCGGATCCTGGCCCTCGCAGCCCCCGCCGAAACCGGCAGCGAGCACCCCGTGGGCGAAGCGATCGCCGCCGCCGCCCGCGAGCGCGCCCTGGACCTGCCGGTGGTGCAGCGGTTCGAAGCGCTGCCTGGCCACGGCATCGACGCCACCGTGGATGGCCGCCGGATGCTGATCGGCAACCAGGCGCTCATGGACGCCCACGGCGTGGACACCTCCCGACTGGCCGCAGCAGCCCGCGAAGCCGCCGGTGCCGGGCAGACGCCCCTGTTCACCGCCGTCGACCTCCAGGCCGCCGCGCTGCTCACCGTCGCGGACACCATCCGCCCCGAATCCGCCGAGGCCATCGCGCAGCTGAAGGCCCTCGGCGCCGAGGTCTGGATGCTCACCGGGGACAACGCCGCCACCGCCGCGTCCGTGGCCCGCGCCGTCGGCATTGAGCATGTGATGGCCGAGGTGCTTCCGGCGGACAAGGCCGAGCGCATCCGCGCCCTGCAGCAGGACGGGCACGTGGTGGCGATGGCCGGGGACGGCATCAACGACGCGCCCGCGCTGGCGCAGGCCGACCTCGGCATTGCCATTGGCACCGGCACCGACGTCGCCATCGCCGCCTCGGACATCACCCTGGTCGGCGGAGACCTGCGCGGCATCGTCTCCGCCATCGCGCTGTCCCGGCGCACGGTCGCCACCATCAAGCAGGGCCTGTTCTGGGCGTTCGCCTACAACATCCTGCTCATCCCCGTCGCCGCCGGCGCACTGTACTTCGCCGGCGTGCTGCTGGATCCCATCCTCGCCTCCGCCGCCATGGCGATGAGCTCGGTCAGCGTGGTCAGCAACGCCCTGCGCCTGCGCCGCTTCCGCCGCCCGGCCGGCGTCGAGGAGATCCTGCGCCCGCCGCTGCGCACCCGGATGAGCCACTACGCGTACCTGGCCGGCGTCGCCGCCGTCTCCCTCGCCGTCGGCACTGCCCTGACCCTGCTCAGCCACACCGATGCCGCCCAGCGTGGCATGAACGGCGTGCTCGCCTGGACCCAGTCCACCGGGATGCCCATGCGGCCTGCCATGAGCACCATGATGACCACCGACGTCCCGCCCACCCCGGCCGACGATGCCGGCGTCTCCGTGCGGATCGACGTCCCGGCCCACGTGCGCCCCGGCGAGCCCGCGCGGCTGCTCATCAGCCTGGCCGACGCGGAAACCGGCGCACCGCTCGAGGACCTCGGGCGCAGCCACGAAGTCTGGATGCACCTGATCATCACGCGCGCGGACCTTGGAACCTTCGCGCATCTGCACCCCGAGCCCACGGGCCGGCCGGGCCAGCTCGCCGTCGACGCCGTCTTCCCCACCGGCGGCACCTACCTGGTCAACACCGAGTTCAGGCGGCAGGGCGACATGGCGGACATCCACCACGCCCAGCAGCTCGCCATCGGCGGACCGGTTCCGGCCGCGGCGGGCCTGGTCCCCACGCCGCGGGAGCAGGTGGTCGACGGCGTCCGCATCAGGCTCGACGGCGAGGCTGCCGCGGGCCGCACCAGCGAGCTCGCCTTCAGCTTCACCGACGCCGCCACCGGCCGACCGCTCGACAACCTCCAGCCCTACCTCGCTGCCGCCGGCCACGTCGTGATCATGGGCGACGGCGGCACCGATTTTGCCCACGAGCACGCCGACGTCGAGGACGCCAGCGGCAACCCCGTCTTCGCCCTCCCCGGGCAGAGGTTCGGACCCGAACTGGACGTCCACGCGCACTTCGACGAGCCCGGGCTCTACCGCCTGTGGGGCCAGTTCTGCCTCGCCGACGGCCGCATCATCACCGCGCCCTTCACCGTCCGGGCGTCCTGACCCGCACCTCGCACCCCTCCCCCTCCCAGTACGACGGCGGGTGGCCTGGTTTCCGGGCCACCCGCCTGGGTGCCTACTCAGGTGTGGCGCTCCCGAGGACGTCGCCGTCGATGTTGAAGCCGGGTCCGCCGGGCACAGAGTCCAGCAGCTTCCGGGTGTAGGCATGCGACGGAGAGGAGTAGATCTGCTCCATACGACCCGACTCAACCAAGTCGCCGTGGTAGAGCACCGCGACTTCGTCGCTGACGTGGCGGACCACTGCAAGGTTGTGCGAGATGAACAGCATCGTCAGTCTCCAGGTCGCGGCGCAGCTTGGCCAGGAGGTTGAGGATGTCCGCCTGGGTGGTCAGGTCCAGCGCAGAGGTGATTTCGTCGGCGATGATGAGCTCCGGCCGGACGGCCAGCGCCCGCGCGATGGCGATGCGTTGCCGCTGGCCGCCGGAGAACTCATGCGGGTAGCGCGTAGCGGCCTCGGCCGGCAACGAGACGCGCTCCAGCCACTCGGCGATATCCCGCGAGTGGCGCCGGGGATTGCCGCCGCGCGGATCAATGGCCTCGGCGAGCGCCTGTCCGATGGTCCGCCGCGGGTTCAATGACGAGTACGGATCCTGGGGAATCAGCTGAACCTGTCGGCGCAGCGTTCGCAACCTGGTTCCCTTCAGCCCTTTCGTATCCCTACCGTCGAAGCGGATCGTCCCGCTGGCGGGCACCAGATTACCGACCAGGGTCTTGGCCAGCGTGGATTTCCCGGAGCCGGACTCGCCCACCAGCCCCAAGGTCTGTCCGCGGCGCACGGTGAGGCTGACATGGTTCAGGATCCGCGCCCGGGCGGCGCCCGAGCCGAGTTCGACCACGACGTCGTCGACCTCGAGCAGCGGGGCGGCCGCGGTTCCGCCGCAGGCCTGCACTCCAGCCACTGTGGAAAGGGAGATGCTGTCCATCGTCGTCGTTCCTTTCATTGCTCCACTCCGTCCTGGTCTGTGTCCGTCGGGCTCCAGCGCGCGCCGACCAGTTCCCTGCGCTCCCCGGTCATGCTCGGGGTGGCCGCCAGCAGCGCCTGGGTATATGGGTGGGATGCCTGGCCTTCCTTGAGTTGGCGTCCGGTCAGCCGCTCGAGAATGCGGCCTCCGTTCATGACCAGGACCTCGTCGCAGAGTTCCTGCACCACACCGATGTCATGCGAGATGAACAGCAGGGCGGTGCCGCGTTCGCGGTTCACCTTGCGGAACTTCCGCAGCACCTCGGCCTGCACCGTCACGTCGAGCGCGGTGGTGGGCTCGTCGGCGATCAGCAGCTTCGGCCCGGCGATGGTCGACGAGGCGATCATCGACCGCTGGAGCATACCGCCGGAGAGTTCGTGTGGGTGCTGGGCCATCCTCAACTCCGGGTTGCGGATCGACATCCCGGCCAACGCCGTCACCATCTCACGGTCCGCGCTCCGGCGCTTGCGGCCCAAATGGACCCGCTGGACCTCGGTCAGCTGCGGGCCCATCCGCAGCGCGGGATTGAACGTGGTCCCCGGGTCCTGGTACACCAGCCCGATGCTCCCTGCCAGCACTTTCGGGTCATTGCGGGCCAACAGGTCCAGCTTGTCCAGCCGGAGCGTGTGGGCCGCGGCGGTCACGCCTTCGGGCAGAAGGCCAGCCACGGTCATCGCAGTCATGGATTTACCTGAACCTGATTCGCCCACGAGTCCGACGACCTGGCCACGCTGAATGCTGAACGATACGCCGTCCACCAGCACCTTGCCGTTCGGGGCAGTGACCGTCAGGTTGTCCACCTCGAGCAGCGCGCCGGGCGCCGGGGCCGCCGCAGCGGGACGCC
>NZ_ANPE02000241.1 GCF_000328305.2 Arthrobacter crystallopoietes BAB-32 | reverse complement strand
CCGTCCTCGAGGCGGCCGCGCGGCTCACCGGGGCGACGCAGTCGGCCCTCACCCGGGCGGAGAACGCCGCTGCAGGAACCCGCGATGCCATCAGTGCCTATGCAGCGGGCGACCTCGAGATGGCCGCGAACGCCCAGCAGTTTTCCGGCGTCAGCGCGGATTTCTGATGTACGTCGACGACAGCGCGCTGCAGGACTGGGCCGACCCCGACCTGATCGACTCCGCCGCGGATGACGCTGCGGCTGCAGGCCGCGACATCCAGGAAGCCGGGCAGTCGGCGAAGGCGAGCTGGGCCGGGCTGTCCGGGACCTACCGGGCTCCGGAACAAGGCGTGGTCCATTCCGCCTTGGACCGCGTGGCAACCCGGACTGCCGATGTCGGGGACGGCGCGGAGCTTGTCGCCGCGGCGCTGCGGGAATTCGCCAGTGAAGTCCGGGGGCTGGTCGGAACCAGGGATGCGCTGCAGGCCGAGATTGCGGTCAACAACGCCAGGACCTACACGGACCAGGTGAGGGAGGAGACAACCTACTTCAACCTGACGGGCCGGACCTCGGAGCTGGCCATGTCGTACGCGGACCTGGTCTACCGGTACGCGGACCGGATCAACGGCCTGGCCCACCAGCCGCTCGACGACGTCTCGAACCTTTCGAACGGGCTCGACTACAGCGGCGTTCTGTACAGCATCCCGGAGAACACCAAGCTGACCCCGTACTACCGCAGCATTGCCCAGGAAGCGGCCGATGCATGGGGCATCTGGCATTCGGGCATGCCCCAGTACGGCACCGCCCGCTATGCCTACCAGCTGAACGGGGTCCTGCATCCGCCGAGCGGCCTCATCCACCCGGAGCAGCTGGGCGGCAGCGTACGTCCCAGTGCAGCATCGATCCCCACGCTGCCGTCCCACCTGCGCGCGGGCAGCAAGGCCCTCGGCGTCGCGGGCGTCGGCCTGGCAATCTATGGTGCCTACGGCGACCAATACAACGAGGACCTCGCCGAGCATCCGGAATGGTCCGAGTCCCAACGCCAGCGCAGCGCGGTGACCAATGCCGCCGTCGTTGGCGGCTCCTCTGCGGCCGGCGGCTGGGCCGGGGCGGCCATCGGTGCACAGTGGGGCGCCACCATCGGGATGGCCGGCGGACCGGTGGGCGCCGTCGTCGGCGGTATCGTTGGCGGTGCTATCGGCGGCTTCGTCGGCAGCCAGGCCGGAGAAATGGTCGGCGAGGCCATCATGGACGTCGGAGATGCCGTAGGAGATGTGTGGAATTCACTATGGGACTAGCAGCCATCCTGGTCTTCGGGGCGGCGCTGCTTGTGTATGGCATCAACGCCTACCGTGGAGCAGCGCGCGGTTGGACGCTGCGCGGCGGCTATTTGGGCCTCGGCGCGCTTTACTTCGGCGCCGCTATCCTCCTGTCCCAACCGGTCACCTGGCTGCTGGAATCCGGCTACTCCCTGCCCGGCATCCTGCTGGGGCTCGTCATGACCGTGTGCATGGTGCTGCTGGTGTTGAGCTTCTTCTGGATGCCCGCCTTCCTCAAGCCGCGCTGGCTCAAGGATTGGGAGGCCCGGGGAAGCGACCGGACCGAGTTCAGCCCCTTCAGGCGCGACAGCACGGACAAGAGGACTCCATGAGCACCACCCCCGAGGGCTACTCGCCGGCGCAGGTCGCCGGCCTCGGCTTCAGCTATCCGTCCGAATGGCAGCGCGTCGACCAACCGGAAGCCGACCTGGTGCTGGCCTGGCCGGAAGGCAAGGTCGAGGGCTTCCGCCCGAACCTCGTGATCACGAGCGAAGCCACGGACATGTCCATCCAGCGCCTGTCCACTCGCGCTATGGCCACCGTGCTGGCGGCCCACACCGGCTCCTACCTCATCGCCTGCGACCTCTGGGGCGTCGACCCCGTTCCTGCACGGCGTATCGGGTTCACCTACACAGCCTCCGGCAGCACCATCAACGTGGAGAAGTACCTGTTCCGGATCGGCGGCCAGGCGGTGGACTTCACCTTCAGCTGCGGCGTCCGGCAGTACTACAGCCTCGAGCCGCTCTTCGGCTACATCGCCCGCACCATCCGGCCCGCGGAGGTGGCGGCATGAGCATCTTCCCGGCCAAAGAACCGCGCCTCGACGAGTGGGCCCTGGAGATTACGGGCGAGGAGCTCGAGCTGCTCTCCGGCATCGCCGCCAGGCAGCCCTATCAGTCGGCGGGACCGTGGATCGACAATGCCGCGCTGCAGCTGCTGGACGACCTCGCCGGCGGCAGCCTGCTGGGCCGCTTCGGTGTCCGCGGAAAGCAGGCCGAACTCCAGCAGCTGATGCAGGCCGGCCTTGCCACGAAGTCCGGCAAGCTCACCCGCGAAGGCCAGGTCCTGGTGGCCCCGATGCGCCAGCGAACCGGCCTGGTCCAGCTCCACGCCGCCGGCGGCGGCCGCAACTCCCGCCTGCTGCTGTGGCTCTCGCCCGAAGGCGCCACGGTGGCAGCAGGTCCGTCCTACCACCGGCTGATGGACCCTAACGACGACGGCGTCCGCACCATAGGTGCGGACGGCAACGTCCAGCTCGACCATGTCCCCGCCGACGCAGTTCCCGGGTTGGTCGGGCGGTGGATGGGCCTCGCGCCGGCCTGGTCCATCTTTGGTACGCCCGACGTCCTGCCGGTGGAGATGCTCGAAGCCCGGTTCCGGGACCCTGCGGCGCCCGCGCCGGAAGGCGCCGACGCCCGGTTCCTCCGCGCCTGGCACGAACCCTGGGTGGTCTACCAGCTCGTCCTTGAGCCTGGTGGCTTCAAAGCCGGCCTCATCAACGCCGGAGCGGCCGGCTTCTACCGCTACGGCTCCACGGACGGCGGCGCCGGCCTGTCTCCGCTGCCGTCGGGCCAGCTCTGGGACCTGCTCGTCACCCAGATCAGCCCAATGTTCGCGGGCTGACTACGGGGCTCGCACCGGCAGGCCCGCCCGCCCAACCAATCGTGGTTTCCGGCCGAACTTGGCCAATCCGGTTGCCCCGGTCGGCTTGCGTGGCAGAATCGCTGGCATGGACGTGGAGCTGCCGCTGCAATGGCCTGCGACGCCGCCGTCGCACGGTCCAGTGGTGCTGCGGCCGTTCCGCGATTCGGATGCCGCCGTCGTCGCCGAGCTCTCCCGCGACCCCTACGTTCCGCAGATCAGCACCGTGCCGCCGGCGGCCACGGAAGAGGAAGGCACGGACTGGATCCTGCGACAGAACGGCCGCTTCGCGCAGGGCATGGGCTACTCCTTCGCGATCGCCGACGCCGCCACGGACCAGGCGCTGGGCCAGATCGGCCTGTGGCTGAAGGCGGTCGAGACGGGGCGTGCGACGGCGGGCTACCTGGTGGCGCCGTCGGCCCGCGGCCAGGGGGTGGCGGCTGCAGCGCTGATCGCGCTGACGAAGTTCGCCTGGACACTGCCCTTGCTGCACCGGGTGGAGCTCTACATCGAACCGTGGAACGAAGCGTCCATCCATACCGCGGAGGCCGCCGGCTACGAGCGTGAAGGGTTGCTGCGCAGCCACCAGGAGATCGGCGGCGAACGCAAGGACGTGCTGCTCTACGCCGCGATCCGGCCAGCGGCATGAGGCTGCCGGGCGGGGATTAAGATAATCACTATGCCCAGTTCATCTGCTCGTTCCCACGCGGCCACGGCAAAGCCTGCGCCGGGCGGTGGTTCCCAGGCCGAATTCGAGCCCGGCCTGCCGCCGGGAAGCGACTACCGCGGCCGGGAGCTGATGCTGCTGCTGCAGGGCTTCACCACGGAGACGGACCGCTACATCGAGGCACTGGGCCACAAGTACGGTATGCACCGCACGGACCTCAATGCGCTCACCGCCGTGATTGACGCGCAGCGCGAGGGCCGTTCGATCACCCCGGGCGTGCTGGGCGGCCAGCTGTCCCTGAGCTCCGCCGCGACCACTGCACTGGTGGACCGGCTGAGCAAGGTCGGCCATATGGTCCGCAGCCGCAGCGGTCCGGACCGGCGGCAGGTCCAGCTGGAGGTCACGGACAGCGCCAGACTGCGCGGGTCGGAAATCTTCACGCCGATGGTCGAAGAGCTGCTGGGCGTCGTCGCCAGGCGCAGCCCCGAGGAGATCGAGCTGCTGTCGACGTTCATGGAAGAACTGCGCGACGCCCTTGTCCGCGCACGCGAGAAGGCGCTGGCTCAGTCCGCGAAGAGGTCGGGAGATGCCTCGGCCAGCAGCGGCAGCTGAAGCGCCAGCCAGGGACTGAAGGCCCAGGGGGTGGCGGTGACCGCCTGCAGCAATAACGACGGCGGTACCCACTTCCATTCGGCGACTTCCGACGGCTCGGGGTCCGGATCGGTCTGCAGGCGGGCTACGTAGACCGGGCAGATCTCGTGCTCCACGATGCCGCTGGCATCCGTGGCCCGGTAGCGGAAGTCGGGCAGGACCAGCTGCAGGTCCGCCACCTCGGTCCCGAGTTCCTGCGGCGCCCGCCGGAGGACCGCGTCGGCCGTCTCCTCGTCGGGGCCGGGATGGCCGCAGAAGGAGTTGGTCCACACGCCCGGCCAGGTTTTCTTGGACAGCGCCCGCCGGGTCGCCAGGTACTCGCCCTGGCTGTTGAACAGGTGGCAGGAGAAGGCCAGATGCAGCGGAGTCTCCGCATGGTGCACGGTGGCCTTGTCCGCGGTGCCGATGCGGCCGCCGTCGTTATTGGCCAGTACTACCAGTTCCACTGCGCGCTCCATCCCTGCCGCCCACCGAAATTCTCTCGATTACCGAGAAATAATCATGTTTACTATTACCCATGACGATCCCTATCGCTCGACAGTACCCTGCAACAGACCGGGGGACCGAGTCCGGCGGGGTGCCGCTCGTGGACAGCGTGCTGGCGCAGTACTTCGAGGATGCGCTCAAGCGGGCCGACGCCATGGCACCGGACTACGCGCTGCTCTGGCAGTCACTGCAAGCAGCCACCTATGGCGGGAAGCGGCTACGGCCGGCGCTGGTGCTGTCGGCCTATGCCGGGCTGGGTGGACCGGATCCCGCGGAGGCCGCTGAGGTGGCGGCGGCGTTCGAACTGCTCCACACCGCGCTGGTCCTGCATGACGATGTGATCGACCGGGACTTCAAGCGGCGCGGCGTGCCTAATCTGGCCGGCGCCTACCGCAGCCGGGCCGCCGGACGGGGCGTTCCACTGGAGGAAGCGGCCCATCGCGGGCAGTCCGCCGCCGTGATCGCCGGGGACCTCGCCCTCACGGGCGCCTACCGGCTCGTCGCGGCTTCCGACCTGCCGGGGGAGCTGCGACTGCGTCTGCTGGAGGAACTGGATGCAGCGGTGTTTGCCTCGGCCGGCGGCGAGCAACTGGATGTGGAGTTTTCGCTGCCCGGGCGGCGGCCTTCGCTGCAGGAGGTCCTGCAGATGTCGCGGCTGAAGACCGCGGTCTACTCCTTCGAAGCTCCGCTCCGCGCCGGGGCGCTGCTCGCCGGCGCCGCCGGGAGGGAGGTGGAGGCCGTCGGCACGGCAGGACGGTACATCGGGACGGCGTACCAGCTGGTCGACGACCTGCTCGGCATGTTCGGCGACGAGGAGCTGACGGGCAAGTCCAACGTGGGGGACCTGGCGGAAGGCAAATGCACCCCGTTGATCGCCTATGCGCGGCTCTGCCCGGAATGGCAGGAGCTGGCCGGTCTGCTCGGCGGAACTCCGTCGGCCGCAGAGGTCCGCCGTGCCCGGAACCTCCTCGAGGAGTGCGGCGCGCGCGGCTATGTCGAAGACCTGGTGGAGTGCTACGCCGCCCGGGCCCGGGCGGTACTGGCGGAAGCAGCTCTGCCTGCGGCGTTATTGGCCGAACTCGACGGCCTGCTCGAGCGTGCGGTGCAAAGGAGCCGGTGATGGACAACAAAACCCAAGCGGAACTGTACGCGTCCGTTGCCCAGGAGGCCTCCGCCGTCGTCATCCGCCGCTACTCCAGCTCCTTCTCGCTGGCGACCCGACTGCTGGAAAAACCCGTGCGGCGGCACGTGGAGAACATTTATGCACTGGTGCGGATCGCGGATGAAATTGTCGACGGCGCCAGTGCCGGCTGCGGTTCGGAGCCGCAGGCCATCAGGCGCTGCCTTGACCGGCTGGAGCGGGAGGCGCTGGACGCGGCGGCCGGGGCCTACAGCTCCAACCTGGTCGTGCACTCCTTCGGGCTGACCGCAGCTGCCACCGGGATCGGTCCCGAACTGATCAGGCCGTTCTTCGCCTCAATGCGGACGGATCTGGACCGCTCGGCGCACAGCACCGCCAGTTTCGACGAGTACGTGTACGGCTCCGCCGAGGTTGTCGGGCTGATGTGCGTGCGGGCGTTCCTGCTCGGGCGGCCGGTAGCTCAGGAGCGGGTGGCGCGGCTGGATGCCGGGGCGCGGCGGCTCGGTGCCGCATTCCAGAAAGTGAACTTCCTGCGCGACCTGGCCGACGACTACCAAGACCTCGGCCGCAGCTACTTTCCCGGCGTGGCGGTGGACGGCTTCAGCGAAGCCCAGAAACACGAGCTGCTGGACGGCATCGAGGCGGACCTGTCGGCCGCAGCGGCCGCCATTCCGGATCTGCCCGCCGGCAGCAAAACGGCCGTGGCAGCGGTGCACGCATTGTTTGCCGAGCTGGCCCGCCGGCTGCGGCGCACTCCTGCGCAGGAACTTCTGACGCGGCGGGTCGGCGTGCCGGACCGGGCCAAGCTGCGGCTCGTCGCGCAGGTCTGGTGCAGCCAGCTGCCAAGGCCGCTGCTGCGACGCAGAGTCGACCATCCGCGGCCAGGCCTGCACGCCCCGGTCCAGCGGCTGCGGCAGCTGCCGCCCGTGGCCGCCCTGCTGCGGAGCCACCGGTGAAGCGGCGGACTCCGGCAGGACCGGCCGGAGCGGTGGCGCCGGGCAGCAGGATCACCATGATCGGCGGCGGGATCGCCGGCTTGGCGTCCGCCGCCTTGCTGGCCCGCGACGGCTATCGCGTGACGCTGCTGGAGAAACAGGAGTCCGTCGGCGGGCGGGCCGGAGAGTGGGCGCAGGACGGCTTCCGCTTCGACACCGGACCGTCCTGGTACCTGATGCCCGAGGTGTTCGACCACTTCTTCCGGCTGCTGGGCACGACAGCGGCCGAGCAGCTGGACCTGCGGGTGCTGGACCCCGGCTACCGGGTATTCTTCGAGGACGGCAGCGCGCCGGTGGATGTGCGGCGCGAACGGCGGCTCAACGAGGAGCTCTTCGAGCGGCTGGAACCCGGCGCCGGGGACCGGCTGGGCGCCTACCTGGACTCCGCACGGAAGACTTATGAGCTGGCCAAACGCCACTTCCTCTACACCAGCTTCGCCTCGGTCCGGCCGCTGCTGACCGCGGAGGTGCTGCGCGGCGGGCCGAAGCTGGCCCGGCTGCTGCTCGAATCCCTCGATACCTGGGCCGGCCGGCACGTCAGCGACCCGCGGCTGCGCCAGATCCTCGGCTACCCGGCCGTGTTCCTCGGCTCCGCGCCGAAGCTGGCACCGAGCATGTACCACCTGATGAGCCACCTGGACCTGGCCGACGGGGTGCTCTACCCGCAGGGCGGCTTTACCCGGCTCATCCGCGCCATCGCCGGCCTGGCCGAGGGCCATGGCGCCCGGATCATCACCGGCGTGGAGGCCACCGCCATCCTGACCGAACGCTCCGGCACCAAGGCCCGGGCCTTCGGCGTCCGCTACCGCGATGCCGCCGGAGCCGAGCACACCCTCGCCGCCGACGCCGTGGTTTCCGCCGCAGACCTGCACCACACCGAGACCGCGCTGCTGCCGCGACACCTGCAGAGCTACCCGGAGCGGTACTGGCGGAGGCGCGTGCCCGGCCCCGGCGCCGTTTTGCTGATGCTCGGCGTCGAGGGCGCCCTGCCGGAGCTGGCCCATCACTCGCTCATGTTCACCGCGGACTGGGACGCCAACTTCGCCGCGATCTTCGGCAGGCCGACCAAGGTCCCGGAGCCGGCCTCCATCTACGTCTGCCGGCCCAGCGCAACGGACCCAAGCGCCGCTCCGCCCGGGCACGAGAACCTGTTTGTGCTGGTTCCTGTCCCGGCCGACCCCGTGCTGGGCGCCGGCGGCGTCGGAGGTACCGGCAGCGAGCGCGTCGAGCGCCTCGCGGACACGGTGATCGGGCAGATCGCCGACTGGGCCGGCATCCCGGACCTGGCCAGCCGCATCCGCCTCCGCCGCACCGTCGGCCCGGCGGACTTCGCCCGCGACTTCAACTCCTGGCGCGGCGGCGTCCTCGGCCCGGCGCACACCCTGCGGCAGAGCGCCTTCCTGCGCGGCAGCAACAAGAGCCGCCGCGTCGAGGGCCTGTTCTACGCGGGCGGCACCACGATTCCCGGCATCGGATTGCCGATGTGCCTGATCAGCGCCGAGATCCTGCTCAAGCGCCTGCGCGGGGACATTACGACGGCGGCGCTGCCGGAACCGCTGGAGGCCTCCGGGGGAGCGGGGCAGGGTTCTCCTGCCGACGTCAAGGCGGCGCGGTGACGGGGCTGTTCTATTTGGCGGCGCTGCTGGTCTCGCTCGCCGGGATGGCGGTGCTGGACTGGCGGCTGCGGCTGTTCTTCCGGACCGCCCCGCTGCGCGCCGCGGTGGTGCTGCTGGCCGGACTGGCCTTCTTCCTCACGTGGGACCTGGCCGGCATTGCACTGGGCATCTTCTACCGGGGGCAGACGGAGTTCATGACCGGCATCCTGCTGGCCCCCGAGCTGCCGCTGGAGGAGGCTGTCTTCCTGACCTTCCTGTGCTACCTGACGATGAACCTCTACCTGCTCGTCCGGCGCCGGCTGGACACCGGCTCGTTCCGGCCGGACGCCCGGGCCGGCCGACGCGAGGAGGCGGCGCGGCGATGACCTACTGGCTGCTCAACCTCGTCTTCGTCGCTGCCGCGGCAGGCGTTGCCTTGGCCACCGGCCGGACGCGGAAGGCGGGCACCGCCGTCGTTATTACCTTCGCGGTGCTGTGCCTGCTCACGGCCGTGTTCGACAACCTCATGATCGCCTCCGGCCTGTTCGCGTACCGCGACGCGCAGATCTCGGGCTGGCGGATCGGGCTCGCCCCGCTGGAGGATTTCGCCTACGTGCTGGCCGCGGCCCTGCTGCTGCCGGCGCTGTGGACGCTGCTGCCGGCAGGGCGGACATCCAGCCGGAGGAAGGATGCGCATGACGAATGACCTGAAGCCGCGCCCGGTGCTGCGGAACCTGCTGGTGTCCTCGCGCCCGGTATCGTGGGTCAACACCGCCTACCCGTTCGCCGCGGCCTACCTGCTTACCGCGCAGGCCGTGGACCTGCCGCTGGTCATCGGGACCTTGTTCTTCCTGGTTCCGTACAACCTCATGATGTACGGGATCAACGACGTGTTCGACTACGAATCGGACGTGCGCAACCCGCGCAAGGGCGGAGCCGAGGGCGCCGTGCTGGACCGCTCGCTGCACCGGACCACGCTGCTGGCGGCGGTGCTGCTGCCGCTGCCGTTCGTGGCGTTCTTGCTCGCGGTGGGGACCTGGCTCTCGGCGGCCGTGCTGGCGTTGAGCCTGTTCGCGGTGGTCGCCTACAGCGCGCCCGGGCTGCGGTTCAAGGAGCAGCCCTTCCTGGATTCGATGACTTCCAGCTTCCACTTCACCAGCCCGGCGCTGTTCGGGCTGGTGCTCGCCGGGGCCGACTTCACCGGCGGGCTGTGGGCGGTGCTTGGCGCGTTCTTCCTGTGGGGGATGGCCAGCCAGGCCTTCGGCGCGGTGCAGGATATCAATGCGGACCGGGAGGGCGGCGTGGCTTCCGTGGCGACCGTGCTTGGCGCCGCCGCGACCGTGAAGTACGCGCTCGCCGCCTACGCACTGGCAGGCGTGCTGATGCTCTTCACCGGCTGGCCTGGCGCGCTCGGTGCCCTGCTGGCGCTGCCCTACCTGGCGAACTGCTGGCCGTTCCGTGCCGTGGAGGGCAGCCGGGCGGAGGCCAGCAATGCCGGCTGGAAGCGGTTCCTCTGGCTGAACTACGTGACCGGATTCTTCGTCACCATGCTGCTGCTCTGGTACGCCGCCGCGCGCTGAATGATGTTGCGGGCCATGGCCGGGAAGATCAGCCCGTGGAACGGCCACACCAGCCACCAGTACAGCTTGCCGGAGAGCCCGGTGGGGAAGTAGATCGCCCGCTGCCGGTAGATGGTCCCGGCGCCGTCGGGCAGGGCGGACAGCTCCAGCCAGGCCCGCCCGGGGATCTTCATCTCCGCGTGCAGCCGCAGCACCTTGCCCTCCGGCGAGTCCTCCAGGGCTTCCACCCGCCACCAGTCCACGGCGTCGCCCACGCGCAGGCGCTGGCTGCTGCGGCGGCCGCGGGTGTGGCCGACGCCGCCCGCCAGCTTGTCCATGATGCCGCGGACCGCCCACGCTTCCGGCCAGGAGTGCCAGCCGTCCTCCGCGCCGACCCCCTGGATCACCCGCCAGACGTGCTCCGGCGCCACATCAGTGTGCCGGGTGCGCTCGTCCACGTAGACGGTGCGGCCGGCCCACTCCGGATCGCTCGGCAGCGGGTCCGACGGCGGTCCATGCGACGCGTTGGTCCAGCTGGTCTCCACGTCGTCGCTGCGGAGCTTGCCCAGCGCCAGCTCCACCGCCTTGCGGTAGCCGGTCAGGCCGCCCTCCGGCGGCGGAATATAGCGGTCGATGTCGTGCTCGGCGGCGACGGCGTCGTGCTGGAGGGATTCGACCAGCGGCACCGCCATGGAGTGCGGGATCGGGGTAGTCAGCGCAACCCACCAGCCGGCCAGCTTGGGCGCCGGGATCGGCAGCGAGTAGACCCGGCGGCGGGCAATGCCGGCCTCGTGCGCATACCCGTACATGATCCCCGCGTAGCTCAGCACCTCGCGCGAGCCGATGTCGAAGGTCCGGTTCAGCCCCTCCGGCAGCTCCGGCGCGTGCACCAGGTAGTGCAGCACGTCGCGGACGGCGATCGGCTCGATCCGGCGCCGCACCCAGCTCGGCGCCGGCATCACCGGCAGGTTCTCGGTCAGGTGCCGGATCATCTCGAACGAAGCGGAACCGGAACCGATCACGACGCCGGCCTGGAACACCACCGCGGGCACCGCGCCTTCCAGCAGCACGCGTCCGACGGCGGTGCGCGAGCGCATGTGCCGGGAGAGTTCCACATCTTCGGGATGCAGGCCGCCCAGATAGACGATCCGGCTCACCCCGGCCCGGGCCGCGGCCTCCGCGACGGTGCGGGCCATCTGGAGTTCCTGTTGCTCGAAGCCGGCGCCCGAGCCCATCGAGTGCACCAGGTAGAAAAACGTGTCCACGCCGGCGCAGGCCCGCGCGGCAGCTTCCGGATCGCCCAGGTCACCGGTGGCGATCTCCACCTCGTCGTGCCAGGGGACTTCCTCGATTTTCGACGGCGACCGCACCAGCACGCGCACCGCGTAGCCGGCCTCCAGCAGCCGCGGCACCAGCCGGCCGCCGATGTAGCCGGTCGCTCCCGTCACCAGGACCCGTTGCGCCATCAGGAGCGCCCCCTTCCATCTGCGATCTGGATTCGCCGGCCGGGACGTCGCCAGCCGGGACTTCGCCGGCCGACCGAAAGCCGCGACTGCCAGCGTTGCGCCGGAGGCTGCTGCGCCCAGTGTACGGACAGCGTGTGCAAGGCACGCCGGAACCTCCGCACCAGGTTCGGCCACGACGCAATGGCGCGCGGTGAAATCCCCACGTCAAGGGCGCGGTCGAACCGGACGCGCCGCAGCGGCCCGATGTGGAAGCTCAGGCACAGGTCGTCATGCAGTTCCGGGTCCGAGCGGTGCACCTGGTCCCGGATCTCCAGCCAGCAGGAGCGCCGCAGCGCCATGTTCGAGCCGAAGAGCGGACGGTGTCCCAGCGCTGCGCCGGCCGCCAGCCGGTAGGCGCCGAGGTAAAGCTGGGAGAGCACGACGGCGGCGGGCCGGGGGAGGGCGTAGAACGTTCCGTGCCCGGTCAACGCGTCAAGGTCCGGCTCCAGCGCGAACGCCGCGGCAAGGCGCCGCGTCCAGTCCGGCGGCAGGACGGAATCGGCATCGCAGCGGGCGATGACATCTCCAGTGGCCGTGTCGTAGCCGGCGGCGGCTGCCGCCGGTATGCCGCGGACCGGCTCGTGAACGATGCGGGCGCCGAACCGCCGGGCGACCTCCGCGCTGTCATCGGTGCAGCCATTGTCCACGACGATAACCTCGAACGGCGGGTCCAGCTGGCCGACGAGCGAGTCCAGGCACGCTTCCAACGGCCCTGCGTCGTCCAGGCACGGAATCACCACGGAGACGGCCGGCGTCATCGGCCGGCCTTGTCCTGGCGCAGGGCTAGGTCCCCGCGCAGGGCTTGGTAGGCCTCGAGCGCCGCCTGCCGGGATTCCTTCACATCCACGATCGGTCCCGGATAGTCCGGCTGTCCGTACTCCGGCACCCAGCGTGCGACGTAGCGGCCCTCGGGATCGAATTTCGCCTGTTGGCTGAGCGGGTTGAAAATCCGGAAGAAGGGAGCTGCGTCGGCGCCGGAGCCGGCGACCCACTGCCAGCTGGCCGGGTTCGTCGCGGGGTCAGCGTCCACCAGCGTGTCCCAGAACCAATGCTCGCCGAGCCGCCAGTCGATCCCGAGGTTCTTGACGAGGAAGCTGGCCGAGACCATGCGCACCCGGTTGTGCATCCAGCCGGTGGCCCACAGCTCGCGCTGGCCGGCGTCCACCAGCGGAACCCCGGTCCTGCCCCGCTGCCAGGCGAGCAGCCGGACGGAAGGCGAGGCGCCGCCGTCGTTCCCGTCCCCGCCACCGCTCCCGGGACGCTGCCACGGGAAGGCGTCGAATTCCGGCCGCAGGTTCTGTTTTGCCAGCAGCGGGTGGTGGTAGAGCTGGTGCCAGCAGAACTCCCGCCAGCCCAGCTCGCCCAAATAGGCACGCACCGCGCTGCTGCCCCGTTCGGCCTCGCGCGCCAGGACGGCGGCCCGGACCTGGAACGGACTGACGTGGCCCCAGCGCAGGTAGGGCGAGAGCCGGCTCGTGCCCTGCACCGCGGGACGGTCGCGGCCCTGCTCGTAGTCCGCCAGGGCACCGTCGACGAAGTCCTCCAGCAGTTCGTGGCCCGCAGCCTCGCCGGGCGTCCATGCGTCGCGCAGGCCCCCTGCCCAGTCCGGCCGCTGCGGCACCAGCTGCCAGCTGTCCAGCTCGTCCGAGTGCGGCAGGGGCCCGCCGAAGCGCTGGCCGGGCTCCGGGGCACCGAGCGGCGGACGGAGACCGAGTTCCGAAAGGGCCTTCCGGAACGGGGTGAAGACCTTGTACGGCGTGCCCTGTCCGGTGCTGATCCGCCAGGGCTCGTGCAACAGGGAAGCCTGGAAACTCTCCGCGTGGATCCCGGCTTCGGCCGCCCGCTGCTTCATCTCCGCATCGACCTGCCGCTCCGCCCCGCCGTAGCGCCGGTTCCAGTAGACGGCAGCGACCCCCAGTTCGGCAGCGACCTCGGTGAGCACCTCCGCGGCTGGTCCCCGGCGCAGCAGCAGCGGGATGCCGAGCCGGTCCAGCTCGCTGCGCAGGTCCTCCAGGGCGTGGTGCAGCCACCAGCGCGCGGCCGCGCCGAGCGGCCGGATTCCCTCGCTTTCTTCGTCCAGCGTATAGAGCGCCGCAGCCGCCGAGTCAGCCGTTGCCGCGAGCAGCGCCGGGTTGTCCCGGATGCGCAGGTCGTCGCGGAACCAGACCAGCGACGTCGCCATGGGTTGCCCTTTCCACACCCTGCCGCTTTAGGCCGCAGGTATAACAGTTGGCTTATCTCTCGATTATCGAGATTATTAGAACGAGTCAAGCACGCCCGGGCGGCGCTGCCAACCCCAAGGAGGACGAATGAGCCGGACTGTCGATCGTGGTGCCGGACTGGCTGCCCCGCTGCTGGTGCTGGCCAGCGCACTCGTCGCCATTGCCGGCGCCTTCCTCGGCAGCGGCGCGCTGGGCGGGACGCCGATCCAGGATGCGGCGGGCGGCTGGCTGGATGAGGATTCCACCCCGCTGGCTCCGGCGTCGGGCGCCTTCCGGATCTGGTCGCTGATCTACTTGGGGCTGCTGGCGTACTCCGTGTGGCAGCTGCTGCCTGCCCAGCGCGGTGCGGGGCGGCAGCGGCAGCTGCGGCCTTGGGCGGTCGTCGCGATGCTGCTCAATGCTGCGTGGATTTGGGTGGTCCAGGCCGGCTGGCTCGGCATGAGCCTGATTGTGATCGTGGTGCTGCTGGCCGTGCTGGCCCGGATCTTCGTCCTGCTGGTGCGCACCCGTCCGAATGGAACCGCGGACGAGATCATCACCGACGGGACCTTCGGGCTCTATTTCGGCTGGGTCACCATCGCCACCGTCGCCAATACCGCCGCCGTGCTGGCCGCGGCCGGCTTCGACGGGTTCGGCCTGCCGGTGCCCGTGGTCGCGTCGCCCGTGC
>NZ_ANPE02000242.1 GCF_000328305.2 Arthrobacter crystallopoietes BAB-32 | reverse complement strand
CCAGGTGCCGGCCGGCCGTGAGCAACTGCTGGCGCTGCCCGGGGTGGGCACCTACACGGCGGCGGCCATCGCCTCGTTCGCCTTCGGCCTGCCGGAGACCGTGGTCGACACGAACATCCGGCGGGTCCACGCGCGGGCCGTCACGGGCAACGCGCTGCCCTCGCGCTCCCTCACCGCCGCCGAACTTCGCCTGGCCGATGAGCTGATGCCGGCCGAGGACACGAAAACCTGGAATGCCGGCGTGATGGAACTCGGCGCCCTGGTCTGCACCGCCCGGTCGCCCCGCTGCAGCGAGTGCCCGCTGCTGGATCAGTGTGCCTGGATCGCGGCCGGCCGTCCGGAACCGCACTACGTGCCAAAGGGACAGGCCTGGGCCGGGACAGACCGCCAGGTCCGCGGCGCCATCATGGCAGTGCTGCGGCATGCCCGGACTCCCGTCCCCCGCGAACTGCTGCTCGGCACCGTGGATCTGGTTGACGGCGGTGCCGGCCACGCCGTCGAGCTCGGCAAGCTGCTGGCGCTCGGCGCGGGCGAAGAGCAGTTGGTGCGCTCCCTCGACGGACTGCTCGAGGATGGCTTGGCCGAAGCAGTGCCGGCCGGCATCCGGCTACCGAACTGAGCCTTGGCTCCGGCCGCCGCTGCTCCTACGATTCGACTATGAGCCACAGGAGTCCGGTTGCCTTGACGACGGCGGTGTCCGCCCTGCTGGTGTCCCTCACCGCATGCGGTGCCTCGTTGGGGTCCGGGCCGCAGGCCTGCACCGAAATCGGCGCCGTTGCCGGCATCTCGCTCACCGTGGCCAGCTCCTTTGCGCCCGAGGTAGAAGCCGTGGAACTCGAAGCCTGTTGGGAAGGCACTTGCCGGCCCGTCGCCGTCGAACTTTACCCCGGCGAGGACATGGTGGACCTCGGCTGCGACTCCGCGCTCCCAGAAGGCAGCTGTTCGGCCACCGCCACGCCGAACGGGACGCTGACCGGCTTTACCGAGGTCCGCGGCCTGCCGGAAGCGGACGTGGAAAGCGTTGCCACCGTTACCCACCCGGACGGCTCAGAAACCACCACCGCCCCGCTCACCGCTGCTGCCCGCATGGTCTATCCCAACGGCGAGCAATGCCCCGGCGCCGCGCCGCAGCTCGGGCTGCTGCTCGATGGAACCGGACTGCACCCGGCCTAAGGCCACCGCACAGGCGCAGTCACGGAAAGCCTTTGCCCTGGTCCCGTCCGCGGGAACTGCCGCTCAGAGGCTGCGGATCATCCGCGTATTTCCCAGCGTGTTCGGCTTGACCCGCGCGAGGTCGAGGAACTCGGCAACACCTTCGTCATGCGAACGCAGCAGCTCGGAATAGACCTCCGGATCCACCGCGGACTGGTCCGCCATCACCTCGAAGCCCAGGCGCTTGAAGAAGTCCACCTCGAGGTCAGGCAGAACACCCGGCTGACCCCGAGTGCCTGCGCCTGTTCCAGCAGCACGGCCAGCAGCGCCTTCCCCACCCCGCGGCCGCGCCAGTCTTCAGAGGCTGCCAGCGTGCGGACCTCGGCGATGTCCTCCCACATCACGTGCAGCGCGCCGCAGCCGACCAGCTCGCCATCCGGGCTCTCGGCCACCTTGAACTCTTGGATGCTTTCGAAGTAGGCCACCGCTTCCTTCTCCAGCAGCACCCTTCGGTCCGCCAGCGGCTTCACCAGGCGCCGGATTCCGGCGACGTCGGAGGTGCGCGCTGGACGGATCGTGAAGGGCAAATTCATGTTGCCAAGTCTAAAGGCCAAGCTCGGCGGGAAGTTCCGCACCACCTTCCATGACGTGGCGCGCCAGGAAGTCCTGCACTACCTGGTACCAGACCTTGACGTGCTGCGGCTTGAGCACCCAGTGGTTCTCATCGGGGAAGTAGAGGAAGCGGTGGTCCGTCGTGCCATCCTCCCGCTGCGGCAGCGCCGACTTCGAGAGCAGCTCGTACCAGAGCCGCAGGCCCTCGCCGATCGGCACCCGGTAGTCCTTGTCGCCATGGATGACCAGCATCGGCGTGGAGATCTTGTCCACATGCAGGTGCGGCGAGTTGGCCAGCGCCATCTCCGGCGTCATCTCCTTCTCCCAGTAGGACGAGACGTCGGTGGTCGGGCCGAACTGGTCCAGCGCCCACAGGCTGGCATGGGTGACGATCGCCCGGAACCGGTCGGTATGCCCGGCCACCCAGTTGGCCATGTAGCCGCCGAACGAACCGCCCATCGCCGCAGTGCGCTCCTGGTCGATGTCGGCGCGCCGGACCACCTCATCCGTCAGCGCCATCAGGTCCGTGAACGGGGCCTGGCCCCACTGGCCCCAGCCGCGGCGGATGAACTCCTTGCCGTAGCCGGTGGACAGCGCCGGATCCGGCAGCAGCACGGCGTAGCCCTGGGCGGCCATCAGCCACGGGCACCAGCGCCACGACCAGGCGTTCCAGGAGTGCAGCGGACCGCCATGGATCCACAGCAGCAGCGGCGCCGGGTGCTCGGCGGACGCACCATCGGGCAGCACCAGCCAGCCCCTGACGCGCACGGAGCCGATGTCCGCCGTCGTCGTTGTTTCCACTTCCTCCAGCCGCCCGGGCAGCTCGGGCCGCACCGCAGGCCCCGGCAGCGCCGTGGTTTCGCCGGTGGACAGCTCGATGCGCACCGGCTCGGGCGGGAGCAGGTAGCTGCTGCGCAGCGCGTAGGCGTAGCGCCCATCGGGACTGACCACCACGTCGGTGTAGGCCGACTGGTCGGCCGTCACCCTGCGCACGCTGCCGCTGGCGATGTCGATCAGGAAGACCGGGCGGGCGCCGTCCTCGTCCGCGGTGGCCAGGAGCGCGGAGCCGTCCGGCAGCCACTGCGCCGGCTCCGGCCAGCGGTCCCATTCGGGTGCCAGCGGAGCCAGGCTCCCGCCGGACAGCGGGAGCAGACCGAGGGTCACGTCCGGGATGGTGTGCGGGCCGGAAACCTTCTCGCAAACAACGACGACGGTGCGTCCGTCCGGGCTGACGGGTCCGGGGCGGTAGTCCGTTTCCGCGGATTCGAGCAGCATGCGCATCCCGCCGCCGGAGGTATCGACCACCGCGAGGACCTCGCGCATATCGCCCTTGGCCAGGGGCTTGCGCCAGCTGGTCACCACGGTGGCACCATCGGGGCTGAGCGAGGCAGCGGATTCAACCAGCCGGGCCCCGGCACCGGGGGTGAGGGCGCGCAGCACGTGCTTTGGCTCGGCGTCCAGCGTGGAGGGCAAGACCGGCACGGGTCCGTCCTGGTCGAGCCGGAACAGGCTGGGCTGGCCGGGACCGAGGTCATGGTCCCAGAACCGGACCGGATAGCCGCTGTGCAGGACGGCCGAGATGTCCTTGTCCTTCCGGAGCTTGCGGAGCCGGGCGTCGTCCTCCTCGTCCGCGGCTCCCGGCAGAATGTCGGCGTTGAGCACGGCGGTGACCGCGCTGCGGGCGGTCAGGACGTGGTTGACGCCGCCTGGCCGGGACAGGAGCTGCCGGGCCTCGCCGCCGCCGGCCGGTATCTTCCAGAGCGCGTTGACCGGCTCTTCCTCCCCGTCTTCCGGGGCGGGCCGCGCCGAGGTGAAGAGCAGGTCACCGTTGGGCAGGAAGGCAGCGCCGGCTTCGCCTTTGGCACTGCGGGTGATACGTCGCGCCGGCTTGCTGCCCGACGGGTCGATTTCCCACAATGCGGTGATGTACTCGGTGGACTTGGCGTTGAGCACGCTTACGGCCGTAACCAGCCGGCCCCCATCGGGGCTCAGCGCCAGCGTGCTCACCCGGGGCAGCGCGATGTAGTGGTCCAGGTCGTGGAACGGCGTGGCCGGCCGGACTGCCGGCTGCTCCCCCGGCGTCTCTGGTTCGGAATTCTCCCCATCGAGATCAGAAAGGGTTGTTTCATAAGTCATGCAGGACAGTATTGCGCACGAAAGGCCGCAGCGGTAGACCCCGGAGTGTGGATCCCAGCGATAAACGGCGTACTTTGCCAGCTTTTGGTCGTGCCCGCTACCGGAAGTGGGCGCGGTTCATCTGCTCCTCTCCCGCCCGGGGCGATGTGGAGGCGGTGCCGGCCTGCGGGGCCCCGGGCTGCGGGGAGAGCCCCGTTAACGCGTGAAGGGCCTGCGGGGACGCACCGGGGGGTGTGTTTTCCGTAGGCCCTGGCCCCGCCGGTCGTTGGAAGCGGGGTTAAAGGGGTCAAGGGGCCCCGCCGTCGTTGGCGGTGCCCCTTGACCTGTGATGTTGTGTCCGGCGGTGAC
>NZ_ANPE02000243.1 GCF_000328305.2 Arthrobacter crystallopoietes BAB-32 | reverse complement strand
GACACTCACTTGGGAACCGTTTATCAAGCTTGTTTATTCGACGTTCCCCATCGTGACTGAACCTCGCTACAAGGACCTTGATTTGGTGCAGCTTGCGAATAAGTACAGCCGCTCTTGAACCGCAGCCCCATTATTTCTTCCCTCTGGGCTCAGCTGACGAGCAGAAGGCATTAGTGCTAATTTGGCCCACGACTCACTTCCTTGGCCTCTAAGAAGACGGAGTTTCTCACCTTTTTGGAACGGTTGCTGGCGCCGCAGCCCGGCTTTGTCATCGCCGAACGGTAGGCTCGTAGCGGACCCTAACGTGGCAAGTTCATGCGGATCGCTTTGGGTCCTCAGTTGCACTCGGAGGAACAGGTCGTATGAGCACCGCAGTCGAAATGAAGTCGCCCCCGCGCAGCCCGGTAGCCGCGCTGGCGCGGGCTGCTGCATACCCCCGGCTCCGGTACATGGGTTCCAAATACAAGTTGGCACCCCACTTGGGCGCAGTCTTCAACGATGTCGGCGGAACCACATTTCTAGACGCCTTCAGCGGCTCAGGGTTCGTGGGCTACCTGGCCAAGGCAATGGGCTACGCCGTCGACACGAATGACTACTTGCACTTCCCATCCGTCATTTCCCGGGCGTCCATGGTCAACGAATCTGTAACCTTGACTGACGACATGATCGCCGCCATCTGCGGCCCAGCAGCCGACGATCGGAACTTCATACAGACCACGTTCAAGGACGTCTTCTTCGCCGAAGACGACCGCGTCTTCCTGGATTCAGCTTGGTCACACATTGACAGTCTGACGGGATTTGAACGAGATCTAGCCCTAGCTACCCTTATTCTCTCCGCCGCGCGGAAGCAGCCGCGAGGCGTGTTCACAATTTCTGGCGATCTATCCCATTACAACGATGGCCGGCGCGACCTTTCGTTGCCCCTTCGGGAGCACTTCAGAGAACGCGCAGCTGAGTACAATGCCGCAGTGTTTTCGACGGGCCGGACCAATCACGCGTACACCGGCGACGTATTCGACCTGGTGAAGACGGACTACGACGTTGTGTACTTGGATCCGCCCTATGCTCCCCCGAGTGATGATGCGGACTACACGAAGAGATATCACTTCCTCGAGGGGCTCTCGGACTACTGGGTAGGACGCAAAATCATGCAGGAGACGAAGACCAAGAAGATCCCAAAGCAGAAATCCGTTTTCGCTAATAAGCGCACCATCGAGGATGCGCTTGAACGGACCTTCGACAAGTTCAAGGATGCCGGAGCAATCGTGATGTCTTACTCGTCGAATGCCCTCCCCGGCGATGCAAGGATCAAAGAGTTGCTTGGGTCTGTGAAACCAAATGTGGAAGTTCGTATGGTCGACCATCAGTATCACTTTGGCACCCACTCCTCTGCGGCACGGCGCTCAGTCCAGGAATATATTTTTATCGGGAGAGACTGACAGTGCCCACAGCTATACCAAGCTTCGAGGAGTACGTCGCCTCTCTCGGAGCTCTAACTTCGCACGTAGATCCAACCTTGGAGAACGAAGAAGGACGCCTTATCAAGTCGGCTGCTACAGAGTTGGCAGAATTGAATGAGATCA
>NZ_ANPE02000244.1 GCF_000328305.2 Arthrobacter crystallopoietes BAB-32 | reverse complement strand
GCAGCACTGCAGGACGCCACCCCTTTCCCACGTCCACTTCGTTACAGCACATCGGAGAGATCACATGCCCAGCGTCTACATGGAGGACCTCGACGCCTTCACCTACCGCGAACGCATCGCCCAGGACAACGCCGTCGTACTTATCCCCGTCGGATCCATTGAGCAGCACGGTCCGCACATGCCGCTGAACACCGACGTGCTCCTCTCGCGCGCGATGGCCGGCGCCACCGCGGCCGGCATCGACGGTCTCGTGGCCGCCCCGGTCGTCTACGGCTACAAGTCCCAGCAGCGCTCCGGTGGCGGCAACCACCTCCCCGGCACCACCAGCCTGGATGCCTCGACGGTCATCTCCATCGCCAAGACCTTGGTGCTGGAATTCGCCCGCCACGGGGCACGGAAGATCGCCTTCATCAACGGCCACTTCGAGAACTACCAGTTCCTCTACGAAGGAGTGGACCTGGCCCTGCGCGAATTGCGCCAGATGGGCATCGAGGACCTCAAGGTCGTCCTGCTCTCCTACTGGGACTTTGTCGACGACGCGACCATCGCCGAACTGTATCCGAACGGCTTCACCGGCTGGGACCTGGAACACGGCGGCGTGCTCGAGACGTCGCTGATGCTCCACCTGTTCCCGGAGCGGGTCCACATGGACAAGGTCGTCGACGCCCCGCCGGCCGTCCTGCCGAACTACGACGTCCTGCCGGTCAACCCGGACCTGACCCCGGAGTCCGGCTGCCTCTCCTCCGCGGCGGAGGCCACCGTCGACAAGGGCCGCATCCTCCTGGAGCGGGCCTCTGCCGGCATGGCAGCAGCCCTGAACCACGAATTTCCCCATAGCATGCACGTCGTCCGCCAGGCCGAGCACGATGCCTCTCTCGCCGGCTGAGCGCGCCATGCACGCCGAACATTTCAAGGCAGCCCGCCAGGCGGCCCGTGCCGGCGCCGGCTCCGGCGGCATCCCCATCGGAGCTGCGCTCGTCCGGGACGGCAAGCTGGTCGCCACGGGACACAATGAACGGGTCCAGCAGTCCGATCCCACCGCCCACGCGGAAATAGCCTGCCTTCGCGCCGCCGGCCGCCAGAGTACCTACCGGGACACGGTCCTGTACTCCACGCTGGCACCCTGCGCCATGTGCACCGGGGCGATCATCCAGTTCCAGATTCCCTGCGTCATCGTCGGCGAAGCGGAAACCTTCCCGGGCGAACTGGATCTGTTGCGCTCCCGCGGCGTGGACGTCGTCGTCCTCAACGATCCGGAGTGCATTAACCTCATGCTCGATTTCCAGCAGTCCAACCCCGGGCTGTGGGCTGAGGACATCGGCCGCTAATCAGTCCCCGTGACGCCGTGCCCATTGCCTGGGTGCCCTCTCCATGGCTTCTGCGCCCACAAAACAATAACGACGGCGATGGCCGCCTTGGCAGGGACCTGCAGTTCCCGCCCTGGCGGCTGTCGTCGTCGTTATTTGTGCGTGCGCCCCGTCGTTATTGCTGCACGCCCTCACCACCGGGACCGGTTCGTTCAGGGACCGGGACGCGGGGGCGGCCTCGCTGGTGTCAGCCGGGCGGTGCTCCAACGGGCGCGATTTGCTGCGGGAAGAGCCGGTTTTTTCCGCTCAAGGGTCCTCAAAGAAAGCAGGCCCCGGCAGTTAACGCAGAGTTAAGACTTCGGCGGCTTGACAGTGACGCCCGCCATACTTACGTTAGATGCAACAGCGTTGCAATGAACGCAACAAAGGGCCCTTTCTGTTCTGTGAACGGGCAGGCCCGCGGCAGCACGACTGGACCTTTCCTTCTGAAACCAATCCACCTTTTGACGAACCTTTTAGGAGATTCGATGACCATCGCAGATTCCCCGGTAAGCAGCGTTTCCGAGCTTGAGCGGCTGAAGGTCCTGCACAACGGCGAGAAGCAGCA
>NZ_ANPE02000245.1 GCF_000328305.2 Arthrobacter crystallopoietes BAB-32 | reverse complement strand
GGCGCCTCGGTCGGAACCTGGGCCACGTTGACCTCGGTCTGGGCCGGAGCCTCTACCGGAGCCGGAGCCGGAGCGGGGGCTCCGCCACCGCCGGAGAGGCCCAGCTTGGCCGAGCATGCGGGCCAGGCGCCCCAGCCCTGGGTGGCCTGGACCTTCTCGGCTACGGCAATCTGCTCAGCCTTGCTGGCGTTCTCGGGGGCACCGCTGCCGCCGAAGGCAGCCCAGGTGCTCGGGGTGAACTGCAGTCCGCCCGAGAAACCGTTGCCGGTGTTGATGCTCCAGTCACCGCCGCTTTCGCACTGGGCCAGAGCGTCCCACGTTGCGGTATCGGCAGCGTTGGCGGGCGCGCCGACCATGGCGACACCGGCGCCGGTCAGGGCTACGGCCGCGAGGCCTCCACGCAGGGTACGGCTGAGGTTCTTGTTGTTCTTTGAGTTCACGATGCTCCGCAGGGCCACCTTCGCTCCATCCGTCCCCGGACTTCTTCGCGCCACCGTCAACCACTCGTAATCGAGGTCATTTCCGACGTCTGCCATGTTGACGGCGTATGGTGTGGGCAGCGTCGAGCATATTCGGTTTTAAGATCTGATCGGCATGGATGCCGGATCCCCTCGCACGGGTTACACGGTTCCCCCGCACGAGATGCAACGTTACCGCATCGTTATGGTGAGACCAAATCGTGATCTTCACACGGGCGTGTCGCTATCTGGATCGGGCGCCAGCCTATGCAAATAGCAGCGGGACAGGCAAACCGGCACGCTCCAGCCCGCGCATTTGCAAGCAACGGGGAGACTCCCCTCAATCCCGCACGACTAGGCAGAATGGGCCACCTGTGGCATGGAATCCACTATTGCAGTACGCAAGTTAGAGTGATCAAGTTCACAAACTTACGACGGCGGCGGCAGGGCTCTGCGGATGGGAGAACCTTCGCCGGCGGTGCTTTTTAAGGTAACGCTTAGGCAACATCAGCAGCAGCAGCGAACGGACGACAGAACGGAGTTACGCATGAGTGCCACTGCCATCCTCCTCGCAGCCGGCGGAGGGACCCGCCTGGGCAGGGGCGCGAAGGCGCTGCTCCCTTACCGCGGGCGGACGCTGGTGGAACACCTGGCCGGCGAGCTGCGCGCAGGAGGATGCACCGACGTCGTTATTGTCCTGGGTGCCGGAGCCGACAGAGTGCGGCGGGACTGCCGGCTGGACGGCTGCATTGTGGTGGACAATCCGGACTGGGAAAGCGGCATGGCCTCATCCTTCCGCGCCGGAGTGGCCGCAGCGGCCCGAGCGGAAACGGTCCTGGTCGCCCTCGTAGACCAGCCGGATGTGTCGGCGGACCTGGTCCAACGCCTGCTCCAGCAGCACCGGCCCGGGCGCATCACCGCCGCCGGCTACCGCTCCGCCGGCCCCGCACAGGCCGCACCCTCCC
>NZ_ANPE02000246.1 GCF_000328305.2 Arthrobacter crystallopoietes BAB-32 | reverse complement strand
AAGGCCCGGCCGAGTCCGCCGGCGGCGCCGGTGACCAGCACCGTGCGTGCGCCCGGCTGCTCCGGGGCCGTGGGGGTGGGTTCCTGCGTCATGTCACGTCTTTCGAAGTTGGGGGCCGGACCGGGGCGGTGGGGGAATACCCCGGTCCGGCGGAGGATCGCCTGGGCGGAGGGGGCCGGCTCAGGCGTGGGTGTGACTGTGGGCGCCGGGGCCGCTGACGAGTTCGGGCTCTTCGGCGTCCAGGATCTGGACGGTGCCCTTAGTGCCGTCGACGCGGAGCCGCTGGCCGGTTTTGATGGTGGTGGAGGCGGAACCGGTGCCGGTCACCGCGGGCAGGCCGTACTCGCGGCAGACGATCGCGGCGTGGCTCATCATGCCGCCGATGTCCGTGACGGTGGCCTTGATCTTGCCGAAGATCGGGCCCCAGGACGGGGCGGTCACGGTGGCGACCAGGATCTCGCCCTGCTGCACTTCGGCCAGCTGGTCCGAGTCGTGGACGACGCGGGCGACGCCCTCGACCACGCCCGGGGAGGCCGCCATGCCGCGCAGGCCGCCGCCTTCGACTTCCTCGCCGGCGCCAGCCACTGCTGGACCTGCTCGGTGGTGATGCCCCAGAGCATCCGGGTGAACGGTTCGGTGATGGAAGCCGGCGGGGTGTTCAGCGCCGGGGCCGGGCGGGCGGTCTTCAGCGCGTCGACGATCTTGCGGCGGCGCTCGATCTCCTCCGGCCAGTAGGTCGGACCGATCGGCTGCGCGCCGACACCCCAGCCGGTAACCAGGTCGAACAGCGCGTCGCGGACCTCGTTGCGGTTCAGGTAGAGCAGGTCGTCCGGCTCGGTCCAGAAACCCTCGGCGTGCATCATCCGGGACAGCTCACGGACCTTGCGCCAGAACACGCCCATCGTCCAGTGCTCGATGTAGAAGTTGTGGTTCTCCACGTACGGGTACGCCGTGGCCGCCAGCTGCCGCTTGGCGTCGAACAGGGCCTGGTTCTCGCCCTCGAGCAGGTCCCGGTACTCCTCGACGATCCGTTCCTTCTCCGCGATCAGCTCCTCGGTCGGGCGCATGATTTCCTGGCCCTCATCGAGGCGGCGGATGTAGTCGGCGATGTAGCCGAGCGGGATCTCCTGGTGGTCCTTCCAGTACTTGTCGTGCCCGTAGAAGCCGTTGCCCACGGTGAAGTTGAACCACGGGTCCTGGGCCTCTTCGTACTGCCTGATCCACTGGTCTCCCCCGCTCGAGGCGCGGACCGCGGCCAAGGTGGCATCGACGTCGTCGGTGTTGGAGAAGGCGGACTGGATGCCCAGCTCCACGGCCCGCTTGGCCAGCTGCTTGAGCTCATCGTCCGGGCGGAACAGCTCCATGTCCACGCCCTGGACCATAGTCGCGATCGACTGGTCCGGGATGTTCGGGAAGACGTCCTTGCAGAAATTGAAGAAGTCCAGGTAGGCGATGTAGCCGAGGTTCAGGAACTCGAAGTGGTACTGCCAGTTCTGGTAGGCCAGCTGGATCAGCCGGTCGTAGTTCTCCAGCAGGACCTCGGAGCCGTCCATCGCCTTGCCGGTAGTGATGTCGTCCATCGGCACCATATCCGGCAGCTTGCTGAACGACAGGGTCTCCATCTCGTCGATGGTGCCGCGGACCTTGATGTGCCACTGCTTGAGCAGTTCCTCCCAGTTCTGGAAGTAGTGGCCCACCCGCTGCTCGAAATGCGGCACCCGCTCGGCGATCTGGTCCTCCGGCACCGGGATCGGGGACATGTACAGGTAGCCCAGGTGCACGCGGAACTCGATACCGTTCGCGTTCGGGATCATCAGGTGCCGGGCGTTGTACTGGCCCAGGCACTTGACCGCGAACTCGCCGCCGATGGTCTCGAACGGCTTGTAGACCGTGGGCCAGTGCTGGCTGTCGCAGAACCAGAACTTGGCGTCTTCCTGGTCCTTGAGCTTGTCCTGGAACACCAAATAGTAGGGGTAGATCTTCTCCCAGCCCTCGGCGCCGGCAGGCACCGGCAGCTCGGACGGTTTTGGGAAGGACTTCAGGGACATGGCGCGTCCTTTCGGTGCGGGCTCGACGTCGGGCCCTTGGCTGACACGGTTGGTAATGCTGTGGTGCAGTGGTGCAGATCAGACGGAGGTCTTCAGCAGCGAGGCGGTGATGCTGCCGAGATTGAAGCCTCCGGGCGCGGAGGTTCCACCGGCCGCAGTGCCGCCGGTTTGGCTTCCGCCGGCGGTGGCCTGGCCGGCTCCCGTGGCGCCGAGCGCAGCCGCATAGCCGCCCGTTGCCGCCTTCAGGACTGCCGGTTTGGAGGAGTGGACGGTTTCCGGACGGGACTGCAGCAGCAGCAGGTTCTCGCCGTCGGGCAGGTCGGCGTCCAGCGCCCATTCGATGTCCTGCGGACACTTGTAGTGCTTCTCCGCGCGCTTGGCCATCGCGGCAACGGCGACGAGTTCGTCGTCGGTGAGGCTGCGGCGGGCGCGGCGGTCCGCGTCCACTTCGCGCTCGACCAGGGTGTGGGCGGAGCGGTCCGGGACGAGTTCGGCGTGCTTGTCGCCGAGGTGTTCGCTAACGACGGCGAGCGTCACCTTGTCGAGCACGATGTTGTCCGGCGTGACCTGGCCGGAGACGACCATTTCGCCGACCCCGTAGGAGGAGTCGATGGTGATCTTCGAGCGGTCGCCGTTGGCCGGGTCGAGGGTCATGGCGACGCCGGACACCTTGGAGTTGACCATCTTCTGCACGACGACGGCCATGGACAGGCCCTCGTTGGGAATGGCGTTCTTCAGCCGGTAGATGATGGCGCGGGAGGTAAACAGCGAGGCCCAGCACTGGCGGATGTGCTCCGTGACGGCCTTGGCGCCTTCCAGCCACAGATAGGTGTCCTGCTGGCCGGCGAACGAGGCGTCCGGCAGGTCCTCGGCGGTGGCGCTGGAGCGGACCGCCACCGGAACGGGCTCCGCAAACCGGCCCATCAGGCCTTCGTAGGCCGCCAGCGTCCGGGCGCGCAGATCCGCGGGCACCGGCTTGGAGCAGATGTCGGCGCGGATCTGCGCCGAGACCTTGTCCACCTCGGACACGTCCTCCGGATCCAGGCCCTCGAGCAGGTCGTGGATTTCCCGGGTGATGCCGGCGGCGGCCATGAACTCGTCGAAAGCCGCGGTGGTGACCACGAAGCCCGGAGGCACCGGCATGCCGGCCGAGGTCATGGTGACCAGGGATGCGCCCTTGCCGCCGAGCGCCTCGAGCGTAGGCTCGAGGCCGCCGTCGAAAAACTGGATGTACTGGTTGCTTTCCATGGTGCTTAGGCCTCCCAGGTGACGGGCACGGTTTCGGGGACGCGGAAGGAGAGGTTCTCGCGGAACCCGATCGCTTCCGGGTCCTCCAGCTTCAGGTTGGGTGCCAGGCGGGCGATCTCCTCCAGCGCGATCTTGGCCTGCAGCTTGGCGAGCATGTTGCCGAGGCAGTAGTGGATGCCGTAGCCGAAGGAGAGGTGCTCGCGGGCGTTGCTGCGCGAGATGTCGAATACCTCGCCATCGGCGAACCGGCTCTCGTCGCGGTTGGCCGAACCCATCAGGAGCAGCAGCTGGCCGCCTTCGGGGATCGGCACGCCGCCGACTTCGGTGTCCGTCAGGGCCTTGCGGCGCCAGCCGACGATGGAGCCGGAGTAGCGCAGCACTTCGTCGATCGCCGCCGGGATCTTCTTGGGTTCCGCGACCAGCTGCTGCCACTGCTCGGGGTGGGCCAGCAGCACGCGCACGGCGTTGGAGATCAGCGTGGTGGTGGTCTCGTGCCCGGCGAAGAGCATGCTGTAGAGGACCGAGGCAATCTCGTGGTCCGTGATCTCTGCGCCGTCCTGCTGGGCCTTGACCAGGTCCGCGGTGAGGTTGTCGCCGCCTTCCTCGTGGGCCACGCGGACCAGCCGCTGGCACTCCTGCCAGTACTCAACCAGGTTGTGCGCGTGCGGGATCTGCTCCTCGTCGGACAGGTCGCCCCAGGTCATCGCGGCGCGGGAATCGCTCCAGCGCTTGAACTGGTCCACCTGCTCCACATCGGCGCCGATCAGCGTCAGGATCGTCACGGTGGGAACGTCGTAGGCCAGGTCGCGGAAGATGTCGCCGCGGCGCTCCGGGTTCGCCAGCATCCGCTCCAGCTGGTCCACCACGTTCTGCCGGATGAACGGCTCCAGCACCTTGAACCGGCGCGGGGTGAAGGCCTTCTGGACCACGGAGCGGATCCGGGTGTGCTCCGGCGGGCGCCGGGCGGACAGGCCCGAGTAGGCGGTGAAGCCGCCTTCCTCCATGATCTTCTTCGCTGCGGGGCCGCGTTCGCGGACCGGTGCCTGGGCGTTCTCGCTGGAGAACGTCTCCCAGTCATCGAAGACCGCCTTGATGTCGTCGTAGCGCGTGACGACGTAGTAGCCGATGCGTTCGTCGAACATGACCGGCTGCTCGGCCCGCAGCTCGGCGTAGGCAGGGAACGGATCCTTCATCTGGAACGGCTCGTAGCCGTGGTGCCCGGCGGGGGCCTCGGTGCCGTGGCCGAAGGGGCAACGGGCGGCCGTCTCAGTC
>NZ_ANPE02000247.1 GCF_000328305.2 Arthrobacter crystallopoietes BAB-32 | reverse complement strand
CGGATTCCTGCGGCCGGCCGAGCGGCTGCGTGGGATTGGCGCCGGCGCCGGAGATGGGCTCCGTGGGATGCTCTGTCTTTCCTGACTGCGCGGCGCCTGGCTCCGGCTGCTCCGGGCGGTTCGGATTCTCCGACATGTCGATGTCCTTCGGGGTGGATTCCAGTGGTGTTCAGGTATCAATCTACGTCCCGGCGTGGGTAAGGACCATCAGGGGCCGCCCTGATCCTCGCGTCGGGGTTCCGCGGGTTGCTGCCGGGGGCGAAGGGATGCAATCGGCGTCCGCAACAGCTTGCACTCTCGGTGCCTGAGTGCTAATTATTGACTTGGCACTCTCGCAGGCTGACTGCTAACGCGGCTTAGCTGGCGGGAGAGAGTGAAATTCCCGACCACTGTGGTGAGGATGCCGGTGCGGTGTAAAGAGATCATCGAACCGGGGTCCGTCCGTCGCGGGCACTGCCGTGGTCAGCAGCCGCCGGTGCGGTTGCGCACGCTGTCTACTGTCCAGAAGGGACGATGCCGCCATGGC
Organism: Arthrobacter crystallopoietes BAB-32; assembly: GCF_000328305.2. Taxonomy (GTDB): domain Bacteria; phylum Actinomycetota; class Actinomycetes; order Actinomycetales; family Micrococcaceae; genus Crystallibacter; species Crystallibacter crystallopoietes_A. The sequence continues at coordinate 845 of NZ_ANPE02000247.1, read as the reverse complement.
AAAGATCATTAGCTTCGACGAAGAGGCCCGCCGCGGCCTTGAGCGGGGTCTGAACATCCTCGCTGACGCTGTTAAGGTGACCCTCGGCCCGCGCGGCCGGAACGTGGTCCTGGAGAAGAAGTGGGGCGCCCCCACGATCACCAACGATGGTGTTTCCATCGCCAAGGAGATCGAACTCGACGATCCGTACGAGAAGATCGGCGCCGAGCTCGTCAAGGAAGTTGCCAAGAAGACCGACGACGTGGCCGGTGACGGTACCACCACCGCGACCGTGCTCGCCCAGGCCCTGGTCAAGGAAGGCCTGCGCAACGTTGCCGCCGGCGCCGACCCGCTGAGCCTCAAGCGCGGCATCGAGAAGGCCGTTGACGCCGTCACCGCCGAGCTGCTCGCTTCCGCCAAGGAAATCGAGACCAAGGAGCAGATCGCCGCCACCGCTTCGATCTCCGCGGGCGACCCGCAGATCGGCGAGCTGATCTCCGAGGCCCTCGACAAGGTTGGCAAGGAAGGCGTCATCACCGTCGAGGAGTCCAACACCTTCGGCCTGGAGCTTGAGCTCACCGAGGGCATGCGCTTCGACAAGGGCTACATCTCCGGCTACTTCGTCACCGACGCAGAGCGCCAGGAGACCGTCCTGGAGGATCCCTACATCCTGATCGTCAACTCCAAGATCTCCAACGTGAAGGATCTGGTTGCGGTCCTGGAGAAGGTCATGCAGTCCGGCAAGCCGCTGCTGATCATTGCCGAAGACGTCGAGGGCGAGGCGCTGGCCACCCTGGTTGTCAACAAGATCCGCGGCACCTTCAAGTCCGTCGCCGTCAAGGCTCCGGGCTTCGGCGACCGCCGCA
>NZ_ANPE02000248.1 GCF_000328305.2 Arthrobacter crystallopoietes BAB-32 | reverse complement strand
CGGCGGCGGGCCAGGGCGGTCTGCAGGATCAGGGCCTCCTGGTAGCGGAACCGGTCCTGGGCCTTGAGCGCGGTGGCGAGCTCGTCCGGCCGGTGGATCTGCCGGTAGGCATCCTGGAGCGAATAGAGCCGGTCGCGAATGGCAATGTCCGCGGGCACCGGGTCGGGCACCTGGCTGAAGTCAACGCTGTCCAGCAGCACCTCCACGGCTGCCCGGATCCGCCAACTGGGCACCTTGGCGGTGGCCGGATAGACGGGCACCGGACGCCTGGCCGCCTCCGCGTCGAACTCGGATTCGTCGCCCAGCAGCTCGTAATCCGGGTTGGTCAACGTGAGATCGTCGCGGTACTTGGTGACCTTGCCCGCGAACATCGCCAGCGTTCCGGGCGTCAGGTCCTTTTCCGCCTTCCACGAGTTGAAGAACGTGAGGGCTACGGAGCTGAGCCGGCCGCCGAGGCCATCGGTGACCACAACCTCGGTGATCTTGCCCTTGCGGGAGCGCATGTGCCGGGAGCGGCTGCTCAGCACCCGGGCGACCAGCGTGACTTCCTCATCATGGGGCAGGCCTGCGATCGGGGTGAGCTCACCGCGTTCGAGGTACCGGCGCGGGAAGTAGTTAAGCAGGTCCTCGGTGGTCCGCAGCCCCAAGTGCTTCTCCAAAACGTTTGCCGTGCGCTTGCCGACCCGGCGCTCGAGGGCCAGCGCCAGTTCCGGCGGGCGGCGGTCAGTCATGGGCCTCGTAGGCCGGGGCGGCCGCCAGATCCGTCACGGACAGGTTGGCCGGCTCGCCAAAAGCCTGGATAGCAGACAGCGCGGGCTCAGCGGCGGGCACATGGGCGTGGATCCGCCAGCGGTAGCCGCCTTCGACCTCGGTTACCGCGCTGAGGATCACGGAGTCCCCCAGCTCGTCCAGCTGCAGCCGCAGGGTGGCAGCATCCAGCGGACTGAGGTTGATCGTGCACATCACTTCGACCCCCTCGTGCGCATGGTCCAGGTGGATGTGCGGGTCCTGCACGTCGTACCCGTGGAGACCATCGAGCATTTCGGGCTGCAGTTCCTGGCCCAACGCGCTGGCCCGCAGGGTGTCCATAATGAGCAGGAAGCCCACCGCGCCGGCGTCGACCACTTGGGCGGCCGCCAGCGGGCCCAGCTGGTCTTCGGTCTGCACGACGGCTTCCAGGGCGGCCTGGACCGCGGCTTCCAGGGTGGCAGCCAAGGCGTGGTTCGAGTGGTCGCCCGCGTGGGATTCCCCGCTGTTGGCGGCCCGGGACACGGCCTCGATGACGGAAAGCATGGTGCCGGGCACGGGGTCGCTCAGCGCGGACCAGCACCGAATTTCGGCCCGCTGCAGCGCCGCCGCCAGCAGCGGCCCGGTCAACCGCGCCGTCCCATGGAGCGGCTCGGACAATGCCGAGAGGAAGACCGAAAACAAGGTGCCGCTGTTGCCGCGCGCCTGTTCCATGGCAGCCTGGCCGGCCACGGCCAGCAGCTGGCCGACGTCGGTCGTCTCCACATCGGCGGCCGCCTGCGCCGCCGATCTGACCGTCAGGTAGAGGTTGGTTCCGGTGTCGCCGTCTGCCACAGGGAAGATGTTGATCGCATTCAGGCGGTCACTGTGGTTGCCCAGCACTTCTTCCGCTTTGACCAGCCAGCGTTTCAACGCCTGCGTGTTCGCGGCTACTTTTGTCTGCAAGTCGGTCCGTTCCCGTGGCCGCCGGCACGTAAGGCCCGCGGTGTCTTTCAGTTCTGCGGCGTTAACCGAGCCTACCGCAGAGTATCCGCGGCCGGGGGTAACGGTTTCGCATGCTGGGTGCATGGGCGGCCTGAAACGGCGTGCTGTCCGCAGCCGATAGGCTGGTTCCATGTCCAGAACGCACTCTGCCCTCCGGCGCCTGCCACCCCTGCTTGCAGGTGCCGGTGCGGTCCTGGCGGCCACGGGCTGTTCCCCGGTGGTCGAAGTGGACCCGGCCGAAGACGCCGCCAACCCGGCCTGCGCCCCCATGATGGTGGTACTCCCCCAGTTCGTCGCCGACTTCCCGCGCCGCGAGACCTCCAGCCAGGCCACCGCGGCCTGGGGCGACCCGTCCCGGGTGATCCTCCGCTGCGGCGTCCCGGAGCCGGGACCGACGACGGACCAGTGCGTCAGCGTCAACGGCATCGACTGGGTGCTGCGCGAAGGCGAGCAGACCTGGTCTGCCGTCACCTACGGCCGGTCTCCCGCCACCGAACTGGTATTCAACCCGGACGAGGTCGCCTCCAGCACCATCCTGGTGGACCTGGCCGACGCGGCGGCCAAAATCCCGCAGACCAGCAAGTGCCTGAGCCCCGACGACGAGCTGGACGCCCCGTAGCTCCCCGTCCGGCGGCCTACCGCAGGCCGGTGGGCCGGCTGAGCGCCAGGCCGATCAGCTCGTCGATCAGCTCGGTGTAGGGCAGGCCGGACTTCGCCCACATCTGCGGGTACATGCTGATCGGTGTGAAGCCGGGCATGGTGTTGATCTCGTTGATGACTAGCCCGCCCTGCGGTGTGTAGAAGAAGTCCACCCGGGAAAGCCCCTCGGCGGCGACCGCGTCGAAGGCCTGCGCGGCCAGCTCGCGCACGCGCGCCGTCGCCGCCTCAGGCAGGTCCGCCGGGCAGCTCAGGGCCGCCGCGGCACCGTCGACGTACTTGGCCTCGAAGTCGTAGAAGGCGTGCTCTCCCGGCTGCACCGCGATCTCGCCCGGCAGGCTGGTCCGTGGGTCCTCGGCACCGCGGCCCTGCAGGACGGCGACCTCGATCTCGCGTCCGGCGATGCCGGCCTCCACGACCACCTTGGGATCATGTTCCCGCGCGGTTTCGACGGCGGCACGCAGCTGCGCCGGGTCCGTCACCCGGGTAATCCCCATGGAGGAGCCGGCCCGCGCCGGCTTGACGAACACCGGGAAGTCCAGGGCCGCGGCCCGCTGCAGGGCGGCCTCCGGCTCACGCTGCCAGTCCCGGTCCGTGATCACCTCGTACGGGCCGACCTCGAGGCCGGCCGCGGAGAACGCCACCTTCATGAAGTGCTTGTCCATGCCCACCGCCGACGCCAGCACGCCGGCACCGACGTACCGGACGTCGGCCATCTCCAGCAGCCCCTGCAGCGTGCCGTCCTCGCCGAACGGCCCGTGCAGCAGCGGGAGCACCACGTCGATCCGGCCCAGGCTGCGGGTGGCCTCCGGTCCGGACTGCACCAGCAGCTCGGCGAAAGAATCCCGGGCGGCCAGCATGACGTGCTCCGCGGAGGCCTGGACCTCGGGCAGTTCGCCCGAGGTCAACGACCAGCTTGCCGGATCATCGGCGACCAGCACCCACTGGCCGTTGCGCGCGATACCCACGGGGACGACGTCGTACTTGTCCTGGTCGATGGCTGCCAGCACGCCCGCAGCCGTCACGCAGCTGACGGAATGTTCGCTGGAGCGGCCGCCGAACAGCACGGCAACACGCGGCTTGGTACCGGTTGCCGGCACGGGAGCGTCGAAAGAGGTCACGGTCACTGGTCCTGTTCGCCTTCGGATTTGAGTTCGCGGGTCAGCAGCCGCGGCGCAAGGTCATCGACGGAAATCTCCCCCTCGAGCACGGCCACGACGCTTTCTGTAATGGGCATTTCCACGCCGAGCGAGTTGGCCAAATCCAGCACCGCGCGGCCGGACTTGATGCCCTCGGCGGTCTGCGTCATGCGCTGGTTGACCTCCTCCAGGCTCAGCCCTTCGGCCAGCAGCCGGCCGGCGGTGCGGTTGCGCGAGAGCGGGGACGAGCACGTGGCCACCAGGTCGCCCAGGCCGGCCAGGCCGGCCATGGTCTCCAGCTCCCCGCCCAGGGCCAGTGTCAGCCGGGTGGTTTCGGCGAGCCCGCGCGTGATGACCGAGGCCTTGGTGTTGTCGCCCATGTGCTTGCCGTCGCAGATGCCCACGCAGAGCGCGATCACGTTCTTGACGATGCCGCCGATCTCCACGCCGGTCACGTCCGTGTTGGTGTACGGGCGGAAGTAGCTGGCGGTGCAGGTGTTGGCGATCCACTGCGCTGCCTCGAGGTCGGTGCACGCGACCACCGAGGCGGTCGGCTCCTTGCGCGCGATCTCCATGGCCAGGTTCGGTCCGGAGATCACCGCCACGCGCTCGTCCGGCAGGCCGAGTTCGGCCTTGATGATCTGGCTCATCCGCTCGTCCGTGCCGCGTTCCAGTCCCTTCATCAGGGAAACAACGACGGCGGTGTCCCCCAGCAGGGGCTTCCACTCCGCCAACTGCGGGCGCAGGGTCTGCGCCGGCACGGCCAGCACCACCAGGTCGGCGCCGGCCAGCACCTTCGCGACGTCCGCCGAGGAGCCCAGGTTCTCCGGGAGCTCGATGTCCTTCAGGTACTTCGAGTTCAGGTGCCGGGTATTGATCTCCTCGGCCACTTCCGCCCGGCGGGCCCAGAGGCGAACCTCCAGCTCCGGGTGCGCGTCCGCGACGACCTTGGCGAACGTGGTTCCCCAGCTGCCGGCGCCCAGCACGGCGACAGCCGCGGGCAGGGCGGCGCGCGCGCTCACGCCTTGTCCTCGGGCAGGGGCTGGCCTTCGAAGTCCCGGCCGGTGGCGCTCTGCCCGCGCTGCGCCGGATCCCAGCGCCTGGCCGGCGGCTCCTCGTTGCGCAGTTCCGCCAGCAGCTCAGTGATGGCGTCCATGATCTTGTCCGTGGCCGCTTCCAGCACCGTCTTGGTCACCGGGAGCCCGTGGAACTCGCTGAGGTCCACCGGCGGTCCCGCGATGACGCGGGCGGTCTTGCGCGGGAACAGCCGCAGCTTCCGGGCATAGCGCGGGAAGAGCGCGTTGGCTCCCCAGTGGGCCACCGGCACCACCGGCGCTCCGGTCTGCAGCGCCAGGCGTGCCGCCCCCGTGCGTCCGCGCATCGGCCACAGGTCGGGATCGCGGGTGAGCGTGCCCTCCGGGTAGATCAGGACGGCGCCCCCGTCAGCCATCACTTCGCGGGCCGCTTCGAGCGACTTGTTTGCCCCGGCGCTGCTGCGCTCCACCGGAATCTGCCGGGACGCCTGGAGGACGGCGCCGACCACCGGAATCCGGAACAGCGACGCTTTCGCGAGGAAATGCGGGATGTGGCCGTGGTTGTAGATGTAGTGGCCCACAACCAGCGGATCGATCTCCGTGTTGTGGTTCGGGCAGACGATGAAGCCCTGGTCCTTGGGCAGGTTCCCGCCGCCGCTCCACTCCCGGCCCAGCACGAGGTTCAGGACGGGACGGACCAGCGCTGCGACTGCGCCGATCGTGGCCCGTTCCTTGCGTGCTGCTTTCATTCGGCTCGCCGGGACCTCAGGCAATGTCGAAGTCCGCGCCGAGGCTTTCCAGCTTGGACTGGAAGCGTTCGTAGCCGCGGTTGATCAGCTCCAGGCCGGTCACCCGCGAGGTTCCCGTGGCCGCCAGCGCCGCGATCAGGTGGCTGAAGCCGCCGCGCAGGTCCGGAATGTCGATGTCCGTGCCGCGCAGCTGGGTGGGACCGGAAATCACCGCTGAATGCAGGAAGTTCCGCTGGCCGAAACGGCAGGGGATGCTGCCGAGGCATTCGCGGTGCACCTGGATGCTGGCGCCCATGCGGATCAGCGCCTGGGTGAAGCCGAAGCGGTTCTCGTAGACCGTCTCGTGCACGATTGACACCCCGGAGGCCTGGGTCAGGGCGACGACGAGCGGCTGCTGCCAGTCCGTCATGAAGCCCGGATGCACGTCGGTCTCGAGCACCAGCGGCGAAAGCTTGCCTCCGGTATGGCGGAAGCGGATGCCGTCGTCGTCGATATCGAAGGCCCCGCCGATCTTCCGGAAGGTGTTCAGGAAGGCGGTCAGGTCCGCCTGCCGGGCACCCTCGACGTAGATGTCGCCGCCGGTGACCAGCGCAGCGGAAGCCCAGGACGCGGCCTCGTTCCGGTCCGGCAGCGCGCGGTGGTTGAAGCCGCCCAGTTGCTCGACGCCCTCAATCCGGATTACCCGGTCCGTCTGGACGCTGATAATGGCGCCCATCTTCTGCAGCACCGCGATCAGGTCCATGATCTCCGGCTCGATGGCCGCGCCGCTGAGCTCGGTGATGCCCTCGGCGCGGACGGCCGTCAGCAGCACCTGTTCGGTGGCACCCACGCTGGGATACGGCAGCGAGAGCTTGGCGCCCTTGAGCCCCTTCGGCGCGGAAATCGAAATGCCGCCCGGGTGCTTGTCCACCACCGCGCCGAACTGGCGCAGCACATCCAGGTGGAAGTCGATCGGCCGGTCGCCGATCCGGCAGCCACCGAGGTCCGGGATGAACGCCTCGCCAATGCTGTGGATCAGCGGTCCGCAGAACAGGATCGGAATGCGCGAATCGCCGGCATGGGCGTCGATGTCCTTCATCTGCGCGGTCTTGACGTGGGACGGATCCAGCGTCAGGTCGCCCGTGACGGGGTCCTTCCCGACATTGACGCCGTGCAGCCGCAGCAGGCTGGTGACGACGTCGACGTCCTTGATCTCCGGAACGTTGCGCAGCACCGAGGGCTCATTGCCCAGCAGCGAGGCGACCATCGCTTTGGGGACCAGGTTCTTGGCTCCCCGGACGGATACTTTCCCCGTAAGCGGGACTCCACCGCGAATGGTCAAAACGCTTGCCATATACACCTGATTCCTTAAAACTTGGCGGGACCTTCAACGCTTCGAAAAAGGCCTCAGCTAAGCATAGAAGTTACCGCAACCTTCCCGAAATACAGTGTTTTTCGCCACCGTGGCGTCAGGAACGCGCGGGCAGTGTTTTCGGCTTCCAGTCCGGCCGGGTCGCCTCGTAGGCGGTGATCGCCTCTTCGTGCTGCAGGGTCAAGCCGATGTCGTCCAGGCCTTCGAGCAGGCGCCAGCGGGTGTAGTCGTCGATCTCGAACGGCGCGGTGAGCGTTCCGCAGACCACGGTCTTGGCTTCCAGGTCCACGGTGATCTGCGTGCCGGGGTGGTTCTCCAGCTCCTTCCAGATCAACTCGATGTCGTCCTGGGCGACCTGGGCGGCCAGCAGGCCCTGCTTGCCGGAGTTGCCGCGGAAGATGTCGGCGAACCGGGAGGAGAGCACCACCTTGAAGCCGTAGTCCTTCAGCGCCCACACGGCGTGCTCGCGGGAGGAACCGGTGCCGAAATCGGGGCCGGCCACCAGCACCGAACCACTGCTGAACGGTTCCTGGTTGAGGATGAAGTCATCCTGCTTCCGCCAGGCGGCGAACAAGGCGTCCTCGAAGCCGGTGCGGGTGATCCGCTTGAGGTAGACGGCGGGGATGATCTGGTCCGTGTCCACATTCGACTGGCGCAGCGGAACGCCGATTCCGGTATGGGTCGAAAACTTTTCCATAATCCTCAAAGCTCCTTAGGCAGCAGGCCGGGACACGGCGTCGTCGTTAATGGGGTCCAGGTCCGAAGGCGAGCTCAAGGTGCCGCGCACCGCAGTCGCCGCAGCGACGACGGGCGACACCAGGTGCGTCCGCCCGCCCTTGCCCTGCCGGCCCTCGAAGTTGCGGTTGGAGGTCGAGGCGCAGCGCTCCCCCGGGGCCAACTGGTCCGGGTTCATCCCCAGGCACATCGAGCAGCCCGCGAACCGCCACTCGGCACCGAACTCCTTGAAGATGCGGTCCAGCCCCTCGGCCTCGGCTTCGAGCCGCACCCGGGCGGAGCCGGGGACGACCATCATGCGCACGTTCGGCGCCTTCTGCCGGCCGCGGACGATGTCCGCCGCGACCCGCAGGTCTTCGATCCGGCTGTTGGTGCAGGATCCGAGGAAGACCGTATCCACGCTGATGTCCTTCATCGGCGTGCCCGCTTCCAGTCCCATGTACGCCAGCGCGCGCTGCGCAGCCGCCTTGGCGTTCTCGTCGGCGAAGTCCTCCGGGGACGGGACGGCCTGCGACAGGGACACGCCCTGGCCCGGGTTGGTGCCCCAGGTGACGAACGGCTCCAGCGTGTCGGCGTCGAGGAACACCTCGGCGTCGAATTCGGCGTCCTCGTCCGTACGCAGGGTCTGCCAATAGTCGACGGCGGCGTCCCAGTCCGCGCCCTGCGGCGCGTGCGGGCGTCCCTTGAGGTAGTCGAACGTGGTCTCGTCCGGGGCGACCATGCCCGCGCGGGCGCCGGCCTCGATCGACATGTTGCAGATGGTCATGCGGGCTTCCATGCTCAGCGCCCGGATGGCCGAGCCGCGGTATTCCAGCACGTAGCCCTGGCCGCCGCCAGTGCCGATCTTGGCGATCACGGCCAGGATGATGTCCTTGGCGGTCACACCGGGGCGCAGCGTGCCCTCGACGTTGATGGCCATGGTCTTGAACGGCTTGAGCGAGAGGGTCTGGGTGGCCATGACATGCTCGACCTCAGAGGTGCCGATGCCGAAGGCCAGCGCCCCGAAGGCGCCGTGGGTCGAGGTGTGCGAGTCGCCGCAGACCACGGTCAGGCCGGGCTGGGTCAGGCCCAGCTGCGGGCCGACCACGTGGACGATGCCCTGCTCGGCGTCGCCCAGGGAGTGCAGCCGCACGCCGAATTCCTTGCAGTTCGACCGCAGCGTCTCGATCTGCGTACGGCTGGTCGGATCCGCGATGGGCTTGTCGATGTCCAGCGTGGGGGTGTTGTGGTCTTCGGTGGCGATGGTCAGGTCCGGCCGCCGCAGCTTCCGGCCGGCCAGCCGCAGCCCCTCGAAGGCCTGCGGAGAGGTCACTTCGTGGACAAGGTGGAGGTCGATGTAGATCAGATCAGGCTGGCGGGAGGCTCCTTCGCCTTCCCCGCGGCGCACCACGTGCGCATTCCAAACCTTTTCGGCGAGCGTCTTGCCCGCAGTTGTACCGGCCATGGCCAGCTCCCTCCATCAGTGACAGCGCGGGCCGCACCGAGACTCTAGACATCGGCTCGGCGAACCGCAGAAGTGTGTCCTTAAACTCTGTCAGCACGAGACGATTCCGCGCCAGCATCCTGACTTGCATCTCAGATAATGAGACGGCAATATCAACTTATGGACAATTCTAGCGGGGTCGGTGTCATCGACAAGGCTGTGATGGTGCTGGATACGCTCGAGGCGGGGCCGACCTCGCTGGCGCAACTGGTCGCCGCCACCGGACTGGCGAGGCCCACCGTACACCGCCTGGCGCTGGCCCTCGTCCACCACCGTCTGGTCAGCCGGGACATGCAGGGCCGTTTCGTGCTCGGCCGCCGGCTGGTGGAACTGGCCGCCGCCGCCGGCGAGGACCGGCTCATCGCCTCGTCCGGCCCCATCCTGCTCAGCCTGCGCGACGCCACCGGCGAAAGCGCGCAGGTCTTCCGCCGCCAGGGGGACGCCCGCGTCTGCGTCGCCTCGGCGGAACGTCCCGTCGGCTTGCGCGACACGATTCCGGTCGGCACGCAGCTGTCGATGAAGGCCGGCTCAGCAGCGCAGGTGCTGCTCGCCTGGGAAGACCATGAACGGCTCCTCGAGGGTTTGAAGGGGGCACGGTTCACACCGACGGTGCTGGCCGGTGTCCGCCGGCGCGGCTGGGCCCAGAGCCTCGGCGAGCGCGAACCCGGCGTCGCCTCCGTATCGGCCCCGGTGCGCGGCCCGTCCGGCCGCGTCATCGCCGCCGTGTCCATCTCCGGACCGATCGAGCGGCTGACCCGTCAACCTGGCCGGATCCATGCCGAAGTGGTGGTCCAGTCCGCGCAGCAGCTGACCGAGGCCCTGCGCAAGAGCAACGACTGATCCTGCAGCGGGCTAACCGCGGAAGTGGTCCCAGCCGAGGATTTCGGGAGCGGCCCCGTCGACGGTCACCTCGGGAGCGCCGGCTGTCACCCGGCCGACGACGTGGAACCCCTCCGGCAGGGCGGCATCCGGGGCGAACGCGGCGAGCAGCCCGTGGTCCTCTCCCCCGCCCAGCACCCAGTGGCGCGGATCGGCGCCCAGCAGGCTGGCGGCCGGCGCCAGTTCGGCTTCGAAGCGGCGCAGCCGGCCGTACTCCAAATCCACGCCGACGCGGCCGGCGCGTGCCATCCGGCCGGCGTCGCGGACGAGGCCATCGGAGACGTCCATCATGGCGTGCGCTCCGGCC
>NZ_ANPE02000249.1 GCF_000328305.2 Arthrobacter crystallopoietes BAB-32 | reverse complement strand
GCGCTCCTGCTGGGACTGCCCGGCAGCGCACACAGCGGCTACGGCACGCTGACCGGCCAGGGCAATGGACAGGGCGGCCGGGAGCACGGGCAGAAGGCAGACCAGCTGCCCGGCTACCGCAAGATCACCGATCCGGCCGCCCGGAAACATGTCGCCGCCGTCTGGGGCGTACGGCCGGAAGACTTGCCCGGACCGGGCCTGCCCGCCGTCGAAATGCTGGCGTCCCTTGGCAGGCCGGGCGGAGTCCGCTGCCTCTTTGTGCATGGTTCCAACGTGGCTGTTTCCGCGCCGGATGCCAACGCCGTGATCGCAGGCTTGCGGCGGCTCGACTTCCTCGTGGTCGCTGACTTCTTCATGTCCGAAACCGCAGCCGAAGCGGACCTGGTGCTTCCCGTCCTCCAGTGGGCGGAGGAGGAAGGCACCATGACCAACCTCGAAGGCCGGGTCCTGCGCCGCCGCGCCGCCATCGAACCGCCTGCCGGCGCCCGGTCCGAACTGTGGATCATGGCCGAACTGGCACGGAGGCTGGAGGCTCCCTCGGAATTCAGCACGGATCCACGAACGGTCTTCAGCGAACTCGCCAGGGCGTCGGCCGGCGGCCCGGCGGATTACTCCGGCATCAGCTACGAGCTGCTGGAGGGCGGAACCGAAGCGTACTGGCCCTTTCCTGCCGGCTCCACCGGCACCCGGCGCCTGTTCAAGGACGGCTTCGCCCATCCCGATGGCCGGGCCAGGCTGGTTGCGGTCACCCCTGCCGCCCCCGGAGAGGAGCTGCACACGCACGGAACATTGACCCTGGTCACGGGCCGGCTGCTGGAGCACTACCAATCCGGAACACAAACCCGCCGCGTCGCAGAACTTGCCGCCAGCCAGCCCCGGCTGGCCCTGCAGCTGCATCCGGTCACCGCGCACCGCCTCGGCGTTTCGGCTGGCGACGCCGTCGAAGTCAGCAACGACCGCGGCAGCGCTATCGGCATCGCCGACCTGACCCCTGGGATCCGGCCGGACACGCTCTTCCTGCCCTTCCATTTCCCGGGCGACCAAAGTGCCAACCGGCTCACTGCTGCCGCCGCCGACCCTATATCCGGCATGCCCGAATTCAAGACCAGCGCCGTCACCGTGCGGGTACTGGAGAAAGCAGGTGCCCCGTGACTTCACAGCCCGAGCGGATTGCCGTCGTCGGATTCGGGCCCGTCGCCGCCCGCCTCGTCGACGAACTGGTTCCTGCGGTCCGGGAGGGCCGGGTGCAATTGACCGTGATCGGTGCCGAAGCCAGCGCCGCGTATAACCGCGTCCTAGTCGCCGATGTCGGAGTAGGGCGGACCACGGCCGAGGCAATCTCGCTGGCCGACGCGGCCGAACTCCGCGGCCAGGGCGTGAGCGTGCGGCTGGGCCGCAAGGTGCAGCGCATTGATCGGGCGCGCCGGCAATTGCTGCTGGACGACGGCAGCCTCGAGCCCTACGACCGGCTGGTCCTCGCCACTGGCGCCCGGCCGGTCGTCCCGACACTCACCGGCCTCAATCCGGATCCCGCCGCCCTACATCTGCTTCCTCCCGGCGTGACCGCCCTGCGGGACCTGGGCGATGCGTCACGGCTGCACCAGGTCGTTGCCGCCGGCGGACGGGTCATCGTGCTCGGCGGCGGAATTCTGGGCATTGAGGCCGCTCTGGCCGCTGCGGAGGAAGGAGCCTCGGTCACTGTTGTGCATCACGGACTACGGCCCCTCGGACGGAACATCGATACCGGTGGTGGAGCAGTCCTCGCGCTGGCCCTGCGGGCGCGGGGCATCACTCTCGTCTCCAATGCCCGCTCTACCGGGCTTCGCTTCCGCAACCAGCCTGGCGGCAGGCACCGTTTCGATGCCTTGGTGCTCGAGGACGGCACGGAGGTTCCGGCCGACCTGCTGCTGCTTTCCTGCGGTGTCCGCCCGCGGACTGCCCTGGCGGAGGGCTGTGGACTGGCCATCGGCACGGGCATCCTGGTGAACCACGGGCTGGCGGCCGATGCCGAGGGCCGGATCTTCGCGATCGGGGACTGCGCGCAGGTCAACTGCGGGAAGGCCGTCTGCACGGAGTGCCGTCCCGGGTCGGGTGCGCCGCTGGGGCTGATTGCTCCCGGCTGGCGGCAGGCCGAGTTCCTGGCCCGGCGGCTGCTCGCCGCGACCGCCGCAGGCGGCGTTCCGGACGGCAGCGGTCCTGTCGTTCCGGATGCATTCCAGCCAGAACGGCCTCCGGTGATACTGCTCAAGGCACGCGGCGTGGACCTGGCCGCCGCAGGGAACGTGAACGCCGAGCTGTGGGACGACGACGAGGCATCGCAGGGGACGGACGCGCCATCACGCCGGGTTTCCCAGTGGGCGGACCCGGAACACGGCCGGTACGCCAAGATGGTGACGCGCGCGGGCGTGCTGGAGGGCCTGGTCTGCGTTGGCATGCCGCGGACTGCCGCCGAACTCGTGCTGCTCTTTGAACGCGGTGCCGAGCTGCCGGCAGACCGGACGGCCCTGTTCCGGCTCGATGCCCTCGAAGCTCTCTCCGAGGGCGGTGGTCCGGTGGATCCGGACAGTGCTCTTTGCCGCTGCACGGGTGCAACCGTGGGAAGCGTCGAGCAAGCCGTGGCCGGCGGCTGCAGCACAGTGCAGGAGGTGTCCGCCTGCACTCGCGCCGGTTCGGGTTGCGGCAGTTGCAAATCCCGAATCCAGCAACTCATTGACTCGCACCACGGGCTGGAACCCGCGCCCGCCGGATAAGCCAAACGGGCAGGGCGGTTCAATTCGCCCCACCGTCCGCTCGTTCAGACCGCGTTGCCGGCGGCTGGGATGGAGAGCGCCGCTGCTGGTCGGGGTTCCAGATGATTGGCGGCGGGTTGCTGATTCCAGACAGGCTATGTACGGCAGGCGCCGGTGGCCGGTCCTTCATGAAGTCGTAGGGCACCCGTCTGTCTTTCATGAAGTCGAAGGGAACGGGGAGCGGCTTCGGCTTGGGCGGGGGCTGGCGGCGGAGCGTGAAGAGGTGCTGCCGGGCGGCGCCGCCACCGGCCAGGACCGTTCCGAGTGCTGCGGCGCTGTCGGCGACCGAGGCATCCGTGCTGGTCTCGAGCAGCCGGGCTCCCGCGACGTAGTTGGCGAAATCGTGGCCCGGTCCCAGGCCGCCATCCTCGCCCGGAGGTGTGGAGACCTTGTCGGTCAGGGTCACCGTGACCCGGTCCCGGGTGTCCGGGTTCGCTTGCCCGTCGGCGCCCGGCACCCAGTCCTGCTCGTGCTCCAGGTGCAGGCCCCGGGTTCCGGGAGGGAGGGCGACCCCGCCCACCGGCGAGCCGGCGGTAACGACGTACTCCACATTGTGCCGGGCCCGGAAATCCTCGTCTGCGGCCAGGTTCACCGCGTGCATGCCGCCCTGGCTGTAGCCGACCAGCACTACCGGCTCCCCCGCCGCTGCGCCCGCCTCTGCCAAAGCGTCCGAGACGGCAGCAGCGGTGTGCCGGCTGTTGGCGGCGAGCGCTTCGGCCACTCCCGTCTCATCGAACGGGTTGGCGCTGGCCTCAGCTGAACCGGACGTTTGGGTGCCGGGAAGCGTGACCACCCACCGCGTGCCCTCCGGCGAGGGGACTTCCAGGATCTCGATCGTCCCCGGACCCGCGTCCGCGGCGGCTTCGGCCCGTTCCAGCAGCGCGGCGGCGGTGGGTGCAAGCTCAACTTCGCGTGGTTCGGCGGTACAGGCGCGTTTGGCCGCTACCGGGGCGGCGCGGAGCAGGCCGAAGGAGTTGGCGCTGTGCACCAGTACGGCCGCACGCCCCTCAGCGGTCCTGCCGCCTGGCACAGTTTTCAGCAGCAGACCCGCCATGACCGGTGGCACGCCCAGCAATTGCAGCAGCGCGGCCGGGCCGTGATTCACCAGCCGTTCGGCGCCGTCCAGAGTGGGCCGTCCTTCATTTGCCAGTGCGCCGATCGGGGTGCTCAGCCACCAGGTGGACCCGTTGAGCTGGTCCATGCCCCAGGCGGCGGCTGCTTCCGCCAGCCGGTATCTGGCATGGGCGGCTTCGACCTCTTCTGCCAGCCGGCGGATCTCCACGAGGGAAACAGCCAACTGCGCCATGGAGTCCGAGACCGCGTCCTGCGCGAGGAGCCGTCCGGGCACCAGGAACAAGCGCGGACCATGCAGGACCGTCTGGACGAGCAGCAGCTCGCTGTAGACCCCGGCGGCGTCCTCGGCGACGGCAGCCAAGCGCGCCGAAGCATTCAGCAGCTCCTGCCATTGGAAGTTCAGTCCGCCCACGCCGCCGCTGACCCGGTACGAGCCCTCGGCCAGCCCGGGCGGTTCCGGCCACGCCAGCTTCCCTTCGCCGGCCGGCAGGACGAATCCGGTCACGGCCACAGGTCCGAAGCCGACGCTTCAACCGCTGCACCGAAGGACCCGACCGCCGCCGCTGCCCCGCCCACCTCTGCTGCGGCCTGGTCCAGCCGCAACCGGCGCAGCTGCAGGCTGCGGCGGAAGGCCCGGCCGGCGGGCGAGACCCCACGCGTCCATTTCCAGTCCGGCGAGCTGCCCGTTCAGCCGCAGCAGCTCCGCCTCGCAGCTCAGCAGCCGTTGCGCTGCCGCCCTCACTTCGACCGCACCGGCAGCGCCGCCCGGTAGTCCCGGCATCGTACTTGCCCAAAGACTGCTCATGATGCTCCTTTCGCTCGCCACCCACGCTAGGAAGGGCATTCCCGGCAGAGGACCGGCGCGATCGGTTATGTAGACAAGAGGGACGGCCAGCGCGTTGTGGAGGCCGGGTAACGATCCCGGCGGGTGCAGGCGGCCGTGGAAGAATAAGGACCATGGCTGAAACTCCCCGCGTCTCCCTGGCAGAACTTACCCCCGGCATCGCCCTTGGCCCCCTGGACGGCCGCTACCGTTCGGCTGTCGCGCCGCTGGTCGACTACCTGTCCGAGGCGGCGCTGAACCGGGACCGCGTCCATGTGGAGGTCGAGTGGCTCATCCACCTCACCGACCAGTCCGTGCTGCCGGGTACCAGCCCGCTGACGGACGAGCAGAAGGCGGCCCTGCGCCGCATCGTCACGGAGTTCGATGCCGCTTCCATCAAGGAGCTGGCCGAAACCGAGGCGGTCACCGTCCATGACGTCAAGGCCGTCGAGTACTTTATCGGCAACCGCCTGCCCGGGATCGGCATCGGACAGCTGAAGTCCCTCGTGCACTTCGGCTGCACCTCGGAGGACATCAACAACCTCTCCTACGCCGTCGGCATCAAGGGAGCGGTGGAGCAGGTCTGGCTGCCGGCGGCCAGGGCCGTCGTGGGGCAGTTCGCCGCGATGGCCGAGGAGCACCGGGACGTGCCGATGCTCTCGCGTACACACGGCCAGCCGGCCACGCCAACCACGCTGGGCAAGGAGCTCGCGGTCACGGCGCACCGGCTCACCCGCCAGCTGGACCGCATCGAGCGCACCGAGTACCTGGGCAAGATCAACGGCGCCACCGGTACTTACGCGGCCCACTACGCCTCCGTGCCCGGCGCCGACTGGCAGGCGGTTTCGCGCGGCTTCGTCGAGGGCCTGGGCCTGACCTGGAACCCGCTGACCACGCAGATCGAGTCGCACGACTGGCAGGCGGAGCTGTACGCCGACATGGCGCGCTTCAACCGCATCCTGCACAACGCCTGCACGGACATCTGGAGCTACATCTCCATCGGCTACTTCGCGCAGATCCCGGTCGAGGGCGCCACCGGTTCCTCGACCATGCCGCACAAGGTCAACCCCATCCGGTTCGAGAACGCCGAGGCCAACCTGGAGATCTCCAACGGCCTGCTGGACACGCTCGCCGCGACCCTGGTCACCTCCCGCTGGCAGCGCGACCTGACCGACTCGTCCTCGCAGCGGAACATCGGCGTCGCCTTCGGCCACTCCCTGCTGGCCATCTCCAATGTGGCTAAGGGGCTCGAGCGCCTCAACGTCCCGGCCGAAGTGCTCGCCGCCGACCTCGACGAGAACTGGGAGGTGCTCGGCGAGGCAATCCAGATGGTGATGCGCGCCGAGGCCATCGCGGGCGTGGAAGGCATGGACAACCCCTACGAGCGGCTGAAGGAGCTCACCCGCGGGCACCGCGTGGACGCGGACCGCATGAAGGAGTTCGTCTCCGGCCTGGGCCTTTCGGCGGACGCCGAGGCCCGGCTGCTCGCCCTGACCCCGGCCAGCTACAACGGCATCGCCAACCAGTTGGTGGACCACCTGAAGTAGTCCACACCAACGCAAAGCACGACGCCGGAACTTGGGCGGGTTCCGGTGTCGTGCTTGCGTTGGGCGGTGCTCACCAGCCGGAAACCTTCCGGTCACCTTGGGTGCCTACCGTCGGAAACCGACAGCGCGGGCACGGGACCGGACCTTCCCCGGTGAGTGAGACTGCTCACTGAATTCGTCGTTTGGCTCCACCTCGGGCTAATGTGGATAACACGCCGCGGGGTGGAGCAGTTCGGTAGCTCGCCGGGCTCATAACCCGGAGGTCACAGGTTCAAATCCTGTCCCCGCAACTTATCGATTGAACCTCGGTCCGGATTTCCGGACCGGGGTTCAATCGTTTCCAGAGCTTGCCCGACGGCGGATTCACAGTCACCGCCAATCGGCACCGTTGCCTCGAGCCCGCGCCAAGCGCAACGGCGGCGGCGGGGGCCCGCGCTTCAGTTGCACAGGCAGCAGACGCGAAGGCAGCTGCATGGGATGATCAGGGACGTGGAGTCCCCCACAACTTCAGAGCGGACCCCGGCAGGCTCCCGGGGGCACGGCTCCTTGGGAGCGCCGGCCCCCCCGGGGACCGCGGGCATGGCTCGCGCGGGAAGGAGAACGAATGGCAAAGGCTGAAGAGACGCCCACGCCGGACAGCGAGTCCTCGAAAGCGCTCGTTGAACGCAGCCGTTTCGGCGGGACTGAACGACGCAGGAACCACGATCCCGAGGTCGAGGCCCGACGTCCACCTATTTCCAGCACCGAGCTCAGCAAGGGCCCAACAGAACTCGTCGAAAGCCGAGGGCCGCGGGTCAACTGGCGCGTCTTCATCATTTCTTCGATCATCGTCGTCCTGTTCTCCGTCTGGGCGATGGTCGCCCCAACGAACGCGGCCAGCACAATGCGCTCCATGGTCGGTTGGATCGCCACCAACCTGGGCTGGTACTACGTCCTGACCGTCACGCTCGTTATCATCTTCGTCCTCTGGGTAGCCCTCTCCAAGGAGGGCAGCGTCCGGCTCGGGCCCGACCATTCACGTCCCCAATACAACCTGTTCACATGGGTCGCCATGCTCTTCGCCGCAGGCGTGGGCATTGACATGCTCTTTTACTCCGTCACGGGTCCGATCACCCAGTACGTCACGCCCCCGGCGGCTACTCCGCAATCCGCGGCAGCCGCCCAAGATGCGGTGGTCTGGACCATGTTCCACTACGGCGTGGCCGGCTGGTCAATGTACTCACTGCTCGGCATGGCGATGGGTTACTTCGCCTACCGGTGGGGAATGCCCCTATCCATCCGGGCCGCCCTCTACCCGCTGCTGGGCCGGCGGGTGCGGGGTGCAACCGGCGACGTGATCGACATTTTCGCCCTAGTGGGCACGGTGTTCGGCGTGGCCACGTCGATGGGCATCGGCGTCGTCCTGCTCAACGTCGGTTTCAGCTGGCTCTTCGGCCTGCCGGAGGGACTGGCCCTGCAGATCGCCCTCGTGCTGGTCGCCGTTGTCATGACCGTCGCTGCATGCACCTCGGGCGTGGACAAGGGGATCCGGTTGATCTCCGAGCTCAACCTCTGGTCTGCCGGAGCGATGATGCTCTACATCCTCATCACGGGCAAGACGTCGTTCCTGCTGAATGCGATGGTCGAGAACATCGGCCGCTTCGTTTTCTCCTTGCCGGAGCGCACCCTGCAGACCTTCGCGTACGAGGAGGGCGGCTCGGAGTGGATGGCCGGCTGGACCCTGTTCTTCTGGGCCTTCTGGCTGGCTTGGGGACCATTCGTCGGGCTTTTCCTGGCCCGGATCTCGCGCGGCCGGACGCTCCGCGAGTTCGTCATCGCCGCCATTACCGCTCCGGTCCTCTGCGACTTCTTCATCGTCTCGATCTTCGGCAACAGCGCCATGAGCGAGGTCCTCGGCGGAAATACGGAATTCGCGCAGCTGGCGATGGACAGCCCCGAACACGGCTGGTACGCGCTGCTGGAGATGTTCCCGGGTGCACCGTTCCTGATCGGGCTGGCCACGCTGTCCGGCCTGCTGTTCTACCTCACCAGCGCCAACTCCGGTGCCATGGTTATGTCCAACTTCTCCTCCTCCATCCCCGACCCTTCCCAGGACGGAGCCAAGTGGCTGCGCATCTTCTGGGCACTGGTCACGGCCTTCCTCACGGTGGCCATGCTGGTGGCCGGCGGCGTGACCACCATGGAATATGCCACTCTGATCTTCGCCCTGCCGGTCACGATCATCGCGTACCTGGTCATGGCCTCCTTCTCGAAGGTGCTCCGGATGGAGCGGGCCGAGCGCGAAGGACAAGTGCGGCGCCGGCGTTCGACTGCGGCGCACGGCGGCCAGATCCCGGAGAAGACGTGGCGGCAGCGGTTGGCCCAGCTGCGCTACTACCCATCGAAGAAGGCCGTCGCTCAGTTCGTCGACCGGGTCGCGCAGCCGGCCTTGCAGGATGTGTCAAGGGAGTTCAAGGCGCTTGGCTATGAGGCAGAGCTCACCTCAACGCCGAATCCGGAAACCGGCATCGACGAGCACACGCTCGTCGTGAATATGGCCGATCACCGCAACTTCCACTATCAGGTCGCCGCGGTCGAGGCACCAGTGCCGATGTTCGGTGCCCGCAGCATGTCCCGGGAGATCGACACTTACTGTCGTCTCGAGGTGTTCACACAGACGGGCACTGAGGGCTACGACCTCATGGGCCTGAGCCGGCAGCAGATCATCGACGATGTCCTCGACCGCTACGAGGCGCACCTCGCATTCCTCAAGTATTCAAGCGAGCATGCCTATGCCTCGGTGCTGACTCCTGTTATGCCACCGACAACCGATTCGATCCCCCACGTGCCTGAAAAGGCCGACGACGTCGAGCGCCTCGACGAATGACCGTGCCTGCGGTTTCGTGGCGCGGGGATCGGCGGCGCGAATATCCGGCGATCCCCCCTAACGTCCGCTACTGTCGTTCCATGGAGAACGGCGACATCACTTTCCACACCCGCAAGTGGGTGCGGCCCGAAGACCTCAATGCCAACGGCACGCTGTTCGGCGGCAGCCTGCTTCGCTGGATCGATGAAGAGGCCGCCATCTACGCCATCATCCAGCTCGGCAACGGTATGGCGGTGACCAAGTACATGTCCGAGATCAACTTCGTCAGCTCAGCGGAGCAGGGCGACCTGATCGAGATGGGGCTGACGGCAACACATTTCGGCCGCACCTCGCTGACGATGCGGGCGGAGGTGCGGAACATGTTCACGCGCCAGTCCATCCTGACCATCGAAAAGATCGTGTTCGTCAACCTGGGCGAGGACGGCAAGCCCGCCCCGCACGGCTACACGGAAATCACCTACTCAAGGGACCGTGTTCCGCGCCAGCACCTGGAGCGCATGCCGCCGCGGCAAGGGTGACGGGAGGGCCTGTCCGGCGGAATTCACCACCAGCGGTAGACGCGGCCGCCGGGCGGGCGCCAGCGAGGCCTCCACAACCGGCACGGCTGAGTTGAGCCGCGGCGGACCTGCTGGCAGGGCGGGAGCGGGTCGGGCTGGTGCTCCGCGCAGTAGCCGCCCGGATCCCAGAGGTCGGCATTGGGCTCGTAGCCGTTCGCGAAGATTTCGCAGTCGCAGTAGCCGCCTTTGGCCGCGAGCCTGGCTTCGAGCCCCGTAGCCCGCGGCGCCATCAGGTCCCGGTAGTGCCGGGCCCAGATGAGGCCGTTGCAGCCGAACTCGAGCATCCGGTAGGTGTAGCAGAGCAGGCATTCACCCGGCTTGGGCAGCGTCAGTTGATCCGAGAGCAGCCGGAGCTGTCCCTCGATGTCCGGCACTTGTTGGTCGTCCACGAAAGCACCCCTTTCCTTTCGAACAGGGTTCCAGCCACCGTGCGGCGGTGGCAGGGCCTGCGTGCAGGATGTGGAAAGGGCGTCCTCCAAGGGCCTTCTGGAGGGGAAGTAGAAACGAATGCGCTCCGCCGGAAAGGCTACTCGGCGGCGGCAAGCTGGCCGCAGGCGCCGTCGATCTCCTTGCCGCGGGTGTCGCGCAGGGTGGTGGGGATGCCGGCGGCATTGAGCCGGCCGACGAATTCGCGCGTGACCTCCGGCTCCGAACTGGTCCAGATGGAGCCCGGCGTCGGATTCAGCGGGATCGGGTTCACGTGCACCCAGCCGCGGCCGCGCTTGTTCAGCTTCTTGGCCAGCAGGTCGGCGCGCCAGGCGTGGTCGTTCATGTCCTTGATCAGCGCGTACTCGATGGAGACGCGCCGGCCCGTCCGCTGGTAGTAGCCGTAGGCGGCGTCCAAGGCCTCGTCGACCTTCCAGCGGGAGTTCACTGGAATGAGCTCGTCGCGCAGCTCGTCGTCCGGGGCGTGCAGGCTGAGTGCGAAGGTGAACGGCAGGTTCTCGTCCGCCAGCTTGTTGATCGCCGGGACCAGGCCGACCGTGGAGACCGTGATGCCGCGGGCGCTCATGCCCAGGCCCTCGGGCGCCTCGTCCACCATGCGGTGCACGGCGTTCATGACGCGCTTGTAGTTGGCCAGCGGCTCGCCCATCCCCATGAACACAATGTTGGTGACGCGCTCGGCATCGTGGCCTGCACCGCCATCGTTATTGCGGCGCTTGCCGCCCAGCCCGCCCTCGGCAATGACCCGGTTGGCCTGCACAATCTGGTCCAGGATTTCCGCCGTCGACATGTTGCGGGTCAGCCCGGCCTGGCCGGTGGCGCAGAACGGGCAGTTCATGCCGCAGCCGCACTGGCTGGACACGCACAAAGTGATCCGGCCGGGGTAGCGCATCAGCACTGATTCGACGAGCGAGCCGTCGAAGAGCCGCCAGAGGAACTTGATGGTGTCGCCGTTGTCCGTGGTGAGCCGCTTGACCTCGGTCAGCAGCTTCGGGAAGAACGTCTCGGCCAGCTCGGCGCGGCGGTCCTTGGGCAGGTCGCTCATCCGCTCCGGGTCGGTGGTGTAGTGCTGGAAGTAGTGCGTGGAGAGCTGCTTGGCGCGGAACGCCGGCAGGCCCAGCTCCTTCATCTTTTCCTGCCGCTCGGCCAGCGTCAGGTCGGCCAGGTGGACCGGCGGCTGCTTGACCCGAGGGGACTTAAACTGCAGCAGAGGCCGTCCCTCGGTGGTGACGGCCTGCTCCCAGCCCTCGGTCGCGGGACGCACCTGTGGCCGGTCGGAAATGACTTGGGGGGAAGAATTCTGCGAAGACATTGGCACTATTGTCTCATACGGACTAGAGTTCTCCTTTTGCCCTACGCTGGCAGGGATGCGTTTATGGAGCCTGCACCCCCGCTACCTGGATACGAAGGGCCTGGTGGCCTGCTGGCGGGAGAGCCTGCTGGCGCAGAAAGTGCTGGCCGGCGCCACGAAGGGCTACCGCAACCATCCGCAGCTGGTGCGCTTCCGGGCCGCCGCAGATCCCCTTGCGGCCGTCGGCGCGTACTTGGACGGTCTGGCCGAAGAGGCTTCCACCCGCGGCTACCGCTTCAACACGTCGCTGATCCTCACGCCCGAACCGGCGGCCGGAGTGCCCGCTGTACCGCGGCTCCCGGTCACCGAGGGGCAGCTGGTCTACGAGCGGGAGCATCTGCTCGCCAAGCTGGCCGTCCGCGACCCCGCGCGGCGCGAACAGCTGGCACCGGGGACGCCCACCGGCCTTCCGGCGGTCCACCCGCTCTTCACCGTCGTCGCCGGGCCGGTCGAAGAATGGGAGCGGACCGGCTGAGTTCAGGGGCGCCGCTGCTGGGACCGGCTGAGCTCAGGGGCGCAAGGTCCGGCCCTAGGCCACTCAGCGGCGCTGCTGGAACCGGACGATGCGCTCCACCGCTTCCGCGACGGCGTCCTTGCCGGCGGCGAAGGACAGCCGCACGGAACGGCGCCCGTTGACGGCATCGAAATCCGATCCCGGCACCAGCGCGACGCCTTCTTCCTCGAGCAGCGCGCGGCAGTATTCCGGCGAGTCGGCGAAGCCCGCGAGCTGTCCGCCGAGGTCGGCATAGAGATAGAAGGCGCCGTCCGCCGGCGCAGCCGTCCCCCACTGCAGCCGGTCGAGGTTGTCCAGCAGCACCCGCCGGATTCCGGCGAACTCCGCGACGGCGGCGTCCGCTTCGGCATACGACTCCGGTTTGAAAGCCTCGACCGCGGCCAGCTGCGCCGGGGTCGGCGGACACAGCGCCACGTTGCCGGCGAGCGCATCCATGGCCGGCGCCAGGTCCTTGGGCATCAGGGCCCAGCCGAGCCGCCAGCCGGTCATGCCCCAGTACTTGGAGAAGGAGGAAACAACGACGCCGGTCCGGTCCAGTTCCCACGCGCATACGCCTTTGGCATCGGGTGCCTGGGGGTCGGCGTAGGTGATGCCGTGGTAGATCTCGTCGCTGACCAGCCGCACGCCATGCGCCCCGCACCAGCCGGTCAGCGCTTCCAGTTCGGCGCGCGAGACCATGGTGCCGGTCGGGTTGGCCGGCGAGGCGAGGACCAGTCCGGCCAGGCCGCCGTGCCGGGCCGCGGCTTCCTCGAGCAGGGCCGGGGTGGGCTGGTAGCGCTCCTGCGGGCCGCAGTCGATCTCGACGACTTCGCAGCCGAGCGCGGCCAGGATGTTGCGGTAGGCGGGATAGCCGGGGCGGGCCAGCGCCACCCGGTCGCCCGGGTTGAAGGCCGCAAGGAAGGACAGCATGAAGGCGCCCGATGAACCGGTGGTGACGGCGACGTCGTCGTCCGTTACCTCCAGTCCGTACCAGCGGCGGTAGTGCCCGGCGATCGCCTCCCGCAGCTCCCTCACGCCGAGCGCGCTCGTGTAGGTCAGCGGCAGCGCGAGGCCGTGGATCTCCGCCGCCTTGGCCGAGACCGCGCTCGGGGCACCGGCGGAGGGCTCCCCTGCGCAGAGCGAGATGACGTCGCGGCCGGCGGCGCGCATGTCCGCCACGCGCTGCAGGATGTTCATGACTTCGAAGTGCGGCACTCGGGCGCGGTCGGCGATCTTCAGGCTCACGGGCGGCTCCTTGCGGCGGGCTTGGCAGGCTGCCTCCAGCTTCGCACACTGCCCGGCGCAGCCCGCGGTCGCCTGCCCGGTCCGTCAGGCCTGCCCGGGCAGCAGGACGATCTGCTCGAAGCGATCCAGCAGCCGCCAGCGGGGCTGGCCGGCGCGTGCTCCCGGGGCGGGCACGAAGCGGTCGGCCGCGGCCAGCTGCTCCAGCCCCAGCCCGGTCAGGTCCTGCACGTCGGCCACCGGAACCTGGAACGTGCGGAACGGCCCCAGCGGCGGGGTGCTGCCTTCTGCCGCGCGCAGGGCGGTCTGGCGCTCCTGTTCGAGCTCGTCCAGCAGCGGCGACTGGTCCAGGATGTACGCGGTGGCGGCCAGCCCATCGGCCCCGTGCCAGGCGGCAACCTTCCAGAACAGCAGCGGGATGGCGAAGCCCCGGTACGGCGGATCCGCCGGATCCAGGACCGGGCCCGTGAACACGCTCAGCCGCGCGTCGTGCTGGTCCGCATGCTCCAGCACGTAGTCCTCCAGCCCGAGCCAGAGTTCCTTCGACTGGTTGAAGGTGTTCACCTGAGGCGCCGCGTTGGTGTAGAAGAACGTCTCGGTGTTGGCCTTCGCAGCATCGGCCGCACTCCCCCAGACGGGGTCGCGGCGGCGAACCAGGTGCCCGCGGTCCAGATCGTTGTTCCGGTACAGCTCCTCGCCGGCCTGCAGGTTCGCCGCCACCCGGGGATCCAGGCGCCAAGTATCGTCCCGGCCCACCTGCCGCAGCGCACCGCCGTCGATATTGACTGCCGTGAGTTCCGCGAGCCGGCGCTCGGTGTTGAGCAAGATGGTGAAGTGCGTGTAGTCCAGTACCTTCGCCGCGGTGGCCGCGCGGGGCAGCTCCACGGCGGTGTGCAGGAAATCAGCGTTGTAGCCCAAAGTCATGCTTCACACTACCTGCCGGAGTTTTAACGCCGGCAGGCCCGGCAGCCAAACAGCAGTTGAAATCCACACAACCGCCAGGCGACCGCCCGGCCTGGCACGGTCCCGGCGCGCAGCAGCTCAGTCGACGAATTCGGACTGCGTCTCGATGAAGTCCCAGTCCCGCTTGGAGAGCGTCTGCTCCTTCAGGTCGGGACCGCCGGCGTCATACACCTCGAGCGCGACATCCGGATCGATCACCTCGGCACCGTTGTGCCCGCGGAACCACTGCTTGGTCGCCGTATGCAGCTCCGGCCACCACTGTTCAATGCTCTTCTCGGCCATTCCGCGCACCCTCCCTGGTCGTTTGCTTCAACCGTAGGCGCGGCCCACCTTCCGTTCAAGGGCGCGGCCGGATCCACGTACGACGCCGGCCGGACCGGTTCCAAGGGTGTGTCGCCACCCAGCGAGGCCAGCCAGCGACGCCAGGCAGATGCAGCAGGAACCGGTGGAGCGGCCCTTGCCAAAGGCGTGCCACCGGTGCCAGTCTGAACGCTGTCAGTGGACAACTTGCACTGCACCCGCCGGGTGCCGCCCGGTTCGCAACACCCAAACCAGCACGTCGGACCGATCCGTGAGGACCATCTATGACACGCATGATTTTCCCGAACCTTCCCGTCGCCGACCTGGCCAAGGCCACCGGCTTCTACACCGGTCTGGGCTTCGAAAAGAACCCACAGTACAGCAATGACGACGCTTCGGCCATCGTCATCTCGGACACCATCGTGGTGATGCTGCTGCAGCAGGAGTTCTTCAAGGGCTTCCTGGCCGAGGGCGATACGCCGCACCTGACCTCGGACGCCAAGGAAGTGCTGAACTGCCTCAGCTGCGACTCGCGCGAGGAAGTGGACAGCCTGGTGCAGAAGGCCCAGGACAACGGCGGCACCGTCTACCAGCCCGCCGCGGAAAGCATGCCCGGCATGTACGGCGCCTCGGTGGCGGACCCGGACGGCCATGTCTGGGAGCTGCTCTACATGTCGCCGGAGGCCACCGCGCCGCACGAGGCCTAATCCAGGTTGGCGCGGACCCCTTGCTAGTCGCCCCGGTTCTTGCTGGACTGTTCTAGACAGCCGGCCGGGGCGAACCCAGCGCACGCTGCGGAAGAGAGGGATCCGCCATGATCGACAACGACAGCCACACGCCCACAGTTCTCTTTGTCTGCGACCACAACGCCGGCCGTTCCCAGATCGCGGCGGCGTACCTGAACCAGCTCGGGCGCGGCGCCATCGTGGCCCGCTCTGCCGGCGCGAAACCTGCCGCGCAGGTGCATCCCGCCGTCGTGCAGGCGATGGCCGAGGACGGCATCGACCTATCGCGCGAGAAGCCGAAGGAGCTCACGAACGAGGCGCTGCAGGACGCGAACATGGTCATCACCCTCGGCGGCAGCGATGCGGTCCGGGTGATCCCGGGCCGCAAGTACGAGGACTGGCAGGTCAAGCATCCGGCGGGCGAGTCGCTGGCGCACATCCGCCCGCTGCGTGACGACATCAAGGCACGGGTGCAGGAGCTGGTCTCCGAGCTGCTCCCGGCCATCCATCCGGACGCCAACTGACGCAAGGAACAACGATGGAGACGGACAAGCTCATCATCATCGGGTCCGGTCCGGCGGGCTACACAGCGGCCGTCTATGCGGCGCGTGCGGGCCTGGTGCCGCGTGTGATCGCCGGCGCGGTCACTGCCGGCGGAGCACTGATGAACACCACCGAGGTGGAGAACTTCCCGGGTTTCCCGGAAGGCATCCAGGGGCCGGACCTGATGGAGCAGATGCGCGCCCAGGCGGAGAAGTTCGGCGCCATCATCGAGTACGACGACGTCTCCTCCGTTTCGCTCAAGGGCCACCTCAAGGAGGTGGTGACAATGGGCGGCAACACCTACAAGGCGCCGGCGGTCATCCTCGCCACAGGCTCCGCATACAAGGAGCTCGGCTTGCCGGAGGAGAAGATGCTCTCCGGCCATGGGGTGTCCTGGTGCGCCACGTGCGACGGCTTCTTCTTCCGGGACCAGGACATCATCGTGGTGGGCGGCGGCGACTCGGCGATGGAAGAGGCCCTCTTCCTGACCCGCTTCGGCAAGAGCGTCACGGTGGTGGTCCGCCGCGACGCGCTCCGGGCATCGAAGATCATGGCCATGCGTGCCCGCGACAACGAGAAGATCCGCTTCGAGTGGAACAGCGCCGTCACCGCCATCCTCGGGGATACCAAGGTCACGGGTGTGACCCTGACCGACACCGTCAGCGGAGACACCCGGGAACTGCCCGCCAACGGGCTGTTCGTGGCGATCGGCCACCTGCCGCGCACGGAGCTGGTCAAGGGGCAGGTCGAGCTGGACAGCGAGGGCTACATCAAGGTCGACTCCCCCACCACCTGCACCAACCTGGACGGCGTCTTCGCCTGCGGCGACGCGGTGGATCACCGCTACCGGCAGGCCATCACCGCGGCCGGCACCGGATGCTCCGCGGCGCTGGACGCCGAACGCTATTTGGCCGCGCTGGACGACGCCGACAGCATCGCCACCGCGCTGGTCGAAGAGGAAACACACGCCTGACGTCAGCCGCTCCAATCGCCCAGGTCGAGCGCGCTGAGCCGTGCCGGGTCGGCGAGCACGTCGATGGCAACGATACGCCCGTTCCTGACCGTGAAGCCCATGACGGAGAGCGGCTGGCCGTGCGGCGCCACCACAACGCCCGCCGCACCGTTGACCAGGGCCGGGCGCACGAAGGGGGCCAGCTTCGTGTAGGTGACGGCCTGGCCAGCCACGGCTTGGGCACCGCGGAGGAGCGCCGTTGCCGCGGTCCGGCCCGCCCCGCCGTCCGCCCTCAGTACGACGTCCGGATCCAGCACGGCCACCAGTGCGGTGAAGTCCCCGTTGCGCGAGGCCGCGAAGAAGGCGTCCACCGCCTCACGCTGCTTCCCGGGATCGGGCTCCGGTACCGGAGCTCCTTCCTGCACCCGGCGCCTGCCCCGGCTGGCCAGCTGCCGGGCGGCCGCCGGCGTCCGGTCGACGATGGGCGCAATCTCCTCGAACGGGACGGTGAACAAGTCGTGCAGCACGAATGCCAGACGCTCCGCGGGAGCCAGGGTATCCAGCACCACGAGCATCGCCAGCCCCACCGAGTCGGCCAGGATCGCCTCGCGCTCCGGACCGGCGGCGTCGGGCCGCGTGACGAGCGGGTCCGGCATGTGCACGCCCAGGGGCTGCTCGCCGCGCTGGTTCCGCGCTCGCAGCAGGTTCAGGCAGACCCGGGAGGCGATGGTGGTCAGCCAGCCGCCGAGGTTCTCCACCTGGGCTGTTCCGGCCCGGTTGGCCCGCAGCCACGTCTCCTGGACGGCGTCCTCCGCCTCGCTCAGTGAGCCGAGCATGCGGTACGCCACTGCCTTCAAGTGGCTGCGGTGCTCCTCGAATTGCGCTGCCAGCACTTCGGATCCACCCATCGGTCACATTCTCCCGCCGCGAAGTGTCATTGCTGTGTGGCCATCAGCCACTCCATCAAATTCCTCCCAAGGAGAGCAACCATGCAGCACTACCAAAGCACCGGAGGTCCAACCGCTGAAGCCCCCATCCTGGTTACGGGCGGGACCGGCACCCTCGGACGGCTCGTCGTCGCACGCCTGCAGGACAGCGGCCGGCGGGTCCGGATCCTCAGCCGGCACCGGCACGACAACACCGGGGGCACCGAATTCACCGCCGGCGATCTGGCCAGCGGCGAAGGAATCGAGGCCGCCGTCGAAGGTGTCAGGACCATCGTGCACCTGGCCGGCAGCGCGGCAGGAGACGACGTCAAGGCCCGGAACCTGGTCAACGCTCTGGCACCGGCGGGAGCGGCGCACCTCGTCTACATCTCCGTGGTCGGCGCCGACCGCATTCCCGTGGCCGGCCGCATGGACCGGGCCATGTTCGGCTACTTCGGGTCAAAGTACGCGGCCGAGCGCATCATCGCCGGATCCGGCATTCCCTACACAACCCTGCGCGCCACCCAGTTCCACCAGCTGCTGCTGCAGGCGGCCGCAGGAATGGCGAAGCTGCCGGTCATTCCGGTGCCTTCCGGCTTCCGGTTCCAGCCTATCGACGCAGCGGATGTCGCTGACCGTCTGACGGACCTTGCCCTCGGGGCCCCTCGGGCCTGGTCCCGGACATGGGCGGGCCAAGGACCTATCCAATGGACGCGCTGATCCGGCTCTACCTCGAATCCGTGGGCAAGCGCCGGCCGCTGTTGCCGCTGCCGCTTCCGGGCCAGGCCGCGCGGGCCTTCCGGGCCGGGGCAAACCTCACGCCGGAGCACGCCGTGGGCCTACGGACCTGGGAAGAGTTCCTGTCCGAGCGGGCCGATCGCGTCCGCTCGTAGCCCGCCGGCGTGCGAAACCACGGCCATGAGCGGCTTCGCGGGCCGGCCTCAGGCGTAGATTCGGGCCAGGAGCTCGACGACTTCCCTGCGTGCGGCCGGTGGATCCAAGCGGGACCAGGCGGCGTAGACCTGCACCGGCGGCGCGTCCCGCACCGGGCGGTAGACAAGCCCGGGGCGGCGGTATTGATGGGCCGTGGATTCGGCGGTAATGCCGCGCGCCCGGCCGCTGCCGATGACGGTGAGCCAGTCGTCGACATCCTCGATGGAGATGGTCCGTTCCGGTTGCCGGTCGTCCGGCCACAGGTCCAGCCGGGTGCTTCCGGTGCGTAGGTCCAGGGCCACCGGCGAGCTGGCCACCTGTGCGAGGGTAACGCTGCGCTTGCCGGCCAGCGGGTCGCTGGAAGCCATCGCGCAGTACCGTTTTTCGACGCCGATGGCCACCAGCTCGAGGCTTCTGTTGTCCGGGATGCGGCGCAGGATGGCAAGGTCGCTGATTCCTTCGGCTAGTCCGGCCGTTGGCGTGTTGGACCGGATCAGGCGCAGCTCGCTGTGCGGCAATGCGCTCGCCCATTCCCGCTGGAATGCTGGAGTGTGCTTGCCCAAGGCAGACCAGGCGTAGCCCACCCGAACCGTGCTGCCGCCGTCGTGTACCTCCTGCCGTAGCTCGGTAAGGAGGATGAGCATTTGGCGTGCACGGCGGACGACTCGCTCCCCGGCCTGCGTTGGCTCGACGCTGCGGGTGGTCCGGTGGAGCAGGCGGACGTCGAGTGCCCGCTCCAGGGCCGCAACATGCCGGGATACCGCGGCCTGGGAAATACCAAGGTCGATGGCGGCATCGGTGAAGCTGCCTGCCTCGACCACGCCGACGAAGGAACGCAGGTAGCGCAGTTCGACGTCCATTACCGCAGTCTATTGATGCAGAAAGCGTATGGGCAGGCAGGTTCTGCATTTTGCCGCCGCGTCGGGCTCGCGCACACTCCGGGTATGGATGCGAAGGGGACGGACAACGGGGGCTTGGCCCGCGGCGCGGCGACCTTGGTGGCCAGTGCCTTGTCTACGCAGCTCGGCGCGGCAAGCGGGTCGCTAGCATTTCCCGGCATGGGTCCGATCGGCGTCGTTGCTGTCCGCCAGTACATCGCCGCGGCGGTGTTGCTGCCGCTGGTCCGCCCGCGGCTCCGCGCACTGACCCGCCGGCAGTGGTGGCCGGTGCTGTTGCTCGCGCTGGTCTTTGGCACGATGAACCTTGGCCTTTATGCGGCCATCGAGCGGATCGGCCTCGGCCTGGCGGTGACGCTCGAGTTCCTCGGCCCTCTCTCGGTTGCCCTGCTCAGCGCGCGTACCGCCTTCAACGCATGCTGCGCCGTGGTGGCGGGGGCCGGTGTTGTGGCGATTGCCAGGCCGGAAGCGTCGACGGACTATGCCGGGATCGGACTGGCCTTGGCGGCCGCGGCCAGTTGGGCGGCCTACATTGTGCTGAACAAAACCGTGGGCGCCCGCATCCCGGGCATCGAGGGAACGGCCACAGCAACCGGCATCTCGGCCATGCTGTTCCTGCCGGTCGGGGCCTTCCTCTTCCTGGTCCGGCCCCCGGACGGCTTCACGGTCCTGTGCGCGATCGGTGCCGGTGTGCTGGCCTCAGCCGTGCCCTATGTCGCGGACCTAACAGCCCTGCGGCGGGTTCCGGCGAACGTCTTCGGAATCCTGATGAGCATCAATCCGGTCTTCGCCGCGCTGATTGGCGTCCTCGCGCTGCAGGAGAGCCTCGGAGCCGCTGAATGGACCGGCATCGCCCTGATCGTCACTGCGAACGTCCTCGCGCTCGTCCTCCGGGACCGGGCTGAGGGTGGGAAGCCATAGGGCTTCGCCGCTCGGTCAGTTCCGCGCTACGAGTGCGTCGACCTGTTCGAGCAGGGCTTCCATTTCGCCGTCGGTCACCTCGGACGAGAGCGCGCTGCCGGAGAAGAAGGTGGCGCTGTAGTACAGCCCGTCCCCCATCAGCTTGATCGCCTGGGCCAGCGGGCGGCTGCCGAGCGCCTGCTCCAGCGCCTTGAGCCAGAGGTCCTGGATCCGCGCGAAGGCCTGGGCGGCGGCCGGGTGGCCCTGCTGTACAAGGCGGGCGACGGCGACGATCGCGCGGTCCAGCGGCGAGTCGACGTACAGCGAGGTCCGGACGTAGTAGCGCGCTGCGCCTTCGGAGGCCGCGCCGATTTTCTCCGCGTCCTCGGCGGTCAGGGCCTCCAGCCGTTCGCAGAGGCCTTCCACCATGGACTCCTTAGACGGGAAGTGGTAGAGCAGGCCGCCCTTGGAGACGGCGGCGGCGGCGGCTACGGCGTCCATGGTGGCGGCGCGTTCACCCTCCTTGATGAGGATGTCTTCAAAGCTGTCGAGGATCCGGTCTTTCGCGCTGGCCATGGGTCTATCCTACGGCTCGCCGAGTTTGTTTCTAAACCGTCCAGACGGTACAGTTCTTTCATCCCGTTCTCTTTCCAGGAGGTGCAGTATGCTCACAACCACCCAACTTGCCGGCCGCAAGGAGTGGACGGCCCTGGCCGTGCTCATGCTGCCTGTGCTGCTGGTCGCCGTGGACAACACGGTGCTGGGCTTCGCACTCCCGGCCATCTCCCTGGAATTCAGCACGAGCGGCACCATGCTGCTGTGGATCATCGACATCTATCCGCTGGTGCTGGCCGGACTGCTGGTGGCCATGGGCAGCCTGGGCGACCGGTTCGGCCGCCGCCGCATGCTCATGACCGGCGCCGCCGGGTTCGCCGCCTTCTCCGCGGTGGCCGCCTTCTCCAGCAGCGCAGAAATGCTGGTGGCGGCGCGGGCCGGGCTGGGCGCCTTTGGCTCCATGCTCATGCCGGCCACCCTCTCGCTGATCCGCAACATCTTCGTCGACCGCACCAGCGCCGSCTGGCGATCGCGGTCTGGGCGCCGGGTTCT
>NZ_ANPE02000250.1 GCF_000328305.2 Arthrobacter crystallopoietes BAB-32 | reverse complement strand
GGCGCCTGGCGGGCGGCAGGAGCCGTCTCGGTCTTGGCGCCGGCGGCGGGATAGGCGTCGCGAAGCTTCTTGACTACGGGTGCCTCGATCGTCGACGAGGCGGAGCGGACGAATTCGCCCAGTTCCTGCAGTTTGGCAACTGCATCTTTAGAGGTAATACCGAGCTCTTTCGCGAGCTCGTGTACGCGGACCTTGGCCACATTTCTCCTGTCTCGGTCCGCACCGAGCCAGGTACGAACCGTCTATTTCTTGCTGCGGTCTTCCGCGCCGCACGAAGCGTGCTGCACAGAGCGACCGTGGGCAGCGCACAACAGATAAGTCATCGTTGGGCACTCATCGCTTGGCACTCATCGGGTTTCCATCAGTTTTCTGACCCGCTTTCAGGTTGGACGGTTGTTCGCGCATGGAAATAGCTCTCCACGGCACGGCTATCAACTTTACCCCTAAAGGCTCGGTTAAAAGCACGCCGCTTCACAGCCAAGGCCATGCACTGAGGATCCGGGTGCAGCCAGGCACCCCTCCCGGGCATGCGGCGGTGGAGATCGACGACGACGGCACCAGGGCCGTCGGGCGCGAGGGCCAGACGCAGCAAGCCGGGCTGGTCTTCCTGCTTCCGGCAGCCAATGCAGGTACGCTGCGGCAGCCGCCGGGGAGACCGGACCGTATTCATTCTAACGCTTTCGGAAAGCCGGCCACGAACCAGGCCGGACACGACGATTATTGGACGGCCACCGCATCGGAGACGATGTCGATCCGCCAGCCGGTCAGCTTAGCTGCCAGCCGCGCATTCTGGCCTTCCTTGCCGATGGCCAGCGACAGCTGGTAATCGGGAACCACCACGCGGGCGGACCGGGCGTCGGTGTCTGTGATCGTGACCGAAGTGACGCGCGACGGCGAGAGGGCGTTGCCGATGAAGGTGGCCGGATCCTCGCTGAAATCGACGATGTCGATCTTCTCGTCGTGCAGTTCGGTCATGACCGCGCGGACCCGCGATCCCATCTCCCCGATGCAGGCACCCTTCGCATTCAGGCCGGGTACGTTGGCCTTGACTGCGATCTTGGTCCGGTGCCCGGCCTCGCGGGCCAGCGCCACGATCTCCACGCTGTGGTCCGCGATCTCGGGGACCTCCAGCTCGAAGAGCTTGCGGACCAGGCCCGGGTGGGAACGCGAAAGCGTGATGGACGGTCCCTTCAGCCCGCGGTGGACGTCGACCACATAGGCCCGGAGCCGCGCGCCGTGCGGGTAGCTCTCCCCGGGAACCTGCTCCGGCGGCGGCAGCAGCGCCTCCACCGTACCGAGGTCCACCTGCACCATGTTCGGGTTGTGGCCCTGCTGTATGACGCCGGAAACCAGTTCGCCCTCCTTGCCGCGGAAAACACCGAGCACGTTGTCGTCCTCGGCGTCGCGCAGCCGCTGCAGGATGATCTGCCGGGCGGTGGAGGCGGCGATCCGGCCGAAGCCGTTGGGCGTGTCGTCGAACTCTCCGACCACCTCGCCCTCTTCGTCGATCTCCGCGGCCCAGATGGTCACGTGTCCGCTCTTGCGGTCCAGTTCTGCCCGGGCCTTCTCGATGGAGCCGGGCGTCTTGTGGTAGGCCACCAGCAGCGCCTGCTCAATCGTGGGAATAAGCAGGTCCAGCGGGATTTCGCGTTCGCGCTCCAGCAACCGCAGGGCGCTCATGTCGATATCCATGTCAGTCCTCCTCATTCTCCAGGCCGCCGCGCTGCTCGGCGGTGGCAAGTTCGTCGTCCAGCTGGGTGAATTCTATTTCCACTTTCCCGCTGCGGATGTTGCCGAAGGCCAGTTCAACCGGCTCGCCCTCCTTGGGCTTCACGCCCTTTTTGGCCGCCAGCTGCGGCCGCAGGGTCACGCCGTCGTCCCGGACCTCCAGCAGGCGCCCGGTGACATCGTCACCCTCGCGCACCTTGGCCCGGACCAGCCGGCCGAGGTTCCGGCGCCAATGCCGCGGTTCGGTCAGCGGCCGGCCGACGCCCGGGGACGAGACCTCGAGGTCGTAGGGGTGGCCGGAGTCGTGCGGGTCGGAGTCCAGGATTTTCGAGAGCACCTGGGACAGCTCGGCAATGGTGTCAAGGCCAACGCCGCCCACCTGGTCCTCTGGCAGGTCGACGATGACGTGCACGGTGCGATGGGTTCCGGCCGTGCGGACTTCGACATCCTCCAGGTAGAGGTCGTTGGCGGCCACCGCCGGCGCTACCAGTTCCTTCAGGCGTTCCGCCTCTGCATTGCTGCCGGATGGATTTCCCGACTGGAACACGCCGGTGCGATCGGGCCGATCCGCCATTGCTGCCTCCCGCTAGATGATGTTGTAGCTACTAGCCTAGCGACTTTCCCGGGCAGTCGTGGACGTGCGGCCGCCGTGTCAAGCTGCCCCAGGCGCCGCCCTGCATGAAACTACCGGCGCGGCATGACATCATCGTCTGTTGTGGAGCCGTCACCCGCACTGTCCGCCGCCGTGAAGTTCCGGCGGTTCCTGCGGCGCACGCTCCTGCTGCTGCTGGCCGGTGCCTTGGTGCTCGGGATCGGCACGGTGGTGTCCACGGTCGAGTCCCCGCCGCCGCCGCTGAGCGCCACCGAGCAGGCACGCCTGGACGCCTTTGAGCGCCTGAGCGCAGTTGCAGGAGATCTTCGCCACCTCGCGTCCGCGGAGAACGGTCCAAACAACGACGACGGACGCGCGGCTAAGCTTTCGGCGGCGGCATCGCTGCTGGAGCAGCAGGCAGCCTTGTTCCCGCTGCAGACGCAGCCGGCAGGACCCCCATCTGTCCAGCCCTCCGCCGGGCCGCCTCCCGCCGCCACTCCCCCGGCGTCCAGTGCCGCGCCCAGCTCTTCTCCCGCCGCGGAACCTACAGTGGACGGGACGCTCAGTCGGCTCGCCGCGACCTCCCGCTTCCTGCTGGCGGCCTCCGCCGACGTCGAGCCCGGCCTCTCACGATTGCTGGCGTCGGTCGGGGCGTCCGCCTTCGGGCAGGCCGTCGCACTCCACCGGCTGTATCCGGAATCGGAGCAGCCGCAGGCCTGGGAGCCGCGGCTGCCGAACCGGCCGACCGAATGCCCGGGTCCGGGGTGGCAGCGAATCCGCGGAGCCGGCGCCCTCCGCCGCCGCTGCCGCCAGCGTCCCGGACCAGGCAGAAGCAGTGTCTGCCGTCCTCGCCAGCGAATACCGGATGTCCTTCGTTTATGAGGCCACCTTGCCCCGGCTCGACGGAGGCCTGCAGCGGCAGGCCTCGGCGTTCTATGCCGAGCACCGGGCCCTGATGGCACGTTGGGAGGAGCTCGCTGCCGCGCACTGCCTCGACCTTCCGCTGCGCCAGCCCGCGTACCCGCTCCCCGGCGACGTGGTAGCTGAGCCGCGGCAGGCGCTGGCGGCGGCTGAAGCCGATGCCGCCCGGGCGTTGGGCGACTTGGTGGCGTTCGGCGATGATGGGCTGCAACAGGCAGCGGCAGCCGAGCTGGCCGGTTCCGCGGTACGGCTGGCTGTCCTCGCCGGCGAACCCGCCCTGACACCTGGACTGGAGGCGGCCGAAGGCGGGCCCGGTCCCACCGCGGCCGCTAAAGCATCCGGTTGGGCGCTGCCCTGATGATCCCCATCGAGCTCCCGGCAGGCCTGCGCTCCGCCGCTTTGGCTGAACCCGGCGGTGCGCGCTGGCTGGCCGGGTTCAACGGGCTCCTCCTCCGCTACCTGGACGACTGGGAGCTGGCGCCCGACCATGCCGCCGGGGGCCCGTGGTTCGGGCGCACCGCCGCCGTCCTTCCGGTCCTTACGGCCGAGGGCACGCCCGCGGTACTCAAGCTTGCCTTCCCGCACGATGCGGCAGCTTTCGAATCCGCCGCGCTGCGGATCTGGTCCGGAGACGGCGCCGCAGCACTGCTGCGTTCCGGCGAGGACCCCTTCGTGCAGCTCCTCGAACGGCTCCGGCCGGACCGTTCCCTGTTCGACCTGCCACTCGATGAAACAACCGGCGTGTGGGGCCGGCTCGTCGAACACCTGCACCGTGCACCCGCTGCCAGCGATCCTTGGCCGGCCTTCCCCGAAGTGGCCGCAGTTGCCGAGCAGTGGACTGATTCCCTGCCAGCGGACTGGGCTGCCCTTGGCCAGCCGTTCGAGCGTTGGCTGCTGGAAAGTGCCTTGGAGGTCTGCCAGGCGCGGGGTGCGGTGGGTCGCCGGGAGGACCGGGACGTCCTGCTCCATGGCGACCTGCACTACGGCAACATCCTCGCCCGCATGCCGGCCGCCGCCGGGTTTGCCGCCGTCGATCCAAAACCCATGCTCGGAGAGGCCGAATTCGAGATTGCGCCGATGCTCTGGAACCGCCTTCGCGACCTGCATGCCTCGGACCCGGAAACCCACCTGGCGCGCCGGTGCGCCGAACTGTCCACGGCCGCCGGGCTGGACGAGGAGTTGGCTCGGCAGTGGTCGATCGTGCGCGAGGTCGCGAACGCGCTCGACTACCTCGAACGGCGGCAGGCCGGCCAAGCACAGCGTTCGCTCTGGGTCGCGTCCACCCTCGCCGGCCGGACCCTGCCGGAGCTTCCGCCGGCCCACGGCCTCGAGCTGCCCTGAGCAAAGCCCGTTGCACGGGACACGCGGGTCACTGGCCGAGGAAGTTCTCCTGGACCACGTCGTAGCCGAGCTTGACGATCAGGGCCGCCACCACCACGAGGAAGACCACCCGGATGAACGTGCTGCCCTTGCTCACTGCCATGCGGGCACCGACATAGCCGCCGGCCATGTTCGCAGCACCCAGAATCAGGCCCAGCCCCCACAGCACCGCCCCGCTGGGCAGGAAGAAGACCAGCGCGCCGAAGTTGGTGGCCAGGTTGACGATCTTGGCCTTGGCGCTGGCGGCAAGGAAGTTGTAGCCGAGCATGGCCACCATGGCGATGATCAGGAAAGACCCGGTGCCCGGCCCGATCAGCCCGTCATAGAACCCGATCACCAGGCCAATGCCCGCAGCCGTCCCGAAGTGCCGCACACCGGTGTAGCGCAGCTTAGTCAACGTACCCGCGGTCGGACGCAGCGCGGTGAACACCGCCACGGCGATCAGCGCCGCGACGATGATCGGCTTGAACACCGCAGCCGGCAGCAGGGTCGCCACGATGGCCCCGCCGAAACTGCCGGCCAGGGCCACGCCGGCCATGGGCAGCGCCGTCTTCAGGTCCGGATGGGCCCGCCGGTAGTACGTGATGGAACTGGCGGTCGTGCCGAAGATGGAGCCCATCTTGTTGGTCGCCAGAGCCTGCACGGGCGTGATGCCCGGCACCAGCAGCAGCGCCGGCAGCTGGAGCAGTCC
Organism: Arthrobacter crystallopoietes BAB-32; assembly: GCF_000328305.2. Classification (GTDB taxonomy): domain Bacteria; phylum Actinomycetota; class Actinomycetes; order Actinomycetales; family Micrococcaceae; genus Crystallibacter; species Crystallibacter crystallopoietes_A. Next base: position 5,627 of record NZ_ANPE02000250.1, on the reverse strand, counting down.
GCCCCCTCCGACCACCGCATCCACCCAGCCGGCCGCGAAACCGGCGACCACCACCAGCAGGATGGTCGCCAGCTCAATCTCCTCGAGCCCGGAGATCACTTCCCGGCCAGTGCGGCCACGTGGGCCACGGCGGCTTCCAGCGGGATGTTCCCGGCCTCGCCGGTGGCGCGGTCCTTGACCTCCACGACGCCGTCGGCCAGCCCGCGGCCGACCACCACGATGGTGGGCACGCCGATCAGTTCAGCGTCGCCGAACTTTACGCCCGGGGAGACCTTCGGCCGGTCGTCGTAGATGACCTCCAGCCCGGCGGCTTCCAGGCCCGCGGCCAGCTCGGCGGCCGCCTCGAAAATCTCGGTGCCCTTGCCCGTGGCCACGATGTGGACGTCCGCCGGGGCGACGTTGCGCGGCCAGACCAGGCCCTTGCCATCGTGGTTGGACTCGGCCAGCGCCGCCACGGCACGCGTGACGCCAACGCCGTAGGAGCCCATGGTGACGGTGGTGAGCTTGCCGTTGGCATCAAGCACCTGCAGTCCCAGCGCCTCCGCATACTTGCGGCCGAGCTGGAAGATGTGGCCCATCTCGATGCCGCGCGCTGCCTCCAGCGGACCGGAGCCGTCCGGCGCCTCGTCGCCGGCGCGCACCTCGACGGATTCGATCACGCCGTCCCAGGCGAAGTCGCGGCCGGCGACCAGGCCGAACACATGCTTGCCCTCCAGGTTCGCGCCGGTGATCCAGCTGGTGCCGGAGACCACGCGCGGGTCCACCAGGTAGAGCAGGCCGGTCTTGCCTTCGGTGCCCAGCACCGCCGCATCCAGGCTCTCGCCCGGGCCGATGTAGCCCTTGACCAGCCCCGGATGCTTCTTCAGGTCCTCTTCGCTGGCAGCCTCGATGGCCACTTCGCCGCCAACCGGCAGGAAGCCGCCGATGTTCGCCTCCACGCGCTTGAGATCCACGGCGCGGTCGCCGGGCACGCCGATGATGACGATGTGGCGTTCGCCGGTCGGCAGCGTGGCGGCCAGCACCACGTTCTTCAACGTGTCGGCGGCGGTCCACGGCTCCCCGTCACGCGGCGCGATGTCGTTGGCGCAGGCAACGAGGGTTTCGATCGTCGGCGTGTCCGGGGTGTCCTTGACCTCGGCCGGCGGCGCATCGGTGAAGTCGATCTCCGGCGGCGCAACGGTGGTCACGGCCTCCACGTTGGCCGCGTAGCCGCCGGCCGAACGCACGAACGTGTCCTCGCCGACCTCGGTCGGGTGCAGGAACTCCTCGCTCTTGGAGCCGCCCATCGCCCCGGCGGTGGCCTTGACGGGGATGACTTCGAGTCCGAGCCGTTCGAAGATCCGCAAGTACGCCTCACGGTGCGCCGCATAGCTCGCGTCCAGTCCGGCGTCGTCAATGTCGAAGGAATAGGAATCCTTCATGATGAACTCGCGCCCGCGCAGCAGCCCGGCGCGCGGCCGGGCCTCGTCGCGGTACTTCGTCTGGATCTGGTACAGGCACACCGGCAGGTCCTTGTAGGACGAGTACAGGTCCTTCACCAGCAGGGTGAACATTTCCTCGTGCGTCGGCGCGAGCAGGTAGTCCGCTTCCTTGCGGTCCTTGAGCCGGAACAGCCCCTCGCCGTATTCGGTCCAGCGGTTGGTCGCCTCGTACGGTTCGCGCGGCAGCAGCGCCGGGAAGTGGACCTCCTGCGCGCCGATGGCGTTCATTTCCTCCCGCACGATCGCTTCCACCTTGGCCAGGACCTTCAGCCCCAGCGGCAGCCAGGAGTAGATCCCGGGCGCGGCCCGGCGGATGTAGCCGGCGCGGACCAGCAGCTTGTGGCTGGCTACCTCGGCATCGACCGGGTCTTCGCGCAGAGTGCGCAGGAACAGAGTGGAAAGTCGCAGGACCACGCTTGGAATCCGTTCTGGGTATGGGAGGAAGAATCAGTTACCCATCCTACGGTTCCCGCGGCGCAGTCGTGAACTTGACCGCGGTCCCCAGGCGGCGTCAGAACAGCACCGTGGCGTAGGTGCCGACGCGGCTGAAGCCGACCCGTTCGTAGGCGGCGATCGCGCGGTGGTTGTAGTCGTTGACGTAGAGGCTGGCCACCGGGGCGAAGCGGCGGGAAAGTTCGACGACGGCGGCGAGGGCGGGTGCGGCCAGTCCCTGTCCGCGGTACTTGGGATTGATCCACACGCCCTGCAGCTGCACTGCCGCGCCGGAGACGTTGCCCAGCTCGGCCTTGAACACGACTTCTCCCGCCTCGTCGCGCTGGATCAGGGAGTGGCCCCTGGCGATCAGGCTGCGCACGCGCTGGCGGTAGTGCTGGCCGCCGCCGGCCATGGGCGAATAGCCGACTTCCTCTTCGAACATGGCCACGCAGGCCGGCAGCAGGACGTCCAGGTCCTCGGGTTCGGAGAACCGGACCTCGGCCGCGGCCGGAACGGAGGGCGTCCCGCGCAGCTCCATCAGCGGCTGCCGCGGCCGGACGTCGAAGGGCTTGCCCGAGGTGTGCTGGTAGGAGGACCAAATGCCCATCACGGCTTCGGCCGGACCGAAGATCGATGACGTGCGCCGGTTGCGGGACGCGAGGTAGCTGCCGATGTGCGCGCCCTGCTCGGCGCTCAGCCCGGTCGGCACCACGTTGACGCCCGCCCAGCAGGCTCCGGCAAGCCCCTCGGGCGTGAAGTACCCGAGGATCTCCGCGCCGGAGCCGGTCGGGGCCGCGGTTTTGGTTGATTCGAGGTGGGCAGCGAGGAACACGTTGCCGACCGGATCGCGGTTGACGGCCTCCCACAGGAGCGAGGTGTCCGCCTCGGTCAGGACGCGGATGTCCCCCGGGCCGGCCAGGCCTGCGGAGCCGGCGGCCGTGCCGCGCTGCCGGTTAGCTGACGGTAACCACGGGGCTACCCTGGACAGCATTTTCGCCATCGGCGTCCCCCATTTCCTCGGCAATCCTCATTGCTTCATCGATCAGTGTTTCAACAATCTGGTCCTCGGGGACAGTCCTGATGACTTTGCCCTTCACAAAGATCTGGCCCTTGCCGTTGCCGGAGGCCACGCCGAGGTCAGCCTCGCGCGCTTCGCCCGGTCCGTTGACGACGCAGCCCATGACGGCCACGCGCAGCGGCACTTCCATGCCCTCCAGGCCTGCGGTCACTTGGTCCGCCAGCGTGTAGACGTCCACCTGGGCCCGGCCGCAGGAGGGGCAGGAGACGATCTCCAGCTTGCGCTCGCGCAGGTTCAGCGACTGCAGGATCTGCAGGCCGACCTTGATTTCCTCCACCGGCGGCGCGGAGAGCGAGACGCGGATGGTGTCGCCGATGCCCTTGGAGAGCAGCGCACCGAAGGCAGTCGCGGACTTGATGGTTCCCTGGAACGCCGGACCGGCCTCGGTCACGCCCAGGTGCAGCGGCCAGTCGCCGCGCTCGGCGAGCATCTCGTAGGCGCGGACCATGACCACCGGATCGTTGTGCTTGACCGAGATCTTGAAGTCGTGGAAGTCATGCTCTTCGAACAGCGAGGCTTCCCAGACCGCCGACTCCACCAGGGCCTCCGGGGTGGCCTTGCCGTACTTCTCCAGAAGCCGCGGGTCCAGGGAGCCGGCGTTGACGCCGATGCGGATGGAGACGCCGGCGTCCTTGGCCGCCTTCGAGATTTCCTTGACCTGGTCGTCGAACTTGCGGATGTTGCCGGGGTTGACGCGCACCGCGGCACAGCCGGCGTCGATCGCGGCAAACACGTACTTGGGCTGGAAGTGGATGTCCGCGATCACCGGGATCTTGGACTTCTTCGCGATGATCGGCAGCGCTTCGGCATCATCCGCACTGGGGCAGGCGACGCGGACAATGTCGCAGCCCGCAGCGGTCAGCTCGGCGATCTGCTGCAGCGTGGCGTTGATGTCCGTCGTCGGCGTGGTGGTCATGGACTGGACGCTGACCGGCGAGTCCGATCCGACGCCCACCGAACCGACTTTGATCTGGCGGGTCTTGCGGCGCGGTGCCAGTACGGGCAGCGGCGCCGCCGGCATTCCTAGGTTGACCGAAGTCAATGCATCCTCCGTGAGGCTTGGGGCAGTTGCGGATCAGCTTTCATTATCCTCTGGGGCCGCCGCGGAAGCGATCGGCCCCAGTGTGGGAAAGCTCATGCGTAGTCTGCGAAGGCTCCCGTGACGGGCTTCCATTCGGTGACCTTCAGCGCGGAGACCAGGTTCTGCACGTTGAACGGGTCCTGCTTCAGCTCCTGCAGCAGGCTGGCCTCGTCCGCGGCAGTGAAGAGCAGCAGCGCCCCGGCACCGTCGGCGTAAGGACCGGAGGCCAGCAGCCGGCCGTCGGCCACAAACCGGTTGAGCCATTCCCGGTGCGCCGGCCGGTACTCGTCCCGCCCGGCTTCCGAGTCGGCCGCGTAGACATACTCCACTGCAAAAACACTCATGCTGCACACCTTACCTGTCCGCGGCGCCGCCGGTTCAATCACTGGTAGGAGACGAACCAGGGCGCCGGGCTGACCTCGCGGTAGGTGCGCTCCGGAGAAAACATGGGGGTGTCCTCGTCGTAAAAGTTCTTCCACCCCATCCAGACACCCTCCGGAAGGTCCTGCCGGAGCGTGCGCCAGGTTTCCATCTTCTGTTCCGGCCCGCCGTGCCCGTCCGCGTGTACGACGACGGCCAGTTCCTCGTGCGCGGTGTCGAGGCTTTCGCGGTTGCCAATCATGCGCAGCTGGAACTGGTGCAGCAGGAACACCTTCTGCGGCAGGTTGTGCGTGCGGGTGAGCCCGGCCAGCCAGTCGGCCACGCGGTTGACTTCGGCGGCGTCGACGGAGCCGATCTGTTCCAGGTGCCGCTGCCCGTCCTGCAGCCTCCACTCCGGATCGAGGGCCAGCCCGACATGGGGCAGCGTCAGCAGGTCCTCGAAGTGCTTGGCCTGGGCCAGGAAGTCGGTGGTCCCCGGCTGCAGGTCCAGCACCACGTACACGCCGGCCTCTCCGGCGGCGTCCACCCAGCTGCGCAGCTCGTCCGGGTCCGTCGTGGCCGAGTAGTCCCCGTCCTCGCCGGCCGAGGACGTGGCGACCGTGGCAATGATTTCGAAGGCGGGCTGGACCGGTTCGTCGCTGAACGGCTGGTATTCCTGCGCCAGCTCCTTGGCCCGCCGGATGGCGGCGTCCACGTCCTGCTCCCCCAACGCGCCGAGCGCGGGACCGGACGGGTTGCCGTAGAGCGCCACCATCCGCCGTCCGGGGAAGGCGAGCAGGCCTCCGCCGGGCAGTTCCGGCACGGTCAGCGCGGCATCGGTCCGCTCGGCAAAGACTGCGGCGGTGCCGAAGCCGTCCCCGAGGCCCAGCACGCTGTGCTCCGGCGCTCCGCGCAGGAAGTCGATGGTCCCGGGGTCCGCCCGGGGATCCGCGGCGGGGTCTTCATGGACACGGCTGCCCGCCGCCCGCGCCACGGCCACCGCCGCCGGCAGGTCCTCTGCGGCTTCCGGTGCCAGCAGGACCGAGTACGGCGCTTCGCCCTGCTCCCGTTCCGGGCGCTCCACGGTCTCTTCCTGCCCAAGGACCTCAAGTCCGGGCAGCAGGTCCGGCCAGGCAGGCTGAGCCTGGCCGGACGGAGAGCCGCCGCCGCCGGGAGCGGCCGCTGAGGAGGC
>NZ_ANPE02000251.1 GCF_000328305.2 Arthrobacter crystallopoietes BAB-32 | reverse complement strand
GGGCACCCTGCAGCACGCCAGCCGCCCCTTCCGCGCCCATCTGCAGGACGACGGCGATGGCGGCTTTGGCCTCCGTCCCGCCTGAGCGTCCGCCCCGATCCGCGCAGCGGCCTTGCGCTTTCGCCCCGGTGCAGTGACGCTGGGGAATATCGGCACGAGGAGGCTGCATGGAACCGTCAACGCGGCTATCCCGCCGGGCGAGGCCGTTCGCAGCACGGCTGGCAGGCCTGCTGCTGGTCGCGGCGCTGGCCGGCTGCGGCCTGGCGATGCCGACGGACCCGGACGGGACGCTCCAGGACATCACCGGCGGAACGCTGCGGGTCGGGGTGACCGAGAGCGTCACGGAAAACCATGACTTCGTCCGGCTGCAGCCCGGCGCGGAACCGGCCGGCATCGAACCTGAGCTCGTCCGCGGCTTCGCGGCCACCCGCGAAGCTTCGATCGAGTGGGTCGAGGGCAGCGAACACCAGTTGGTGGAAGACCTGAAGCACGGCGAGCTGGACCTGGTCATCGGCGGCCTCGCCAATGACACCCCCTGGTCCAAACATGCCGGCATGACCCGGCCCTACGCCGAGACCCGGGACGAGCGGGGCAAGACCGTCAAGCACGTGATGCTGGTCCTGATGGGCGAAAACGCCTTCCTGCTGGCCCTCGACCAGTACCTGCTGGGCCAGGAGGTGGACCTGTGAGCGGGGAAAGCACGACGACGGCTGCGCGGTTCGGACACACGGAACTGCCCGAGGAGCAGCACGAGGCACTGCGGAAGGCCCGGAAGCTGGAATGGCTGACCATCGGATTCCTCACCGTCACCGTCATCCTGGTGTTCCTGGTGCTCGGCAATTCGCAGGCGATGAAGGCGGCCTGGATCGAGGACCTGCTGTCCTTCCTCCCGCCGATCGCCTTCCTGGTGGCCGCCCGGATCATTCGGCGGCCGCCCACGGAGCGGCACCCCTACGGCTACCACCGGGCCATCGGCGTGGCGCATCTGGTGGCCGCCGTCGCCCTGCTGGTCATGGGCTCCTACCTCATCGTCGATTCCGGGCTGGGGCTCGTCCTGGCCGAGCACCCGACGATCGGCGGCATCGAGCTGTTCGGCCGGACCTTCTGGCTGGGCCACCTCATGATCGCCGTCATGCTCCTGATCGCCCTGCCGCCGGTGTTCCTTGGACGGGCCAAAATGAAGGTGGCCGAGACGCTGCACGACAAGGTGCTCTATGCGGACGCGGACATGAACAAGGCGGACTGGATGACCGCCGTCGCTGCTGCCGCCGGCGTCGCAGGGATCGGGATCGGCTGGTGGTGGGCCGACTCCATGGCCGCACTCGTGATTTCGGCCAGCATCACGCGCGACGGCGTCAAGAACCTGCGCGCGGCGGTCGCCGACCTCGTGGATGCCCGGGCCAGGACCTACGACAACGCCGAGCCCCATCCGGTCACCCAGCGCGTCGACTCCTACTTGTCCGGTCTCGAGTGGGTGGACCAGGCAAAGAGCCGCACCCGCGATGAAGGACATGTCTTCCACCTCGAGTCCTTCGTGGTTCCCCGCCAGGGCCGGACACCGTCGCTCGGCGACATCGAACGCGCCCGCCGCGGCTGCATCGAACTGGACTGGAAGGTGCAGGACATGCAGATTGTCCTGGCCGCGGAGCTCCCCGAGGAGTTCCTGCCCGGCATCACCCACGGCGGGGAGCGGTAGCCCTTCATAACCAAAACCGTGCAACTTGGGAAGTTATTACAGTTTTACAGTGTTGACTGTGAGCTGGACCATGGAAGAAGAACAAAGGCGGCGGGTGCCGCCCAGCACCATCGAAAGAACTTCCCCTCCATGAACTCCTCCCTGAACCCGCACGTCGTCACCCTCGGCACCGCCGGCGGTCCGCGCTGGTGGACCGGCGAAAACGCCGGCCGCCGCACCGGCATCGCCACCGCCGTCGTCGTCGGCGAAGCCGTCTACCTGGTGGACGCCGGCAGCGGAGTCGGCCGCCAGCTGATGAAGGCCAACCTGCCGATCTCCTCACTGCGCGGGATCTTCCTGACCCACCTGCACTCGGACCACAGCATCGACCTGGCGAGCCTGGCCATCTTCGGCATGTTCACGCTGAAGCAGGACCAGCACACCATCCGGATCCTCGGTCCCGGCAACCGCGGCGAGCTGCCGCCGGCCTCCCCGCGCGCCACCACTCCGCCGTCGCCGGTCTTCCCGGAGCTGCCCACCCCGGGCACCCGCGAGATGTTCCACCACCTGATGCAGGCCTACGGCACGGACCTCAACGACCGCGTGATCGACGCCCTTCGCCCCTCGCCGCTGGACTACTTCATTCCCGAGGACATCGCCATCCCGGCGTCTTCGGGCTACCACCCCAACGCCAACCCGACGCCGGCCGGCCTGGAGCCGTTCGAGATCTACCGGGACGAGCTGGTCACCGTGACCGCCACCCTGGTGGAGCATCCGCCGATCGCCCCGGCCTTCGCTTTCCGCTTTGACACCGCCGAGGGCTCGGTCACCATCTCCGGTGACACCGCGCCGTGCCAGAACCTGGTCCGGCTCGCCCGCGGCACCGACCTGCTGCTGCACGAGGCCATCGACTTCGACTGGGTCCAGCGCGCCTACGGCAGCATCGACACCGACGAGGCCCGCGCCTCGATCGACCACCACCGCCGGTCGCACACCTCTCCCCAGGATGCGATCCGGATCGCCCAGCAAGCCGGCGCGGCAACCCTCGCGCTGCACCATCTGGTCCCGGGCACGACGCCGGACGCGGTCTGGCGCGCGCACGGCGCCTCGTTCGAGGGCGGCTTCCACATCCCGGACGACCTCGACATCATCCCGTTCTCTTCCCGACTCTCTTCCCTTCCTGCCGGAGCCGCCCTGACAGCCCCGGCAGACAACCACGAAATGGCGGTTGCACAATGAGCACCCATACGACAACGGAGTCGACCATCCAGCCCGACGGCGGACAGCCGGGCGAAACGCTGAAGGTCCCCAGCCTCAACACCCCGCAGATGCGCCGCATCCTGGCTTCGAGCTTCATGGGCAGCGCCATCGAGTTCTACGACTTCATCCTGTACGCGACGGCGGCCTCGCTGGTGTTCAACAAGGTGTTCTTCGTGAACATAGACCCGGCCGTCGGCATCTTCGCCTCGTTCGCCACCCTCGCCGTCGGCTACATCGCCCGGCCGCTGGGCGGCATCGTCTTCGGCCACTTCGGCGACCGGCTTGGCCGCAAGGGCGTGCTGATCACCTCGATGCTGATGATGGGCGTGGCCACGACATTGATCGGCCTGCTGCCCACCACCGCCCAGATCGGCATGGCGGCCCCGCTCGCGCTGATCATCCTGCGCATCATCCAGGGCCTGGCCGTCGGCGGCGAATGGGGCGGCGCCATGCTGATGGCGCTCGAGCACGCGCCGAAGGAACGCCGCGGCTTCGCCGCCAGCTTCGCCAACATGGGCGGACCTGCCGGCGCTGTCATGGCCACCCTCGCGGTCTCCGCCGTCTCGGTCCTGCCGGACGAGGCCTTCCTGAGCTGGGGCTGGCGCCTGCCGTTCCTGCTGAGCGTGGCGCTGGTCGGCATCGGCCTCATCATCCGCCTCAAGGTCGCCGAATCCCCGCTGTTCCTCGCCCTCGAGCACAAGGCCGAAGAGCGCAAGATCCCCATCCTCGAGGTCCTGACCAAGTACCCGAAGAACGTCATCATGGGCACGCTGGTCGGCATGAGCTCCTACACCGTGCAGGGCCTGATGACCGTCTGGGCCATCTCCTACGTCGTTGACCAGGTCGGTCTGGACCGCACCGGCGTGCTGAACATTAAGGCCATCGGCGCCACCCTGACCGTCGTCGCCATCTGGTTCGCCGCCCGCTACTCGGACCGGATCGGCCGCCGCCCGGTCATGCTGATCGGCATCCTCGCCGGCGCCGCGCTGGCCTTCCCGATCATGTGGATGCTCGAGCTCGGCGCCCTCTGGATGTTCGCCATCGGCCTGTTCCTGGCCAACGGCGTCATCCAGGGCACCATCTTCGGCCCGTTCGGCGCCTTCACGGCCGAGCTCTTCCCGACCCGGATGCGCTACACCGGCGCCTCGCTGGTCTACCAGCTCTCCTCCACCCTGGGCGCCGGCTTCACCCCGATGATTGCTTCCGGCCTGGTCCTGGCCGCCGGCGGCGAGCTCTGGATGGTCGCCGCAGCCTGGGCCGGGGCGTTCGTGCTCGCCGCGGTCTGCCTGCTCGGCGTCAAGGAAGGCAAGAACCAGGACCTGACCGCCGAGAAGATGTAGCCCGCCCGCCTCCTCCAGAGGACGGTCCCAGAGTCAACACACTCGTCGCCACAGGCGGCCGCTGCCCAGCGCAGCGGCCGCCTTCCCTCTTTAAGTACGACGGCGGTGCAGGGCGCCCTTTGCCCGGGCGTCACCTGACATGCGCTAACCCGGGAAGGTGCGTCACGCCGTCGTCCTTGGACCGCCGCCGGCCGCCCCGCCGGCCTCCGCGCAGAAATCCAGGAAGGCCTGCAGGCGCAGGCTCGGCCGCGCGGTGCTGGAGTAGGCCACGCAGATGTCGCTGTGGCCGACCGGGCCGTCGATTTCGACCGTGGCCAGCGGCAGGCCGTCGTAGCTGGTGTTGACCGGCGGGCGCTGGACCAGCACGGTGTAGCCGAGGCCGCGGGCGACCATGCCGCGGACGGCCTCGAAGCTCGAGGAGCGCCAGGCGATTTTCGGGTCGAGGCCGGACAGGCGCAGGTTGACCAGCTGGTTGTCGCGCACCGTGGGGATGTCCAGCGAGACGAAGTCCTCCTCCGCCAGCTCGGCCAGCCGGACGCTCTTCCGCCCGGCGAGCGGATGGTCGGCGGCGAGCAGTACGTAGGGCCGCCCCTCCTTGACCGTGCGCGCCTCGACGCCGGGCAGCAGATGGCGGGTGTGGGTTAGCACGGCGTCGAGGTAGCCGTCCAGCATCTTCTGCTGCAGCTCCCTGCCCTCGCCTTCCTCCAGCGTGACCTGCAGGCGGCGGTTCGGCTTGATGAACTTCTCGCTGATCACCGGCACCCAGAACGCGGCCAGGTTGGTGTAGCAGCCGATGGCGAGCGGGCCCACCAGGCCCTGCTGCCGCTCCACGATGGTGTTCTGGACGTCGTCGGCATGGCGGACCAGCGAGCGCACGTCCCGCAGGAACTGCTGGCCCACGCCAGTGAGCGCGATGCCGCGGGAACGCTGGCGGACCACCAGCTGCGCGCCGACCACGCGTTCCAGGTCGGTCAGCGCCTGGGACATCGCCGCCTGGGAGATGTGGCTGGCCACGGCCGCCGCCGAAATCGAGCCGTGGTCCGCCACCGCGACGAAGTACTGCAGCTGCTTCAGCGTGAAATTCACCACCGGCCCAGCGTAGCGGCTTCGGGTCACCCAAGTTCCCGGCCGCTGCAGTACAGCCGGCGCCGATGCACCCGCCGTTGCCGCCCCGCGGCGGTCACCCATTTGTCCATCCGGCGGAGCGACGGGGATGATAAGCAATGAACCCTTTCACTTGCGGAGGTTGGCAACGACGATGACGAAGCACGTTCCGGAGTCCCAGACGGCCCAGTCCGTGGAACAGCCGGCGAGCCGGCGGGCCCTGCGGCAGGCGCAGCTGGCCATCCCACCGGCGCCGGCAGCAGCGCCAT
>NZ_ANPE02000252.1 GCF_000328305.2 Arthrobacter crystallopoietes BAB-32 | reverse complement strand
AGCCGCAGCTCGCGGGCTCGCGGGCGCACGCCCGGCGCCGGGCTGGATAACCGGCGGCCCCGCCTCCTGGATGGAATCAACCTCGACGTCCAGGCGGGCGAATGTGTGGCGTTGACCGGGCCGAACGGTGTTGGCAAGACGACCTTGCTGAAGATGGCACTCGGGCTAATCCTTCCTGACACGGGCTCGGTGATCGTGGCCGGCCGGGAATCCGCCGCTGTATCGCCGCAGGACCTGGCCGAGGCCGCCGGTCTGCTGCTCCAGAACCCGGCGGACCAGCTGTTCGAGCGGACGGTCCGGCGCGAAGTAGGCTTCGGCCGGCGCCGCTCCCGGCCTGCGGCCGAGGCGGTCGAAGCCGCGCTGCTGGCCTGCGGCCTTTCGGAGGCAGCCGACGAGCACCCCTATGAGCTGCCAGGATCGCAGCGCAGGCTGGTTGCCCTCGCCACGGTGCTCGCCCGGCGGCCCCGCCTGCTGGTGCTCGATGAGCCCACCGTCGCCCTGGACGGCCATGGACGCACCCGGCTGGCGGACGTCCTGGCCTCAGCCACTGACCGCGGTGCAGCGGTGCTGCTTTCCACCCACGACCTGGACTTCGCCCGAAGGCACTGCCACCGGATCGTTGACCTCAGCCAGCCGGCCAGGCCGCGGATGCCGCAAGGGGSCGTCTCAGACTGAGACCGTGATCCAGTCGCCGTCGATCGCAGCAGCAAAACGGGGGAGCGGAGCCGGAGCCGGACCGCCGGTGACGGAACCGTCCTGCAGGGCGAAGGTCGAATTGTGGCAGGGGCAGGCGATCTCGCTTTCGGTCGCTGCCACCTTGCAGCCCTGATGGGTGCACTCGGCGCTGTAGGCGAGGACCGTTTCCTCGTCCGGGCGGTGGATCAGGATCGGTTTCCCATCGACGTCCCGGCTGGCGGAGCCGCCGACCGGCACTTCGCTGAGTTTGCCCACCCGGACGGGTGCGCCCTCGGTGCTGACGGCGGCGGGTTCGCCGCTGGTGTCGCCAACGAGATCCTGGAAGGGCGAGCAGCCGGCCAAGAGGCCCGCTGTTCCTGCCGCGGCACTGACGGTCAGTAGGGAACGGCGTGAGGTCGGGCGGGGAGATTCCATACCCGACATTCTTGCCGGACCGACTTGGAAATTTCCAGCGGCACGCGCCCAACTGCTATCGGTTCGAGCCGAATTCCCTGCCGTTGACACGTGGGGAGGCGCCGACGCGGTCCAGATACGGGGTGATGCCCCCGAGGTGCAGCGGCCAGCCCGCGCCCATAATCATGCACAGGTCGATGTCTTCCGGGGCCGCGACAACGCCTTCGTCGAGCATCAGGCGGATCTCTTCGGCCAGGGCGTCCTGGGTCCGCCCCAGCAGCTGCTCCGAGCTGCTGGGGGAGTCACCGAAGTCGAGCAGCGCGAGGGTGGAGTCGGGAATGACCTGTCTGCCGTCGCCGTCCGTGGTCCACAGGGAGGGGACGCCGGCATCGATGAGTTTCTGCAGGTTGGCGGAGACGCGGAAACGGTCGCCGAAGGCGGCGTGGAGCGATTCGGTGACGTGCTGGGCGACAGGGAGGCCCACCATGGCCAGCAGGTTGAACGGGCTCATGGGCAAACCCATGGGCCTCAGGGCGCTGTCGGCTACCTCGGCGGGTGTGCCCTCGTCGAAGGCGCTGACGACCTCGCCCAGCAGGCGCAGCAGGACGCGGTTGACCACGAAGGCTGCGGCGTCCTGCACGAGCACGGTGGTCTTCTTCAGGGCCTGGCCGAGCACGAAAGCGGTGGCGAGCACGTCGTCGCTGGTCTTGGGTGCGCGGACGATCTCCAGCAAGGGCATGGCGGCCACGGGGTTGAAGAAGTGGAAGCCAACAACCCGCTCCGGATGCAGCAGGTCGGCGGACATCGCGCCGACGGACAGCGACGACGTGTTGGTGGCGAGGATGCAGTCCTCGCGGACTACGGCCTCGACCTCGGCGAAGATCTGCTTCTTCACGGCGAGGTCTTCGAACACCGCCTCTATGACGAAGTCCGCATCGGCGAAGGCCTCTTTGGAGGTGGTGCCCGTGATGAGGCTTTTGATGCTCTCCGCGGCTTCCGGAGACAGGCGTTTCCCCGCGAGCAGCTTGTCTACCTCGGCATGAACGTAGCCCAGGCCCCTGTCGACCCGGGCCTTGTCGATGTCCGTCATCACCACGGGCACTTTCAGCAGGCGGGCGAAGAGCAGTGCCAGCTGGCCGGCCATCAACCCGGCACCAACCACGCCGACCTTGGCCACGGGCCGTGCCAACGCCTTGTCCGGGGCGCCTGCGGGACGCTTGGCGCGCTTCTGCACGAGTTCCAGGAACGCATAGACCGTGTCGCGGAACTGCGGGGTCTGCATGAGCTCGGCCAGGGCGTCGACCTCCAGCACGGCGGACTCGGCCTGGGTCTTGCCGCGGCCGGCCTCCATGACCGCCAGCACCTTGGCCGGTGCCGGAGCAGCGTTGGAGGTTTTCGCCTCGATGAAGGCACGGCCAGCAGCGATCGCGTGGTCCCAGTCCTCCTCGCTGGCGGCCGCCTTGTGCTTCCGCCGGGCGGCGAGCCGGTTACGTTCGGCATCATCGGTGATGAGCCGGGCAGCCCACGCAAGGGACTGCTCGAGGAAGTCCGCCGGCTCAAGCAAGGCATCAGCGATGCCCAGTTCGAAGGCGGCGGCCCCATCCAGCATCCTGTTGTTGCTCAAGGGGTTCTGGATCATGACCTTTACGGCGTTGCCCGGACCGATCAGCCGGGGCAGCCGGTACACGCCGCCCCAGCCGGGGATCAGCCCCAGGAAGGCCTCCGGGAGCGAGATGCCGGTGGCGCCCGATGAGATCGTGCGGTAGTCGGCGGCGAGGGCCAGTTCGAGTCCGCCTCCCATCGCGGCACCGTTGATGAAGGCGAAGGTCGGCACGCCGATTGAAGCGAGCGTCCCATACACGTCATGGCCCAGTAGCGCCATCTGCCGCCCGTCATTCTCGCCCGCCAGCCGGCCCACGGCGGAGAGATCGGCGCCGGCCGCCAGATAGCCGGGCTTCCCGGTGATGGCGACGGCGGTGAGCTCGCCGGCCGTGGCCCGAGCCTTGAGCTGGTGGAGTGCTGAGCCAAGTGCGATGAGCGAGTTGGGCCCGAGCGTGGTGGGCCTGCGATGGTCCAGATCGTTGTCGAGCGTCACCAACGCGAGCGTTCCGGCCCCGGGCAGCTCGACGTCGCGGACGTACGAATGCGTCACGGTTTCGTCGGAAAATCTTCCGGCCAAGGCGGCATAGCCCGCTGCCGTGGTTGAAGTGGTGCGGTCGGAAGCAGAATTCACCGGGGCTCCTCAGGGCAGATGCAGTGTGTCGCCCATCATGTTACCCACGGGTAATATCACCAGCAACCACCGCCTGCCGCCTCGGCGGCGGGTCAGGCCGGCTGGTCCTTCCGGCCGTTGCCTTTCCCGGCCTTCGCGTCCGGCAGCGGCTCGGGATTGAGGAACGCCTCAGTGATCACTGGAACTGCCAGCTCTAGCTGCCAGGGCCGGGCGCCCAGCTCGCGCAGGGCGGCGGCAATGGTCTCCTCGGAGATTGCGGCCGGCGGGCGCCAGGCCAGGCGGCGCAGGAAGTCCGGCGTGAGCAGGTTCTCCAAGGGCATCGTCAGGTCCTCTGCCAGCGCTGCGAGCCGCGGGCGGGCAGTCTGCAGCCGGGCTGCGGCAGCCGGGTCCTTGTCCGCCCAGACGCGCGGCGGCGGGGGAGCATTGGTGGGCAACTGGAGTTCGGGCAGGTCCTTCAACTGCCGGGCGGCGCTGATGCACCGCAGCCAGCGGGGAGCCTCACGTTGGGCAGCCCGGCCGTGGAAGCCATTGACGGCGAGGAGCTGCGGCACGGTGGCGGGCATGGCCCGGGCGGCGGCCACGATGGCCGAATCCGGAATGAGGCGGCCAGGGGCGACGTCCCGCTTGGCGGCAAGCTGCTCGCGCTCCTGCCACAGCTCGCGCACGGCAGCGAGCTGCCGGCGGTCGCGGATCTGGTGCAGTCCAGAGGTGCGGCGCCAGGGATCGGGCCGGGGCGGCGCCGGCTCGGTCTTGCGCAGGGCCTCGAATTCCTCTTCGGCGAAGCGCAGCTTGTCCTGCTTGGTCAGCAGCTCCACCATGGCTGCGCGGAGTTCGATGAGCACTTCGACGTCGAGGGCTGCATAACGCAGCCAAGGTTCCGGCAACGGGCGGGTGGACCAGTCCGCGGCCGAGTGCTCCTTGGCCAGCGTGTAGCCCAGCAGGGTCTCGATCACCGCGGCCAGCCCGACGCGCGGCAGCCCGGCCAGCCGTGCTGCCAGTTCCGTGTCGAAGAGCCGGTCCGGCCACATCCCCAGCGCCGAAAGGCAGGGCAGGTCCTGGGTGGCCGCATGCAGGATCCACTCGGCGCCGCGGATGGCATCGTTAATGATGACGAGGTCGTCGAAAGGTTCCGGATCGATCAGCCACGTCCCCGATCCTTCGCGGCGCAGCTGCACCAGGAAGGCGCGTTGTCCGTAGCGGAAGCCGGACGCGCGCTCCGCGTCGACGGCGACCGGCCCATGCCCGGCCGCCAGTGCAGCGGCAGCGCGTTCCAAACCGTTGGCGGTGGCGATGACAGCAGGCACGCCCTCGCTCGGCATGGTGAGTTCGACGGTCTCGACTGCCTGCTCCGGGGCCGCTGGCGGTGTGCCGATATTCGGGCGCGAAGAGCCGGCGGAAGAATCCGAAGTCAAGGAAGTCATGGTCCTTTCAGTCTATGCCACGTCAGTTGCGCCGGCGGTTCGGCAGCGAGGCGACGCCCTCGGGAAGCGGTGGCAGGCCGGCGAAGGTGCAGACCATGTCCGACCACGCTTCCAGATGGGCCTGCACTTGGGCGTTGTCCGGCGTCCAGGACGCCCGCAGTTCGATGTCGATGGCGTCCTGCTGGCCTGCGAGGGTGCCGAAGCTCTCGGACAGTATCCTGGTGGCCGTACCGCCGGCGTTGCGGTACATGGCCTTGTGGATGTCCAGGGCCTCCACCAGCCAGGTCCAGGCCACCGAGCCGAGCAGCGTGTCGTTGCCCATCTCGGCGTCGAGCTGGGCCCGGATGTACGTGACGATGCGGAAGGTGCCATCCCACAGTTCGGATCCTTCCGGATCATGGAGCAGGATGAAGCGGCCGGTGGCCAACTCGGTTCCGCCGGTGCTGCCCGCCGCGGCGAGTGCGGGACCATGCAGCGGGCGGACCGCCGGGGCCGAGGCTGGATGACCTCAGCGCCGAGGGCGACGGCGAAGGGCGCCAGGCGCGAGGGAGCCGGCAGTTCTTCGAGACGGAGCTCGCTGCGGCACTGTGCCCGGCGCAACGCGGCCAGGGCAGTCATGAAATCCGCGGGCACCGCGGACAGGTCACCAATCGCACTCACACCCTCAGATTAATTCCCGGCACTGACACTCGGGAGTCTGACGCGCCGGGCAGGGGCCTTCGTTATCCTGCCGTGCTATTCCGCCGTCTCCACGCGGATGACTTCGACGAAGGCATCCACATCGTCCTCGGTTGTGTCGAACGAGCACATCCAGCGGACTTCCCCGCGCGAGGCATCCCAGTCGTAGAAGCGGAACTTCTCCCGGATCCGGTCCGCCGCACCCGAGGGCAGGGCGGCGAACACTGCGTTGGCCTGCGTGGGCTGGGTGGGCACCACGCCGTCGATCCGGTCCACCGCCGCACGCAGCCGGGCAGCCATTGCGTTGGCATGCGCGGCAGAGCGCAGCCAGAGACCGTCCTCGAGCAGGGCTACGAACTGGGCGGAGATGAAGCGCATCTTCGAGGCGAGCTGCATGTTCATTTTGCGCAGGTAGGGCAGGCCGGTGGCGGCGTCCGGGTTGAGCACCACCACGCATTCGCCGAAGAGCAGTCCGTTCTTCGTCCCGCCGAAGGAAACGATGTCCACGCCGGCCTCCGTGGTGAAGTCGCGCAGCGGGACACCGAGGGCCGCGGCCGCATTGGCCAGCCGGGCCCCGTCCATGTGCAGTTTCATGCCGTGGCCATGGACGTGGTCGGCGATGGCGCGGACTTCGTCGATGCTGTAGAGGGTGCCAAGTTCGGTGCTCTGCGTGATGGACACGGCCAGCGGCTGGGCCCGGTGCTCATCGCCCCAGCCCCAGGCTTCGCGGTCGATCAGCTCGGGCGTCAACTTCCCGTCCTCCGTGGGAACGGGCAGCAGCTTGAGGCCGCCGACCCGCTCGGGCGCACCGTTTTCGTCCACGTTGATATGGGCAGTGGCGGCGCAGACCACCGCACCCCAGCGCGGCAGCATGGACTGCAGGCTCAGCACGTTCGCCCCGGTGCCGTTGAAGACCGGAAAGGCCTGCGCCTGGTTGCCGAAATGCTCCTGGATCAGTTCCTGCAGCCGGGCCGTGTACTCGTCCTCGCCGTAGGAAACCTGGTGCCCGCCGTTCGCATGGGCGAGCGCGGTCAGGACCTCCGGATGCACGCCGGAGTAATTGTCCGAGGCGAAGCCGCGCCAGGACACGTCATGCAGGGGCGCGGAGAGCAGCGAAGGTTCGGTCACGATGGGCATATTCCTTACTCCTGGAATTCTGTTGGTCCGTCCGCTCATGCGAGGCGGATCCGGCGTCCGTTCAGTTCGGCGGCGGGCGTGCCGAACAAATTCTTCACCGCCTGGCCCAGCTGCGCAACGTCGGTAAAGCCCTCGAAGGACTTCTCCGGTTCCGCGCGCCGCATGTCGCCATCCACCAGCGCCTTCACTACAAGTACGACGGCGGCAGCATGCAGGGGTGCCGAGTGTCCGGTTTCCTTTTCGGCGGCTTTCTGTTCACGGGCGAAGCCGTCCGCCATGGACTGCATCCAGCTCTCGGCCGCAGCCTTGGCCGCCGCATAGTTCGCCCCGCCGGCAGTGGGCGAGTCGACTGCCGCCGCGGAGACAATCACCGCACGGCCGTGCTCGGAGGCGGCCAGCTGCGGATAGAAGGCCCGGGTGGTGTTGCGCAACGTGGTTACCAGGCTCCGGTGCAGGAAGTCCCAGTCCTCGTCGCTCTGGCCTGTGATGCCCTTGCCGCCCCGCCAGCCGCCGACCAGATGGACGAGGCCGTCCGCGCCGCCGCGGTCCTGCACGGACGCGGCGAGTTCCTCCACTGCCGCGCGATCTGCAAGGTCGCAGACGAAGGTGGACACGCCGTCGTCGTTGCCGTACGCCTGCTTCAGGCGCTCTGCGTTGCTGCCCACGGCAATAACCTCGGCACCGGCCCGGCGCAACGCGGCTGTGACCGCCTGGCCGGACCCCCGG
>NZ_ANPE02000253.1 GCF_000328305.2 Arthrobacter crystallopoietes BAB-32 | reverse complement strand
TCCTCGCCGCAGCCGCCCTCGGCCTCACAGCCTGCGGCGGTGACGCCCAAGGCGGCCAAGCAAGCCCCGCCGCCTCACCCGCAGCTTCCACCCAAGTGCAGACAGCCACCCCCATGCCCACAGCGACCCCAAGCTACAAACCCGCCTCAGCCGACGGCCCCGCCGAAAACGTGCCACTCCCCAAGATGCCCGAGAAGGCCAAAGAGGAATCCAAGGAAGGTCTCGAGGAGTTTGTTAAGTATTGGTATGCCACGCTGAGCTACGCATACGAAACCGGCGATATGGAGCCGCTGAAGCAGATTAGTGGCAAAGGCTGCAAGGGGTGCCTCCGAGTTGAACAAACAATTAGTGAGTGGCACACCGATGGCAAGTGGATCGTCGGCGGCGAACTTTCTGTCGTCGGCTCAGTCATTGAGCGGTTTGAAGCTTCGGCCGACGGAACCTACCAGGTCCTTACTCAAGTGGACCAGCAGAAGCTGGGCTTTTATTCAAGCACTGGCAGTCTTGAACACGAAGTCAAGAAAGAGATCGGGATTATCGATGTTATGAATGCTGAGTATGCCGACGGGCAGTGGAGGGCAAAGAACGTCGAAGGTATGGGATGACAAGCCGTGCAGAGCCTTTTAGCCCTGGCTACAGTTACGTCGGCAGTTCTCACGCTCATTCTTGTACCGGCACCTGCTGCGCTGGCCGAGGATAAGCCCGTGGGCTGGCGTAAGGATGGCGCAACTGTGGACGGGGAGTGGCACCTAGATCCGGTTTCCGGCATGTGGGGAGTAGCCCCGGTCAACCAGGCTGATGATCCCAACGGATATAGATACGAACCTGTCTGTTTCGATCGTGAGGGCAACATCGACGTCCAATGTCGAGTGAGGTATGACGGCAGATGTGAGGATGGCGAGGACGGTGAACTGGTCCAGTGGTATACCGGCCTGAGGCAATTGGGCTCTTCGGCGTGGAACACACCCATCGGCGAATTGTCGTGCATCTACTCGGAAGAACCCATGGACGTGCTTGAGGAGATTGCGGGAAGAATCCTCTCCGAATTCAGGCTCTTGCCCATTAACGCAGGGAGTGTGAGTCTCCAACCGAGTCCCCATACCTTGGTGGGCGCGAACACCAACGTTTATGCCACTGCTGGAGATCAGTCATTTTCAATCGAGCTCTTCGGACAGGAAGTAGTAGTCGAAGCATTTCCCACTGAGTACACGTGGACTTATGGTGACGGTAGTTCCCTCGGTCCTGTCGCTAATCCAGGTGGTCCGCTGCCGGCGGATCGCTGGGGAGAGCAGACCGCGACCAGTCACCTTTACGCTCAAACGGGCGACTTCAACGTCTCATTAACGACGACGTTCCGTGGGACGTACAGCGTGAATGGAGGTCCTGCCATTCCTATCCCTGGCACGGGTTCGTTTACAGCCTCACCTGTCACGATCAGTGTGTGGCGGTCAGTGGTGAACAACTACGCGGACAACTGTTTGGAGAATCCAAGTGGTGCTGGCTGCTGAGGAGCCGTAGCAGTTCTGGGCGATCAGTGGAGTTCGGCGCCTTTGGTTTCGGGGGCGAATTTGGCCATCCAGTTGACTGAGATGAGCACGAGGCCGGCGGCGATGGCGAAGGACGTGGCGAGGCCGAGGTTGGGCCACATGAAGGCGACGAAGATCAGCGGGCCGAAGCCGGCGCCGATTCGCGAGAAGGTTGACGCCCAGCCGAAGCCGGAGCCGCGCAGCTCAGTGGGATAGAGCTCCGAGATGTAGGCGTAGAGCACGGGAATGGCGATCTGGACGACGCAGCCGTAAACGAGCAGCCAGATGACGACCGACGCGGGCACCTCGACCGTGAGGGCGACGATGACGAGGATGAGCCCGGAGAGCGGGCCGGTGATGGCGAGGATCCATTTGCGGCCGGTCTTCTCAACGAAGTAGGCGGCGATGATGACGCCGAGGAGGCCGACGGCGGCCATGCCGGCGGTGGTGATGAAGGCCCGGACTTCGGCGAAGCCGGCTTCGATCAGGATGCGGGGCATCCACGTCAAAGCCAGGTAATAGACAAGGAGGATGCTGAAGAACAAGGCCCATGCCGCCGTCGTAATTTTCCAGTTGAAGCTCCAGATGGCACGGAACTGGTGGAAGACGTTGCCCATTGAGAGCCGGGGAGCGGCTGCCGGATCGGGCAGCCGCCACTTCGTGGGTTGGCCGCCGGTTTGCCGGACGAGTTCGTCGATGACCTGGCGGGCTTCGTCGCCGCGGCCTTTGTTGATCAGGTAGAGCGGGGATTCGGGCACGGAGCGGCGGACCCAGAAAACCAGGAACGCGGGCAGCACCATGATGAGCATGGTCCAGCGCCAGTCGGCGATGGTCGCCATGATGCCGGCGGAGACGAAGCCGCAGAGGGCGGCGCCGACGGGCCACCAGCCGTCCATGGCGGTGAGGACGCGGCCGCGTTGGCGGCGGGGCGTGAATTCACCGACGAGGGCGTAGTCCACGGGGACGCAGCCGCCGAGGCCGAAGCCGGCGATGAAGCGGAAGATGCAGAACCAGACGATGTCGGGCGCGAAGGCGCCGCAGACGGTGAAGATGGAGAAGACGAGCAGGGTGGCGGTGAAGGCGACCTTCCGGCCGATGAGGTCCGCGATGGAGCCCCAGATGAACGCGCCAAGGGCCATGCCGATCAGGTTCGCGGTGCCGATCCAGGCAGCTTGCGCGGGCTCGAGGTTCCAGTGGTCGGAAAGCAGCGGGATAAGGACACCGTTGAGGGTGACGTCCCAGGCATCGAACATGAAGCCGAGGCCTCCGATGAGGAAGATCTTGCCCTGCACCTTCCAGCGCCATGGCAGTTCCTGCACGATCTGGTCGCCGGTGGGAAGCCGCTGAGTTTCGGTCATGGTGCCTTCCATGGAGTGCCGCCCAAGGTTTTTCCAATGCGGCAAACTGCTCTTGACTAGGGGCTTTGCAATATGAGAAAGCTCTCATCAGGTTCTCCTCATTGTCTCACTTTCGCTCGGCACAGTTGCTACCAGCACGGAAAGAACAGTTTGAGCGAAAGGTCTTGAGTCCGATGAACAAGCGTGTTTTCTGGATCGCCACCGGTTCCCTTGGCGTTATGGCTGTCGGCATGGGGGCCGCCGTCGCCGGCGACGCTTTCAGCACGCAGGACCTGGGCAGCAGCATTTCCGATCGGGCACAGGTTGAGACATCAGTCCCTTCGATCGAGCGGGCAGTTTCTCCTGCTGACGTGGACCTCAAGGACCAGGCTGTGAAGACGGCGCCGTCGGCGGTGACGCCACAGACTCCGCAGACGCCGGCCTCGGCACCCTCAGCGGTGACGCCGCAGACGCCGGCCTCGCCTGTTTCGGCCGTGAGCGCCGTGAGTGCGGTGTCGGCCCAGACTCCGGCTTCCGCCCATACGCCGGCTTCCGCCCCGTCGGCGGTCTCCGCGCCAAGCCCGGCGTCCCCGGCTTCGGCGCAGTCGGCCGCATCGGCGCCCAGCGCGCACACTGCCGACTGAGCGTTCCTCTCCAACAAAGACAGGCCCGGGCGCCATTACTTCCCGGCCGGGGTCTGCCTGCGTCCGGAACTGGACGTCCCCGCAGTCGGGCCCCCGGCTTCATACAAACAGGGCAGCAGAGGGCGTGAACTAGACTGGTCGCATCCCCTATTGATGTACCTTTGGAGTTTGCGTGAGCTTGATGCAGCTTGACCGTGTTCCCATCCGCCGGGCCCTGATCTCGGTCTACGACAAGACCGGGCTGGAGGAACTGGCCCAGGGGCTGCACCAGGCCGGCGTGAGCATTGTTTCCACCGGATCCACGGCCAAGCGCATCGCCGAGGCGGGCGTGCCTGTCACGGAGGTGTCCGAGGTGACGGGCTTCCAGGAGTGCCTGGACGGCCGGGTCAAGACACTGCACCCGCGGGTCCATGCCGGCATCCTGGCGGACCGCCGCCGCGAGGATCACGTGGCCCAGCTGAAGGAACTTGGCGTGGAGGCCTTCGACCTCGTCGTCGTCAATCTCTACCCGTTCGTCGACACGGTGAAGTCCGGCGCCGGCGAGGACGACGTTGTCGAGCAGATCGACATCGGCGGCCCTTCCATGGTCCGCGCCGCCGCGAAGAACCACCCGAGTGTCGCCGTCGTCGTTGATCCGGGCAAGTATGCCGAGGTGGTCACCGCAGCGGCGGAGGGCGGCTTTGACCTTAAGGCACGACGGCGGTTGGCGGCTTCCGCGTTTGCGCATACCGCCGCATATGACAACGCGGTGGCGAAGTGGACGGCCGCGCAGTTCGGCGACGGCACCGACGAAGGCAACGCCTGGCCGCCCTACGCCGGCCTGGCGCTGGAGCGTTCCGAGGTACTGCGCTACGGCGAGAACCCGCACCAGGAGGCCGCGCTCTACGTGGAGCACGGGGCGACCCCGGGCATCGCGCAGGCGGACCAGCTCCATGGCAAGCCGATGAGCTACAACAACTTCGTCGATGCGGACGCCGCCCTGCGCGCCGCCTTCGACCACGCCGAACCGGCCGTGGCCATCATCAAGCATGCCAACCCGTGCGGCGTCGCCGTCGCCACGCCCGGCGCCGAGGATCCGATCGCGGACGCCCACGCCAAGGCGCACGCCTGCGACCCGGTCTCCGCGTTCGGCGGCGTCATCGCGGCGAACCGCACGGTCACCGCCGGCATGGCGGAGACAGTCAAGGACATCTTCACCGAGGTCGTTATCGCGCCGGACTTCGAGCCCGCAGCGGTGGACATCCTCTCGCGGAAGAAGAACATCCGACTGCTGACCCTGCCCGAGGGCTACCGCCGAGACCCGGCCGAGATCCGCCAGGTCTCCGGTGGCGTTCTGGTCCAGGTCTCGGACACGCTGGAGGCCGACGGCGACAATCCGGCGAACTGGACGCTGGCCGCGGGCGAAGCGGCCGACGAAGCGACGCTTGCCGACCTGGCCTTTGCCTGGAAGTCGGTGCGCGCCGCGAAGTCCAACGCCATCCTGCTCGCCAAGGACGGCGCCGCCGTCGGCATCGGCATGGGCCAGGTCAACCGGCTGGATTCCTGCCGGCTTGCGGTGGAGCGGGCCAACACGCTGGGCGTGGCTGTAGAAGGCGGTGCGGACTCCGCCGGCGGCGCGGCGAACGTTGAGGGAGCCGGGGCTCCGGAACGGGCCCGCGGTGCGGTCGCTGCCTCCGACGCCTTCTTCCCGTTCGCGGACGGGCTGCAGATCCTGGTCGACGCCGGGGTGCGCGCCGTGGTCCAGCCTGGCGGTTCGGTGCGCGATGAGGAAGTAGTGGCGGCTGCCACAGCGGCCGGCATCACCATGTACTTCACCGGAGCCCGCCACTTCTTCCACTGACGGTTCAGCGCCCGGCTCGGGTAAGTTGAATACGTTGAGACCCCAATAGAAACCCACTTTTCAGGGAGACGCCTCACCTATGGCCAAGATTATCTATACCCACACTGACGAAGCGCCCATGCTGGCCACCTATTCGTTCTTGCCGATTGTCGAAGCCTTCGCTTCGACGGCCGGTGTGGAAGTGGAGACCCGGGACATCTCGCTCTCCGGCCGCATCATCGCCGCGTTCGGCGACCACCTCACCGAGGAACAGCGGATCGGCGACGCGCTGGCCGAGCTGGGCGAGCTGGCCAAGAAGCCCGAAGCCAACATCATCAAGCTGCCGAACATCAGCGCGTCCATCCCGCAGCTGAAGGCCGCCATCGCGGAACTGCAGGCCAAGGGTTACGCCCTGCCGGATTACCCGGACGACCCGTCTTCCGACGTCGAAAAGGAAATCCGCGCCCGGTACGACAAGATCAAGGGCAGCGCCGTCAACCCGGTGCTGCGCGAGGGCAACTCGGACCGCCGCGCACCCCTGTCGGTGAAGAACTACGCGCGCCAGAACCCGCACAGCATGGGTGCCTGGACCGCCGATTCGAAGACCAACGTTGCGCATATGGGCGCCGACGACTTCCGCTCCAATGAGAAGTCCGTGGTCGTCGAGGCCGACGGCAAGATCAAGATCCAGCTGGTCGCCGAAGACGGCACCACTACCGTGCTGAAGGACTACTTCCCGGTGCTTGCCGGCGAGGTCATCGACGGCACCGTCATGCGCGCCGCCGCGCTGGATGAGTTCCTCGCCGCCCAGGTCGCCCGGGCCAAGGACGAAGGCGTGCTCTTCTCCACGCACCTGAAGGCCACCATGATGAAGGTCTCCGACCCGATCATCTTCGGCCACGTGGTCCGCGCTTACTTCCCGGATCTGTTCGCGCAGTACGGTGAGCAGCTGGACGAGGCCGGCCTGAGCCCGAACAACGGTCTGGCCTCCATCCTCAACGGCCTCTCCGAGCTGCCGGCCGACGTCCGCGAGGGTGTCCAGGCCGCCATCACGAAGGGCCTCCAGGACGGCCCGGCGCTGGCCATGGTCGACTCGGACAAGGGCATCACCAACCTGCATGTGCCGTCCGACGTCATCGTGGACGCCTCCATGCCGGCGATGATCCGCACTTCCGGCCACATGTGGGGCCCGGACGGCCAGGAAGCCGACACCCTGGCGGTGCTGCCGGACAGCTCCTACGCCGGCATCTACCAGGTTGTCATCGACGACTGCCGCGCACACGGCGCCTTCGATCCGACCACCATGGGCACGGTCCCGAACGTCGGCCTGATGGCCCAGGCCGCCGAGGAGTACGGCAGCCACGACAAGACCTTCGAGATCGAGACCGCCGGCACCGTGCAGATCGTCGACGAGTCCGGCGCCGTGCTGATCGAGCACCAGGTTTCCCCGGGCGACATCTGGCGCGCCTGCCAGACCAAGGACCTGCCGATCCGCGACTGGGTCAAGCTTGCGGTCACCCGCGCCCGCGCCTCGCAGACCCCGGCCGTCTTCTGGCTGGACGAGGACCGCGCGCACGACGCGAACCTGATCGCGAAGGTCAAGGAGTACCTGAAGGAGCATGACACCGAGGGCCTGCAGCTCGAGATCATGTCCCCGGTCAAGGCCACCGCGTTCACCCTTGAGCGCATCCGCAAGGGCGAGGACACCATCTCGGTCACCGGCAACGTGCTCCGCGACTACCTGACGGACCTGTTCCCGATCCTCGAGCTGGGCACCAGCGCCAAGATGCTCTCCATCGTCCCGCTGATCAACGGCGGCGGCCTCTTCGAAACCGGCGCCGGCGGCTCCGCTCCGAAGCACGTCCAGCAGCTGCTGAAGGAAAACCACCTCCGCTGGGATTCCCTCGGTGAGTTCCTGGCCCTGGCCGTGAGCTTCGAGCACCTGGCCACCACCACCGGCAACGCCCGCGCGCAGGTCCTCGCGGACACGCTGGACCGCGCCACCGGCACCTTCCTGCTGGAGAACAAGTCGCCCAGCCGCAAGGTCGGCGAGATCGACAACCGCGGCAGCCACTTCTACCTCGCCCAGTACTGGGCGCAGGAACTGGCCAAGCAGGACCAGGACGCCGAGCTGGCCAAGGCCTTCGCACCGGTGGCCGAAGCGCTGACCGGCGGCGAGGAGCAGATCAACGCGGAACTGCTGGGCGTGCAGGGCTCCCCGGCAGACATCGGCGGCTACTACCGCCCGGAGGATGACAAGGCCTCGGCCGTGATGCGTCCGTCCGCCAAGCTGAACGAAATCCTGGCCACGCTGTCCTAACCCAGCCCGCCAGACCCTAACGACGGCGGCCGGTACCTTTCCCAGCGAAAGGCACCGGCCGCCGTCGTCCGCTTTAGCCGTACGACGGCCGCTTCGACATCCGCCATGCTCAGCCGACGACGTGGGCGATGGGCCAGGTGTGGACCGGCTGGTTCGTATGCATGTTCACGGCGTACAACCCGGTCATCTTCGCCAATGCCGCTGGGCGGCCTAAGCCGTTGGACTCCAGCCGGCGCAAGGTCTCGATCTGCCACTTGGCCCCGTTCTGCTCCGACTGCGCCCGGTCCCGCAACACGCCCAGATACTGCTCGATGAGGCCATCGTCGACACCCAGGTCGGTCAGGCCTTCGGCGGCGAGCGGCAGCAGGTGGCGGATGATGAGCTCGACCACCGGCAGGTCCCCGAGGCCGGGCCAGTACACGTTGGCCTCCAGCCCGTACCGGGCGCAGGCAAGGAAGTTGGCTTCGGCGCTCTTGAATGCTAGCCGCGTCCACAGCGGCCGGTCGGCGGTCCTGAGCCGGCGCACCAGGCCGAAGAAAAACGCGGCGTTGGCTACGGTATCAAGCACCGTCGGGCCGGCCGGAAGCAGCCGGTTCTCCAGCCGAAGGTTGGGCATGTCGTCGCCGGGGTCGTAGATCGGGCGGTTCCAGCGGTAGACCGTCCCATTGTGCAGCCGCAGCTCGGGCAGCAGCGGGGCTCCGGCTTTGGTGTGCCGGCCGACGGTACGGGACAGCTCCGGCAGCAGCGCGGGGAAGTACCGGACGTTCTCCTCGAACAGGTCGAAGATCGAGGTGATCCACCGTTCGCCGAACCAGACCCGCGGCCGCACGCCCTGGTTCCGCATCTCCGGCGGCCTGGTGTCGATCGACTGCTTGAACACCTCGATCCGCGTTTCGTGCCAGAGCAGCTTCTCCATGAAGACCGGCGAATTCGCGGCCAGCGCCACCTGCGGCCCGGCGATGATCTGGGCGGCGTTCCACACCGGCGCGAACTCGGACGGCTCCAGCTGGACGTGCAGCTGCACGCTGGTGCAGGCTGCCTCCGGCGCAATGTTCTTCGCATAGAAGGAGACGGATTCGATCCCCCGCAGGTCCATCAGGACGTCTTCGCCGCGGGCCTGCAGCACCGAGGTGTTCAAGGCGGCATAGCGCTTGCCGGCGCTCAGCCACGACATGTCCTCCACAAGTTCCTGCTTGAGCGTAGGCAGGATGCCGACCATCAGGATCTGAGCATCCGCCTCGGCGGCACGTTCTTCGGCCCGGTTCAGTTGCCGGCGCAGGCTCTCCTCCAGCGCGTTCAGCCCGGTGCCGGAGACCGCCAGCGCCGGATGGTTCATCTCGATGTTGAAGGCGCCGATCTCCGTCTGGAAGGAGGGGTCGGCGATCGCCTCAAGGACCTTCGAATTGCGCAGCGCAGGGGAGCAGTCCGCGTTGGTGAGGTTCAGCTCCAGCTCCAGGCCGATGGATCCGGTCGGGGCGAACGAAGCTGTGGAGAGGTAGTCGGCGAACGTCTCGAGGTTCTCGAGCAGCCGCTCGCGGTAGCGCGTCCTCTGTTCACGGGTGAAGGTCTTGGTCTTGACTTCTGCGCCCATGCTTGTAGGTAATCACTGCATCCGGCGCTTGTACAGGGAACCGTGCACAGCGGAGCGTACGACGGCGGAGCGCGCCTTTTCATCGCGGGGCGCGCTCTCGCGGATCAGGCTTCGACTGTCGGCCGTTCAACTGCGCCCTGTGAACCAATTCACCCGGTCCCGTAGACGCGTGTACCTCGCCGTCGTAGCCTGAGAAGTGGATCGTTTATCCGGCTGAACCGCGGGGGTGGTTTCCATGGGCGTTGGCTCTTGGGATCATGCCCGCCGCCTGGTCCGCCGCGCGCTCCTTATTTCGGGAGCCAGCGTCGGTTTCGCCTTCCTCGGGCTAACCGGCGCACAGGCAGCAGACGATGCTAACGAGGTCCCGAAACCCGCGCTCTCGTCCGTGACGGACCTGGCCGCCTCCGTGGCGGACCCTCTCGAACCTGCCGTTGAATCCCTGGCCGTTCCCGCCGCTGATGCAGCGGCCGCAACGGAACCTGTTGCAGATCTCGCAGCACCGGTAATTGCCGCAGTGGATCCGGTCGCCGAGTCCGTGGGAGCCGCCGCAGAGCCGGTCATGGAGTCCGCGGAAGCCGTTGCTAAGCCGGTGCTGGCGTCCGCACAGCCGATCGCACATCCGGTTGCCGGGGCCGTTGGCCGCGTGGCTGAACCGGTTCTGGACGCGGCCGAGCCGGCGCTCGAACCTGTCGCGGCAGCAGTGGAGCCGCTCACCGCATCGACCGTGCAGCCCGTGGTAGAGCAGGTGCAGACCGTCATCGAGCCCGTGGCCGTTACTGCTGAACCGATCGCAGAATCCGCGGCCATGCCGTCCGGGTCCCTGCCCTCTGCCACTGAATCAGCTGCAAGCCTGAGTGCAGCAGCTCCTCCTGCCGCTCCTGCCGCTCCCGCCGAGCCGACTGCCGCGGAAGGTGCCACCCCGGCCGCTCCCACCGGCCCGCCCACGGCCGCGGATCCCACGAACATCAGTAACGTCGTCGCAGCCTCCTGGAGCGCCTTCGCGGACTCCTTCACGGACGCCACCGTGGGCTGGAAGGAGGCTACATCGAACAGCGTCCGCTTGGCCGTGCATCACGACGCCCCAATCCCGTTCGGACAACCTGGTGTACCTGCAGTCGGATCCACGACGGCAGCAAGCGGAGCTTCTCCGGCACCGGCCGCCGGGCCGGCGGATCTCGCTTCGGCCCACAATGTGGATGCCTTGCTGGCAGCCGGAATGGTGCCGGCCGGCGGATGGATTCTGCCCTCGTCCCCAGCCTTCGCCCCCGGTTCATCGCCTGATTGATTCCGTCCTTGCCGCTGCATCCCAGCGTGCACAAGGACCCGGCCGGCCCAAGGGCCGGCAGCAGAATCAATCAGGAGACGAACAATCATGAGAAGAATCGTGCGGACGACGCTGTACAGCGTCGCCTTCAGCGGAGGACTGCTGGTCCTCGGCGCGGCCGGAGCATCGGCCGCTGAGACAGAACCACCCGAGACTCTCGCGGGTGTAGAGAACATCCTCGATGTCGAAGCAAATGCCGACGCAGACGTCGACCTTCTGGCACCTAACGCCGTTCTCGACGCCGCTGCGGACCTGGACGCCGAGGCGGAGGTCCTTGGCCTCGATGTCACCGCCGACGGTCCAGCGGATGTCGAAGTGCTGGCGGACAGCCCCGCGACGACAGCCCAGGAACCCGTAGCCGACATAACAGCAGACGCAGCCGCTGATCTCGCGCTCGGTGGTGCTGAAAATGCGGCCTCGGACGTCGCTACTGACGTGGCTGCGGACGTCGTTGCTGACGCGGACGTCGCCTTGGGAGGCACTGAGGACGGTGCCGCTGATGTGGCTGCGGACGTCGTTGCTGACGCGGACGTCA
>NZ_ANPE02000254.1 GCF_000328305.2 Arthrobacter crystallopoietes BAB-32 | reverse complement strand
TAATGGGGTTGCCGGCCGGGTTCTGCCAAGCTACCTGTCCTGGACTCGCACGTCGGGGAACCAGCCGGCAGGTGCTTTTTTGGGTTCGAGGTGTTCGGGGTCGCGGTGTTCTTTCATGTCGCAGTTGTAGAAAGGCCCCTGTGGGTCCAAAAGGACGCGCATGTGGTGGTCTGCATGGTCGCGCCACCAGACGCTCATGCCGGTGGCAGGGTCGAGGCGCAGGTGTTCCCATGCCCGCCACATTGCAGCTACCCGTGAGACGGCTTCGGGGTGGAAGTACCACTCGATGCACCACTTCGTTGATTTGCCGGTGATGCTGCGGACGTAGGTGGGCAGCAGCTGCTCGTGCAGGAATTCTTCAGCCGATCCGTAGACCAGTTCCGGTGTCTCCTCGGTCTTTCCCTCCTCGCCCTGGCTCGTAGCCGGGGCGGGGGTATCGGTGTCGAACAATCCAAAATCATCTGCCATGAGTGATTGCTTCCTTACGTCGTGATCCAGGGATTGGCGGCCGGGGCGGCCGGGACTGGTTCCTCTTCCGGCTGCGGGCTGTACTTCCTGATGGAGGCCTCCACGGGATCCTTGTGGGGGCCGGTGTACCAGGGCATGGTGCGGACCAGCGTTGCCGGGGCACCGGAGGCGAGGACGACGGCGCGGCCGCGGTCGAGTTCGGCGAGGTTGGAGACGTCGAAGATGCGTTCTTTGCCTTCCTGCCGGGAGCGGCTGGCCCCGGACTTGCCGGAGGAGATGGAGATGTTGATGTAGCTGTAGTCCCCGATCAGGTCTGACAGTGCGCGGAGGAAGCCTTCTTCGGCGACTCCCCCTCCGTAAACCTTGACGTTCGCGGCGGACCAGATTTTGCGCATGTTCGCCTCTCCCCAGAGTTCGACGCCCTGGGACCAGGACTGCAGGATGCCCATGACGATCAGGCCCTTGGAGCCGTAGTGGCTGAACTGGTCCGGCAGGCCTGCCCATCGGACGACGTTGGCCAGCTCGTCGAGGGCGAAGAGTGTAGGTTTGGGCAGGCGGCCGCCGCTGCGTTCGGCGCGTTCTTCCATGGCCTCGGCGATGGCGACCGTCAGTGCCGTAGTTAGTGGGGCAGCAGAGCCGGCTCCTTCTTTGGAGAGGATGTAGATCGTCTCCCGGGAGCCAGCGAAGGCATGCGGGTCAAACTGGCGGCGCCTATCGGTGACCACGCTCGCGCCCCCGGTCGGGGCGACCCACCGCAGCGTGTTCCTGCTCTTGAGGCACTGAATCATCTTTTCGGCGGTGCCGAAGATACCGTCGCGCTGCTTATCGGCCAGTTCCAGCGTGGATTCCAGCCCCTTGTACTGCAGCTCGTAGTCATGTGTTTTGAGGATGTTGATGGGTTCGCGGTTCACCTGCTCGGTCACCCACAGGTAGACCTGGGTGATCGGCAGCCCGCCCAGTGCGGCCGCGAGGAAGTAGGAGGAGAGGATGTCTTCGGCTTTGGGGTCGAAGTAGGCATCGGGCTTGGACCCCGGGACCCGCGAACCGACCGAGAAGTGCTGGGTGAGCTTGTAGGCTTTTTCTTCGTCGGTGACGTAGGAGAGCGGGTTCCACCACCAGTCCGGTTCCTCCTGGGCGATCTTCTGCGGATCGAAGACCCACACCGGGGCGGTGGTCTCGCGGACGCCCCGGGTGCCGTCCACGACGTCGCGCTTGTTCGAGGTCGATACCACCGCTCCGGGGGCATCCAGGATTGCCGGGATCACCCTGGAGGTCGACTTACCGGTTCGGGGCCCCAGATATCGAGGCTGAGGTCTTCCCAGGACTGAATAAACTTCTGGCCGGTGGAGACCACCCGGCCGACCGTGATGCCCGGGGTGTTCTTCACGCCCAGGCGGTCGGCCTTGGCCTGTGCGCCTTTTTCGGAGAACGCGGCCAGTGACTTGCCGCGTCCGAGGTAGCGGGCGGCCTTATCCACGCGGGCGCGCTTGGACGCGCCCTTCCACCAGGCCGTCAGCACAACGGCGGTCAGCCCCAGGACCAGGCCGGCCATGACGGATGCGGCGAGAGTGGATTCGGCGGGCCAGGGCACCCGGCCCTTGGCCAGCCCTGCCAGCAGATC
>NZ_ANPE02000255.1 GCF_000328305.2 Arthrobacter crystallopoietes BAB-32 | reverse complement strand
CCCGCGCCGGCCGGCAGCGCCGGGGTCATGAGGTCTGCGGGGTAGTAGTCCCGCGGCTGCAGCGGGCGCCGCTTATTAACGACGACGTCGGTGCGCGCCGGGTCGTCGTGCCCGCCGGCGGCCGGGGGTGCTTGGGTTTCGGGCTCCTGCGGCGGCGCCGGCTCGGAGGTCTCTGCCGGCTTGGGGCTCGGCGTGGCCGGCCCGGGATCACTGGAGGGGGATCTGCTGCCCGTTGCGGCAGGCGCGGACGAAGCGCTGCCGGGGGACACCGCCGTCGTACTTTCACTGGGTGCGGGCGGCTCCGCGGGGGCGCACGCGGCGAGCAAGCCCAGCGCGGCCACGGCGGCGAGGACGGCGAAGGGCTTGGCTGGTTTCATCTCAGGTCTTCCGCAGCAGCATCCGGCGGACCGAGTGGTCCGCGTCCTTGGTCAGCACCAGCTGCGCGCGCCCGCGGGTGGGCAGCACGTTCTGCACCAGGTTCGGCTCGTTGATCCGGTGCCAGATGTCCAGCGCGGTCTCGCGCGCCTCCTCGTCCGTGAGGAAGGCGTAGCGGTGGAAGTAGGACTCGGGATCGGCGAACGCGGAGCTGCGCAGTTTCCGGAAACGCGACACGTACCACTCTTCAATAAAAGAGGTCTTGGCGTCCACATAAATGGAGAAATCGAAGAAGTCGCTCAGCGCCAGCCCGGTCCGGCCGTCCGAGCGGGGCCGCGCCGGCTGCAGCACGTTGAGCCCCTCGACGATCAGCACGTCCGGGCGGTGCACCACGATCTCCCGGCCGGGCACGATGTTGTAGGTCAGGTGCGAGTAGTACGGCGCGCGCACTTCCTCGGCGCCGGACTTGACCTCGCTGACGAAGCGCAGCAGGGCCCGCCGGTTGTAGGACTCGGGGAAGCCCTTGCGGTTCATCAGGCCGCGCCGGGTGAGCTCCTCGTTGGGGTAGAGGAAGCCGTCCGTGGTCACCAATTCCACGTTCGGCGTGCCCTCCCAGCGCCGCAGCATCTCGCGCAGCACGCGGGCGGTGGTGGATTTGCCCACGGCCACCGAGCCGGCGACGCCGATGACGAACGGCACGCGCCGGGTCTGCTCGCCGAGGAAGGTGGTGGTGGCTTTGTGCAGCTCGCCGGCCGCGCCGACGTAGAGGTTCAGCAGCCGGGACAGCGGCAGGTAGACCTCGCGCACCTCGTTCATGTCCAGCTGCTCGCCGAGGCCGCGGAGCCGCTCGACATCCTCCTGGTTCAGCGGCTGCTCAATTTCATTGGACAGCCGGGACCAGGTCTGGCGGTCCAGCTCGACAAACGGGGTGACGTTGGTCTCAGCAGGGGACGCTGCCGCCTTTGGTGCGTCATCAATCACCTAAGAATTGTGCCTTCTGCGTGCGTCAATACCCAAAATGACGACGGCGGTGCGGTGCCACTGCGGGCGGGCGCCTGCATGTCCGGCGGCGCCAGCAGGTAGGCTTGGGTGTATGTGTGGAATCGTAGGTTATGTAGGCCGCCGCGACGTTCTGGCCGCGGACGGCAGCGCCGATCCGGCCCCGGGGATCAACAGCCACAGCGCGCTTGATGTGGTGCTGGAGGGGCTGCGCCGGCTGGAGTACCGCGGCTATGACTCGGCCGGCGTGGCGGTCATCGCGGACGGCGGCATTGAGTCCCGCAAAAAGTCCGGCAAGCTGAGCAACCTCATTGACGAGCTTGACGCCCGGCCGCTGCCGCAGTCGCTGACCGGCATCGGCCACACCCGCTGGGCCACCCACGGCGGGCCGACGGACCAGAACGCGCATCCGCACCTGGCCGACGGGGACCAGCTGGCGGTCATCCACAACGGCATCATCGAGAACTTCGCCGAGATCAAGGCGTCCCTGACCGCCAAGGGCCATACCTTCCGCTCCGAGACGGACACCGAGGTCGCCGCGGTGCTGCTGGGCGATATCTACCGTTCGCTGGCGGCCAAGGGCGAGGCGTCGCTGACCAAGGCGATGCAGCTGGCCTGCCAGAAGCTGGAGGGCGCGTTCACGCTGCTGGCCATCCACCAGGAGCAGCCGGACGTCGTCGTCGCGGCCCGCCGCAACTCGCCGCTGGTGGTGGGCCTGGGCGAGAACGAGAACTTCCTGGGCTCGGACGTGTCCGGGTTCATCGACTTCACCCGCCGCGCTGTGGAGCTGGGCCAGGACCAGATCGTCACGATCACCCCGGACAGCTTCGAGATCACCGACTTCCACGGGCAGCCGGCCGAGGGCACCGAGTTCGAGGTCAACTGGGACGCGGCCGCGGCCGAAAAAGGCGGCTACCCCTCCTTCATGGAGAAGGAGATCAACGACCAGCCCGCCGCCGTGGGCGACACCCTGCTGGGCCGCGCGGACGCGAACGGGCGGCTGATGCTGGACGAGGTCCGGATCGACCCGGAGCTGCTCAAGAGCGTGGACAAGATCATCGTGCTCGCCTGCGGCACCTCCGCGTACGCCGGCCAGGTCGCCAAGTACGCCATCGAGCACTGGTGCCGGATCCCCACCGAGGTGGAGCTCAGCCACGAGTTCCGCTACCGGGATCCGATCGTTGACGGCAACACGCTGGTGGTGTCCATCTCCCAGTCCGGCGAGACCATGGACACCCTGATGGCCGTCCGCTACGCCCGCGAGCAGGGCGCCAAGACGGTGGCCATCTGCAACACCAACGGTTCGACGATCCCGCGCGAATCCGACGCCGTGCTCTACACGCATGCCGGCCCGGAGATCGCCGTCGCCTCGACCAAGGCGTTCCTGGCGCAGATCACCGCCGCCTACCTGCTGGGCCTGTACCTGGCGCAGCTGCGCGGCCTGAAGTTCCAGGGCGAGATCCGCGACATCCTCTCCGACCTGGGTGCCATCCCGAAGAAGATCCAGGCCATCCTGGACAACGCGGACCAGATCAAGAAGCTGGCCCGCGAGATGGCGGACACCAAGTCGGTGCTGTTCCTGGGCCGCCACGTCGGCTTCCCGGTGGCGATGGAGGGCGCGCTGAAGCTCAAGGAGCTGGCCTACATCCACGCCGAGGGCTTCGCCGCCGGTGAGCTCAAGCACGGCCCGATCGCGCTGATCGAAGAAGGCCAGCCGGTATTCGTCGTCGTGCCCTCCCCGCGCGGCCGGCACTCGCTGCACTCCAAGGTGGTCTCCAACATCCAGGAGATCCGGGCCCGCGGCGCGAAGACGATCGTGATCGCCGAAGAGGGCGACGAAGCGGTGCGCGCCTACGCCGAGCACGTTTTCTACATCCCGGAGACCCCGACCCTGCTCGCGCCGCTGCTGGCCACCGTGCCGCTGCAGATGTTCGCGTGCGAACTGGCCACGGCCAAGGGCTACGACGTGGACCAGCCGCGCAACCTGGCCAAGTCCGTCACCGTCGAGTAGTCCGCGACACTGCCATGATTGTCGGGATCGGTGTCGACGTGGTGGAGGTGTCCCGCTTCCGCGCCCAGCTGGAGCGGACGCCCGGCCTGCGCGACCGGCTCTTCACCCCGGAGGAGCGCCAGCTGAACACCCGCTCCTTGGCCGCGCGCTTCGCGGCCAAGGAGGCGATCGCCAAGGCCATCGGGGCGCCGGTGGGCATGAACTGGCAGGACTGCACCATCAGGGTCGACGGCGGGGGAGACCCTTATCCGGAGTTCACCGGTACCGTCGCGGCGGCGTCCGAGGCTAAGGGCGTGAAGTACTGGCACCTCTCCATGAGCCACGACGGCGACCTGGCCACCGCAATGGCGATCGCCGAAAAGTAGCTGGAAACGGCCTGCCGCCTGCTCACTGGCGGACGCTGTAGCGCAGATAGACCACGCCGTTGCCGAAGCGGCGTTCGTCGCGCAGTTCCAGCGACAGGCGCTGCCCGGGCGGCAGGCCCGGCGTGCCGCCGCCGATCGAAACCGGCGCGATGTAGAAGATGCACTCGTCCACGAGCCCGGCCTTGAAGGCGTGGGCGGCCAAGGTCGGGCCGCCCACCGAGAGATCGCGTTCGGCTGACTCCTTCAGCTGCCGAACGGCCTCCGGCCTGAACTCCCGCTCCAGCTTTGTCCTCGCAGTCGTCACGGACTCCAGTGTGGAGGAATAGACGATCTTGTCTTTCTCCTGCCACAGCCGACCGAACTCCTGCTCTACCTCCGGCAGGTCGGGATCCGCAGCCAAGTCGTCCCACACGGACATGACCTCGTGCATGCGGCGGCCGAAGAGGTAGGTCCCGATGGGCCGCTCGACCTCATTCACGAACGCGTGGACCTCCGCGTCCGGCACGGTCCAATCGATATTGCCGTTCTCATCGGCGATGTAGCCGTCCACCGACATGATCATCGAGTAGGTCAAGCTGCCCATGGGGCCCCCACAAGTCCGCCGTCTGCTGTGCCTGCAGTCTAACGAGCAGA
>NZ_ANPE02000256.1 GCF_000328305.2 Arthrobacter crystallopoietes BAB-32 | reverse complement strand
CACAGCCGCAGCTCCTTCAGGCCGCGGCCGGCCTGGACGAGGCCGCCCAGGTGGCGGAGACCGCGAGCACCCTGCAGCCCGGGACCAAGCGCTTCTTCCGCTCCACGGACGTCCGCCTGCGCGGCCTGCTCTCGCTGCTGCGCCACGATCCGCGGGTACAGACCTTCGTGGAGGCGGAGCTGGCCGGCGTGCTGGAGTCCGGGAACGACGGCGGCGACCTGGACCTGCTGCAGCGGTACCTGGAGAGCGGGGGCAACAAATCCGAACTGGCGCGCACCGGCTACCTCAGCCGGCCCACGCTCTACGCCCGGCTGGCCCGGCTGGAACAGCGGCTTGGTGTGCGCCTTGACGACGCCGAATCCCGCACTTCGCTGCACGTGGCGCTGCTGGTGCACCGGCTGCAGGGCCTGTAGCCTCGGGACCATGGCCGACCACCTGAGTAAGCTCGTCTCCTCGGTGGGCAAGGGCATCGTCGCCGGACTGGCGGGCACGGCCGTGATGACGGTCTTCCAGAAGTACGTGGAAATGCCCCTGACCCAGCGGCCGGAAAGCTTCACGCCGGCCGAGCTGGCCACCAAGGTCCTGCGCGTCCACCCGAAAACGCGGCAGGGCCGCCGCCGGCTGAACACTGCCGCCCACTTCGCCATCGGCGGGGCCTGGGGTGCCGCCTACGGCCTGGCGGGGGCGGTGGGGCTGCGCGGCCAGAAAGCCGTCCATGCCGTCTTCGCCGTCATCTACGGCGGCGGGACGCTGGCCAGCGCCGCCACCGGATTCTCCCGCCCGCAGGAGTGGAGTGCCAAGGACTGGCTGGTGGACCTGGTCGATATCTACGTCCAGGTCCAGGCCACCGGCTTCGTCTTCGAGCGGCTGCCGCCCAACGCTGAGCGGCTGCCGGGCATTACTCAGCGGCTGCCGGTCAGGACCGCTCCAGCACCGTCCTGAGCCGCGGCACGCGCAGGGCCTGCGGCTCCTTCTGCAGCGGGTCGTTGTATTCGACCGAGAAGGCCGCCGCCCCGGCCGGCGCCAGATAGCTGACCCAGAGCTTTTCCGCCGATCGGGCCGCAATGGCACCGGGCCGCCGGGCCGCGCCTTGCATCGTGATGCTCGCTCCGCTGGCCAGGTCCTTCAGCCGCAGCTGCCCGGGCGAGAACAGCGCGGGCCGGTCGGAGGTGTTGCTGACCTCCACGTCCAGCAGGACCACGTCGCCCCACGTCAGGTTCAGCGGCATGGGCCACTCGCTGCCGGGCAGGGCGCCGCCGGAGTGGTCGTGGCCGCTGGCCGTTGAAGCGAGTTCGACGCCGGCTCCCAGGACGGGCGCAGCTGCGAGGGTCTTGCCGGTTCCCTCGAGCCTCGCCAAGGCGAGCTTGCCGACCAGCGGCGAAGGCCGCCCGTCGGCCGCCAGCCGGCCCAGCCTCGCTGCCCGCAGCAGCCGCACCGAGCCGAAGGACACGGCGGCCGTGGTCCTGGACCGTTCCGCCGTCTTGGCCACCACACCGAAGCTCGCACCGCCGATAATCACCGCCGCACCGCCGCCGAACAGCAGCCCGAGCTGCCGCCTGGTCAGCACCAGTCCCTTGCCCGAACCGTCTATCTCCTCGTCCGGAGCATCCGCGGCCTCCGGTTCCGCTGCCGTCCCATGCAACTGTGCCATGGCTGAATCCGCCTTCCCCCCGGTGGCTTTTAACAGAATTCGATGCTGGCTACAGCCACTTGGAAAAGCCTTGTTCACCACTTTCCGGAGGGCACTACCGCAGAGGGGGCGCCAAGCACACGCACGACGGCGGGTGGCGAGGCTTTGTGCAGGCCTCGCCACCCGCCGTCGTACTGGGCGGAAGGCGCGTTACGCGCTACAGATGGTTCAGTCCCTCCACCAGGACCGAGCGGAGGATCTGTTCGATCTGGTCGAATTCCCGCGGGCCGATGGTCAGCGGCGGGGCGAGCTGGACCACGGGGTCGCCGCGGTCGTCCGCCCGGCAGTAGAGGCCGGCGTCGTAGAGCGCGTTGGAGAGGTAGCCGCGCAGCAGGCGCTCGGATTCGGAGTCGCTGAACGTTTCCTTGGTGGCCTTGTCCTTGACCAGCTCGATGCCGTAGAAGTAGCCCTCGCCGCGGACGTCGCCGACGATCGGCAGGTCCAGCAGCTTCTCCAGCGTGGAGCGGAACAGCGGCGCGTTCTGCCTGACGTGGTCGTTCAGGCCCTCGCGTTCGAAGATGTCCAGGTTCGCCATGGCGACCGCGGCGGAGACCGGGTGCCCGCCGAAGGTGTAGCCGTGGTAGAACGTGGTGTCGCCGTGCTTGAACGGCTCGAACAGCCGGTCCGAGGCGATCATCGCGCCGATGGGGGAGTAGCCGCTGGTCATGCCCTTCGCACAGGTGATCATGTCCGGCACGTAGCCGAAGTCGTCGCTGGCGAACATGGAACCGATCCGGCCGAACGCGCAGATCACCTCATCGGAGACCAGCAGGACATCGTACTCGTCGCAGATTTCGCGCACCCGCTTGAAATAGCCGGGCGGCGGCGGGAAGCAGCCGCCGGAGTTCTGCACCGGCTCCAGGAAGACCGCGGCAACGGTGTCCGGGCCTTCGAACTCGATGGCTTCGCCGATCCGGTCCGCGGCCCAGCGGCCAAAAGCCTCCGGGTCCTCCAGCCCGGCCGGCGCCCGGTACTGGTTGGTGTTCGGCACCCGGAAGGCTCCCGGAACCAGCGGCTCGAACGGGGCCTTCATATCCGGGATGCCGGTGATGGACAGCGCGCCCTGCGGGGTGCCGTGGTAGGCCACCGAGCGGGAGATGACCTTGGTCTTGTTCGGTTTGCCCTGGAGCTTGAAGTACTGCTTGGCCAGCTTCCATGCCGTCTCGACGGCCTCGCCGCCGCCCGTGGTGAAGAAGACGCGGTTCAGGTCGCCCGGTGCATAGTGGGCCAGCCGTTCGGCGAGGTCGATGGCGGCGGAATGGGCGTAGGACCACAGCGGCATGAAGGCCAGTTCGTGCGCCTGCCGGGCTGCGGCCTGGGCCAGTTCCTCGCGCCCGTGGCCGACCTGGACCACGAACAGTCCGGCCAGGCCGTCGATGTATTCGCGGCCCTGGTCGTCGTAGATCAGATGGCCTTCGCCCCGGGTGATCACCGGGACGCTGCCGCCCTGGGCGAGGTTGGAGTGCCGGGCCATGTGCATCCACAAGTGGTCGCGGGCCGCCTGCTGGCGGTCGGTGCCGCGCGGCGTGCTGTAGCTGCGTAGTGTGCTGGTTTGAGTCATCGGGTTCCCCAGTTGTATTCCTGCTTGCGCAGGGAGAGGTACATGAACGTTTCCGTGCTGAGCACGCCCTCGATGCCGCGGATCTCGGTCATGATCCGCAGCAGGTCGTGGTCGTTTTCGCAGATCACTTCGGCCAGGATGTCGAAGGAGCCGGCGGTGACCAGGCAGTAGTCCACCTGGTCCAGCCCGGCGATCCTGTCGGCAACGGCCACCAGATCGTCTTCGGCCTTGATGCCCAGCATTGCCTGGCGGGAAAAGCCAAGCTGCAGCGGGTCGGTCACGGCGACGATCTGCATCACGCCGCTGTCGGTCAGTTTCTGCACGCGCTGCCGGACAGCGGCCTCGGACAGCCCGACGGCTTTGCCGATGGCTGCATAGGACCGTCGGCCGTCCTCCTGCAGCTGCACGATGATCGCCTTGGACACGTCGTCGATAGCGCCGTTGGCGGCCGATACGCTGCCGTGGCTGTGCTGGGTGCTCAAGGTTGTTCCACCTCCTTCGAAGGCTTCGTGGGATTGCTGCTATTGAAGCCGTTGGGCCGCAGCAACGCAAGGCCTTTTGCTGCGAATCCAGAAGTCGAAGCGGAAAATAGCAAAAGGATCAGTTGCGTCACGAAAAATTTACAACTGAAACCCTTGTCTGTGACATAGGCCATCTGCAAGGATCGACGGCACAGCTTCCGTTCGTCTTGACCAGGAGTCCTTATGCCACAGCGCCTACCCGACGATCCCCGCCTGCGCCGCCTGGTATCGGCCCAGCTTTCGCGCCGCAAGATGCTGATGGGCGCCGGCGGACTGACCCTGGCCGGGCTGCTCGCAGCCTGCGGCACCGGCGGGACCGGAACCACATCCGCCGCCGGCGGCGCCACCCCGGCGGAAGACCTCTCCGATTCCGAGAAGGTCGTGAACTGGGCCAACTGGACCCTCTACCTGGACTACGACGACAAGGCCCAGACCTACCCGTCCCTGGACGCGTTCTCCAAGGCCACCGGCATCAAGGCCAACTACTCCGAAGACATCGACGGCAATGACACCTACTTCGGCAAGGTGCAGGGCCAGCTCGCCGCCGGCCAGGACATCGGCCAGGACATCATCACGCTCACGGACTGGATGACCGCCCGGCTGATCCGCCTCGGCTACACGCAGGAACTGGACCTGGCCAACATCCCCAACTCCGCCAATCTGCTCGAAAACCTCAAGAACGTGGACTTCGATCCGGGCCGCAAGCACTCGTTGACCTGGCAGTCCGGTTTCGCGGGCATCGCCTGGAACAAGGAAGCCGTCCCGGGCGGGCTGCGCACCGTCTCCGACCTGTGGAAGCCCGAGCTCAAGGGGCGCGTCGAGGTGCTGGACGAAATGCGCGACACCATGGGCCTGCTCCTGCTGGACAACGGCGTCGACATCTCCGGCCAGTGGGGGACCGCGGAGTTCGACAGCGCCCTGGAGGTCCTCAGCAAGCAGATCTCCGACGGCCAGATCCGCCAGGTCAAGGGCAACTCCTACAAGGAGGACCTGATTTCCGGGGATGCGCTCGCGGTCTTCGCCTGGTCTGGGGACATCACGCAGCTGAATTTCGAAGAAGGCGACAAGTGGGAGTTCGCCCTGCCGGATGCCGGCGGCACGCTCTGGTCCGACAACATGATGGTGCCCATCGGCTCGCCGCACAAGGCCAACGCCGAGGCCCTGATGGACTACTACTACGATCCGGAGAATGCGGCGACAGTGGCCGCCTACGTGAACTACATCTGCCCCGTCCAGGTGCCCGCGAGGC
Source organism: Arthrobacter crystallopoietes BAB-32 (assembly GCF_000328305.2). GTDB lineage: Bacteria > Actinomycetota > Actinomycetes > Actinomycetales > Micrococcaceae > Crystallibacter > Crystallibacter crystallopoietes_A. The sequence goes on along the minus strand of NZ_ANPE02000256.1, from coordinate 589 downwards.
CATGGAGGCCATCGATCCGGAACTGGTCGAGAACCCGCTGATCTTCCCCACGGACGACTTCCTCGCCAACGCCCACGTGCTGCGGACCCTCACTGCGGAAGAGGAGACGGACTTCAGTGACCGGTTCCAGAAAGCGATCGGCAATTGATGGTCCAGCAGCATTTCGCAGAGGAAACAACGACGGCGGGTGGCCGGGACAGTGGGGGAGCGGACCTGACGCTGGCGTCGGTCACCAAACGGTTCACGGACTTCGTCGCCGTGGACGACCTGGACCTGACCATCCCGGCCGGCTCGTTCTTCGCGCTGCTTGGACCGTCGGGCTGCGGCAAGACCACAACGCTGCGCATGGTGGCCGGGCTGGAGCAGCCCACCTCCGGCACCATCCGGATCGGCGGCCAGGACATCACCCGCACCGCCGCCCATGAACGTCCGGTCAACACCGTCTTCCAGAACTACGCCCTGTTCCCGCACATGAGCGTGCTGGACAACGTCGCCTTCGGGCTCAAGCGCCGCAAGGTCCGCGACGCCCAGGCCCAGGCGCAGCGCGCGCTGGAGCTGGTGGAACTCGGGCACCTGGCCGCCCGCCGGC
>NZ_ANPE02000257.1 GCF_000328305.2 Arthrobacter crystallopoietes BAB-32 | reverse complement strand
ACGGGTTCCGCCGGGGCCTTGTCCGTTCCGCCGCAGGCAGCACCGCCGCCTGCCGTTGCCGAAGCGCCGCCGATAGACTAAGTTACTTCCCAGTAACTTGTTCACGACGGCTGGCTTCGGCGCCGGCGGCACAACCAAGGAGCAGCCATGGGGCGCACTGTGATTGATCCGGACAACCTTCCCTACTCCGACGGCGATTTCTACGCCTTCGAGCAGCTGCTCGCGCCGGCCGAACGGGACCGGCTGCAGGAGGTGCGGGACTGGCTGGCCAAGGAGGTTCGGCCCATTGCTGTGGATTGCTGGACGAGGGGCCAATTCCCCACGGAGATCATTCCGAAGCTGGCGGAACTGGATGTCGTCTCGCCGGTGCGCCGGCAGGGCCATTCGAATCTTCTGGCGGGAATGATCCATGCCGAATTCACTCGGGCAGATACCTCGATCGCCACCTTCATGGGCGTCCATGATGGACTGTTTACGGGATCGATCGAGGTGCTGGCCTCCAATGAGCAGAAGGAGGCGTGGCTGCCGGATATCTACGCGCTGAAGAAGATCGGCGCCTTCGGCCTGACGGAGCCGCTGGGGGGCTCGGACGTTGCCGGCGGGACGCGCACTACGGCCCGGCGGGAGGGCGGCCAGTGGATCCTGAACGGGGCCAAGCGCTGGATCGGCAATGCCACCTTCTCGGACTGGGTCGTCATCTTCGCACGGGACCTGGATGACAACCAGGTCAAGGGGTTCCTCGTTGATACCAGCCTCCCTGGCTACACCGCCACCAAGATCGAGAACAAGATCAGCCTGCGGACCGTCCAGAACGCCGACATCATCCTCGACAACGTCGCGGTGCCGGAGGAGTACCGGCTGCAGGGTGCCAACAGCTTCAAGGACACCAACAAGGTCCTGAAGGTCACGCGACTGGCGGTGGCCTGGCAGGCGGTCGGGCAGCAGCTGGCTGCCTTCGACGTCGCCCGGAACTACTCGCTCCAGCGCCAGCAGTTCGGCAAGCCGCTGGCCTCCTTCCAGCTGGTCCAGCAGCAGCTCGTGCAGATTCTCGGTAATGCGGTGGCGTCGATGGGCATGATGGTGCAGCTGGCGCAGCTGGAGGATGCCGGGGCCGCGCAGGACGAACAATCCGCCCTCGCCAAGGCCTTTACCACCGCGCGGATGCGTGAAAGCGTGGCCCTCGGCCGCAGCATCCTCGGCGGCAACGGCATCGTCGCGGACTATGAGATGGCCAAGATCTTCGCCGACGCCGAAGCGATTTACTCGTATGAGGGCACCCATGAGATCAATTCATTGGTGGTCGGCCGCGCCATCACCGGCATTGCCGCCTTCGTCTAAGGGGCAATCTCCGCCGGACGCGGCAGGAGCACGGAGGGGCGCAGGTCCACGACGAATTGCAGGGGATTGATGTAGTCCTCGCCAAGCCTTACTCCCCAGTGGAAGCAGCCCGGCGAGCAGTGCCTGGCGCCGGCTACAGTGCCGATGGCGTCGCCTGCATCGACGAGGTCGCCCTTGGCCAGGGTGCTCCGCACCGGCTCGAAACTGCTGCGCAGTCCACTGCCGTGGTCGATCGTGATGACCGGGCGGTCGACGACTGTGCCGACGAAACTGACGCGGCCCGCCTCCGGGGCGAGCACCTCGCCGCCGCCAGGAGCCGCCAGGTCGACACCGCGGTGGCCGCTGAGCCAGGACTCGGGCGGCGGATCGAAGGTCTTGAGGACCTGCGGAACCGGGTCGGCCGGCCAGTTCCACTCGGGGGCAAAGCCGCCGGCGCGGGAACCGGCGGCGGCCGAGGGGGCGGCCAGCACCAGCGCTGCAAGCAGGAGGGCCAGCGCCGGCAGGCGGAAAGACTTCGCGTCGAATGCCATGCAACGATGCTGTCCGGCGGTGGTCGAAAGTTCGCTGGAGCCAGCCGGGTATGTGGATGCGGCAGCAGCTTCGCCGCCTTGTGCAGGGAGGCTCCGAGCGCGTCCCTCGCGTCGGCCTGCGCCCCCGCGTTGTAGTACACTTGGCACAGCAGTTTTCTGTCTCCATGAGTCATGTCCAAACTACGTGCGGATCTGAGATGAAGAACGAACTGACTACGCGCATCTGTTACCCGCCGGGAAATCTTCCCGGCAGGAGTACGTCCAGGCGGTCCGGCTCGGCCGGTCCGGACGTGCGCCCTGATCCTCGTTGACCAGGGCTGGCCGGTGCCAGGAGCCCCGCCCAACCGGGCCACGGGCTGATAACCGTCTAGTGGCAGTACTGCCCGCACGATTGCGGCAGCCTGCCGGAAGGAGTGACGACATGCCAGTCGTTACCATGCGCCAGCTGCTTGACAGCGGCGTTCACTTTGGCCACCAGACCCGCCGTTGGAACCCGAAGATGAAGCGCTTCATCTTCACCGAGCGCAACGGCATCTACATCATCGACCTGCAGCAGTCGCTGTCCTACATCGACCGCGCCTACGAATTCGTCAAGGCCACCGTGGCCCACGGCGGAACCGTGCTGTTTGTCGGCACCAAGAAGCAGGCCCAGGAAGCCATCGCCGAGCAGGCGACCCGCGTCGGCCAGCCGTACGTCAACCAGCGCTGGCTGGGCGGCATGCTCACCAACTTCTCCACGGTCTCCAAGCGCATCCAGCGCCTGAAGGAGCTCGAGGAGATCGACTTCGAAGATGTTGCAGGTTCCGGCCGCACCAAGAAGGAGCTCCTGCTGCTCCAGCGCGAGAAGACCAAGCTGGAGACCACCCTCGGCGGTATCCGCAACCTGACCAAGGCTCCGTCCGTGGTCTGGATCGTGGACACCAAGAAGGAGCACCTGGCTGTCGACGAGGCCCAGAAGCTCAACATCCCCGTGGTGGCCATCCTGGACACCAACTGCGATCCGGATGAGGTCGACTTCCCGATCCCGGGCAACGACGACGCCATCCGCTCCGTCAACCTGCTGACCCGCGTTGTCGCAGACGCTGTTGCAGAGGGCCTGATCGCCCGCAACAACCGCGCTGCAGGCGGCGGCGCTGCTGCCACCGGCACCGAAGAGCCGCTGGCCGAGTGGGAGCGCGAGCTGCTCGAGGGCTCCGGTTCCGCCGAAGCTCCGGCTGCCGAGGCCGTGCCGGCCGAGGCTGCTGCTGAATCCGAGACCGAAAAGTAAATCCGATTTCCCGGCAGGCCCTTCGCGGCCTGGCGGGTCTCCACCGCCGCGGCTGGCCGAACTTCGGCCAGCCGCGCTGGTGGAACAGCACAAGTACTTACTACGGAGGGACTGGAGTCCAAATGGCGAATTACACCGCTGCTGATATCAAGGCTCTGCGCGAGCGCACCGGCGCCGGCATGATGGATGTGAAGAAGGCTCTCGACGAGGCCAACGGCGACGCCGAAAAGGCCATGGAGCTCATCCGTATCAAGGGCCTGAAGGGCGCCACCAAGCGCGAGGGCCGTTCCACCGCCGAGGGCCTGGTTGCCGCCAAGGTCATCGACGGAACCGTAGGCGTCATGGTCGAGGTCAACTGCGAGACCGACTTCGTGGCCAAGAACGACAAGTTCATCGCCCTGGCCGACAAGGTCCTCGAGGTTGCCGTTTCTTCCGGCGCCGCAGACCTGGACAGCCTGCTGGCCGCTGAGGTCGAGGGCAAGAAGCTCGCCGACTTCGTCATCGAAGAGGGCGCAGTGCTGGGCGAGAAGGTTATCGTCCGCCGTGTCGCACGCGTTGAGGGCAAGACCGTCGACGCCTACCTGCACAAGACGTCCAAGGACCTGCCGGCCCAGGTTGGCGTCCTGTTCGCCGTCGACGCCGAGGGCAACGGTGCAGCCGAGGCCGCCCACGACGTCGCGGTCCACGCCGCTGCATTCGCTCCGACCTACCTGACCCGCGACGAAGTTCCGGCCGACACCGTCGAGAACGAGCGCCGCATTGCGGAAGAAACCGCTCGTGCCGAGAACAAGCCGGAAGCTGCGCTGCAGAAGATCGTCGAAGGCCGCCTGAACGGGTTCTTCAAGGAGATCGTGCTGCTCGACCAGCCGTTTGCCAAGGACCCGAAGGTGTCGGTCGGCAAGGTCCTCGAGCAGGCCGGTGCCAATGCCACCGGAGTCGCACGTTTCCGCGTGGGCGCCTGATAACATCGCCGATAGCGATCCTGAGGATCGTGCCCTAGGCGGCGTCGATCCGACCAGTGAAGAGGGGGTGGTCACCAATGGTGGCCGCCCCTTTTTCCTGCCCGATAACTTCAACGAGCCGATCATCAACTGTCGAACCAACGTATGCCCGGGAGGCACAGTGGAATCCGAGACCGTAACCGAAACCAACGCTGCCGACGTCCAGCCCAAGCGGCGGCGGGTCCTGCTCAAGCTCTCTGGTGAGGTCTTCGGCGGCGGCAAGCTCGGCGTGGATCCCGATACAGTGCGGGGCATCGCCAAGCAGATTGCCGCCACGGTGGGGCAGGTGGAAGTGGCCATCGTGGTAGGCGGCGGAAACTTCTTCCGCGGGGCCGAACTCTCCCAGTCCGGCATGGACCGGTCGCGGGCCGACTACATGGGCATGCTAGGCACCGTGATGAACTGCCTGGCGCTGCAGGATTTTCTCGAGCAGGCAGGGGTCGACACCCGTGTGCAGAGCGCCATCACGATGGGCCAGGTCGCCGAGGCCTACATCCCGCGTCGGGCGATCCGCCACATGGAGAAGGGCCGGGTCGTCATCTTCGGCGCCGGCGCCGGACTGCCCTATTTCTCCACTGACACAGTCGCAGCCCAGCGTGCGCTGGAAGTGCATGCCGACGTCGTACTTATGGCCAAAAACGGTGTGGACGGGGTCTACACGGCAGACCCGAAGAAGGATCCGCAGGCCCAGAAGCTCGACGAGCTCACCTACGACGAGGCCATGATCCGCAACATCCGTGTCATGGACCAGACCGCCTTCAGCCTGTGCAGGGACTACAAGCTGTCCATGGTCGTCTTTGGCATGGAAGGCGAAGGGAATGTCAGCCGGGCTATCCTCGGGGAGAAGATCGGAACCTTCGTTTCCGCCTGACCAGGGATGCCGGGCCGCATGGCCTAGGATGGGTAACAGAGTCCTAAACCGCGTGCAGCGGAGAAGAATGTCGAAGGAGAGACCGTGATTCAGGAAACAATGCTTGAGGCTGTCGAGAAGATGGACAAGGCCGTCGAAGTGGCCAAGGAAGACTTCGCGACTGTCCGCACTGGGCGGGCCAACCCGGCATTGTTTTCCAAGGTCACGGTGGACTACTACGGCACCCCGACCCCGCTGCAGCAGCTGGCGTCTTTCCAGAACCCCGAGGCCCGCACCCTGCTCATCACGCCGTACGACAAGGCGGCGCTGAACGACATCGAAAAGGCGCTGCGCGAGTCCGACATCGGCGCCAACCCGGCCAATGACGGCAACGTCATCCGCGTGGTCCTGCCGGAGCTGACGGAGGAACGGCGCAAGGAGTACGTGAAGGTGGTCCGCGGCAAGGCCGAAGACGCCAAGGTCTCCATCCGCAACATCCGCCGGCGCGCGATGGACACCATCGGCAAGCTGGTCAAGGACGGGGAGATCGGCGAGGATGAGGGTTCGCGCGCGGAGAAGGACCTCGACGCCAAGACGAAGGCCCACACCGACAACGTGGACGAGTTGCTCAAGCGCAAAGAAGCAGAGCTGCTCGAAGTCTGATGGATACGGACCAGCCTTCAACCCAGGCTGGCGGTCCGCCGGCACCTGAGGCTGGTTCCGGCAAGCAAACGGCCGGAGCGGGCCGACGGCGGCAGCGTGCCGCCGTCAAGCCCTCCCGGGCCGGGCGCAACCTTCCCGCAGCCATCGCGGTGGGCCTGACCCTGCTGCTCGGCGTCCTGATCGGGCTGTTCTTCCTGCCGGACGCCTTTGTGGCCCTGGTGGCTGCCTTCTGCGTCATCGGCGTGTGGGAAGTGTCGCGCGCGCTGGCCGTCAAAGACATCCATGTGCCGAAGCCCCCGCTCTACGCCGGTGCCGTGACGATGCCGGTAGCCGCCTACTACGGTGGACCGGAAGCGCAGGCCTTCGCGCTGGTGGCGACGGCAGTGGCCATCATGGTTTATCAGTGCCTGGAGTCGTCGCGGGACGCGGTGCGCCGGATCATGTCCGGAGTGTTCGTGCTCTGCTGGGTGCCGCTGTTCATCAGTTTCGCCGTGCTGCTCCTCGACGAGGAGGACGGCGCCCTCAAGGTGGCGACCATGCTGCTGCTCGTGGTGGCGAACGACACGTTCGGCTATTTGGTCGGGGTTTTTTTCGGCAAGCATCCGATGGCGCCGAAGATCAGCCCGAAGAAATCCTGGGAGGGCTTCGCCGGCTCGGTCGGCGGCGCGATTGTGGTCGGCGTGCTGTGCTCGCTGTTCATCCTGGACCTGCAGTGGTGGTTCGGCCTGGTGCTCGCCATCGCCACGGTGGCGGCGTCCACGGCAGGCGACCTCGCCGAATCCATGGTCAAACGTGAACTCGGCATCAAGGACATGAGCAACATCCTGCCCGGCCACGGCGGCGTCATGGACCGGCTGGATTCCATCGTTTTCGCCGCGCCGGTGGCCTATGTCCTGGCGGTGCTGCTGGCGCCCGGCGCCATCTGAGTTCCGCCGCGGACACGGGCAGTGCGAGCAGCGCCTAAACTATTGACTGATCCTCCGGCGGCAGAGCCGGACCAAGCATGGACTGCGGCGGCCCGGCCTGCCGCTCTTGAAGGGGGATGCACCAGCTGACCATGGCGCGACAAGCAAGCGATTCGGGTAAGGATACGGCGCCGTTCGAACGGGTGGGACGCCGCGAGCACGGCTACAACGTCCGCCAGGTGGACCAGTTCCTGGCCCACGCGCGCGAGCATTTCAACGCACACGCCGGGGACAACGGCCGGATCACCAGCCGGGACGTGCGGGAGATGACGTTCGAACCGGCACGCGGCGGCTATGACCCGCGGGCGGTGGATTCCGCACTGGACCGGCTCGAGGACGTCTTCGCCCAGCGCGAGCGCGATGCCTTGATCGATGCCCAGGGCGAGGAAGTCTGGCTGGCGGAAATCGGCAGGGCCTCTGCCGTCCTGCGGGGCCGCCTGCACCGGGCTCCGGGCGAACGTTTCCGCCGCCCGTCCAAGCGCAATGCGCCCAGCTACAACATCGACGACGTGGACGCGCTCTGCAGTGAACTGATCGGGTACCTGGAGAACGACCAGCCGCTGAGCGTGGATGTGGTCCGGCGAGCCGTGTTCCGCGAAGCCAAGGGCGAGGCAGGCTACGAAGAAGCCCAGGTGGATGCGTTCCTGGACCGCGTCGTCGAACTGATGGCAGCGATCGACTAGTCCTGGGGCCCGGCAGGCCGCCACCCGGCGTGGACCGGTTCCGGGGTGTGCAGCCGCGCCATCACCCGGCTGACGGTGGCCGGGCGGCGGGCAGCGGTCAGCTTCGAGACCGCGATAGTGACCGCAAACGCCGTCGGAACGCTCCAAGCCGCGGGGTGGGCCAGCAGCTCCGCGAACGGGCCCAGCGCAGCGCCGGCGGCAGCGGCGGAGATGACTGCTGCCCCGCAGGCGAGGGCACCGGCAACCATGCCTGCAATGGCGCCCGCCGCGGTCAGGCCGCGCCACCAGATCCCCAGCAGCAGCATCGGGCAGATCGTGGAGGCCGTGAAGGCGAAGACCGTCCCGATGCTCCCGGCCAGCGCCAGCGAATCGGTGCCCAATGCCACCGCCAACGGGACCACGGCGGAGAGCACCGCGGCCCAGCGGAACCCCCGGACGCTGCCACGGAAGAGGTCCTGGCTGACCACGCCGGCCAACGAGACCACCAGTCCGGACGTCGTCGACAGGAACGCGGCGAACGCCCCGCCGGTGACCAGGGCGGCCAGCAACTGGCCTGCGGTGCCGCCGACCACCTGCTGGGGGAGCAGCAGCACCGTTGCGTCTGCCTGGCCGCCCTCGGCCAGTTCCGGCGTGTAGATCCGCCCAAGCACGCCGAAGATGGTTGGGAACACGTAGAACAGGGACAGCAGGCCCAGCACGATCAGCGTCGTCCGGCGTGCCGCCGGTCCGTCGGGATTGGTGTAGAAGCGCACCAGCACATGCGGCAGCCCGAGGGTGCCGAAGAGCAGGGCGATGACCAGCGAGGCGTTCCGGTAGAGGGAGGCCTGGTCCGTCACATCGAGGTCCCGGTGGAATGCGGCCCCGCCGTCGGTAATCGGCGCGCCCTGCGCCCCGAGGCTGAGGAGCACGAAGACAGCCGGCACCGCAAGCGCCGTCAGTTTCAGCCAGTACTGGAAGGCCTGCACGAAGGTGATTGAGCGCATTCCTCCCGCAATCACTGTCAGGACCACCACCACAACAACGACGGCGGCGCCCACCCATGCGGGGAGGCCGGTAGTTATGCGCACGGTCAGGGCGGCACCGTGCAGCTGGGGCACAATGTAGAGCCAGCCGATGACCACCACGAGGATGCTGGTCACCCGGCGGGCCGGCCGCGAGTCCAGCCGGGCTGCGGCGAAGTCGGGGATGGTGTAGGCGCCGGAGCGGCGCAGCGGGGCGGCCACGAACAACAGGAGCATCAGGTAGCCGGCGGTGTAGCCGATCGGAAACCACAGCGCGTCGATGCCGGAGACCAGGATGAGCCCGGCGACGCCCAGGAAACTGGCGGCCGACAGGTACTCGCCGCCGATCGCCGACGCGTTCCACCACGGCCGCACCGTCCGGGAAGCGACATAGAAATCCCCGGTGGTCCGGGAGATCCGCAGCCCGTAGATGCTGATCAGGACGGTCGCAGCGCAGACTGCGGCAAGGGCGGCCAGGACCAGGGGGTTCATTCGGGATCTGCCGTCCAGACCGGACGGGGGCTGCGGCCGTCGTCGACCAGTTGCCGGAAACGGTGCTCATTGCGGGCCGCAGCACGGTTGTAGAGCGCGGCGCAGATGATGATGACCGGGTAGATGGCAGCGCCGAGCAGCACCCAGGGCAGCGGCACGGTGAAGACGGTCATGTTGTTGATGCTGGGGAAGAGCAGCATCAGTGCAGGCACACCCAGCAGGATCAGGGCGAAGCCGCCGGCGACCACGAGGGCCAGGCGCAGCTGCGAGCGCATCAGCGAGCGGACGAACATTTCGCCGAGTTCGGACTGTTCGGCCAGCTCGCGCGAGACGCTGAACCGGCTGCGCGCCACGACTGCCCTCGTCCGCGGGGCGGTCACCCGGACGCGGGCCGGCCCCTGCCCCTGGCTCATGCGCCGGGCCTG
>NZ_ANPE02000258.1 GCF_000328305.2 Arthrobacter crystallopoietes BAB-32 | reverse complement strand
TCACGCTGGCGCCGGGAGCCTCCGCCGCGGCGCAGCTGCAGCAGACCAACGCCGGCAACTACGGCCCGGAATGCGACCAGACCGAGGCCGTGGGGCTGCGGGTCTATCCGCCCAACGACACCGCCTGGCTCACCGCCCCGCAGGATGCCATCGGCTGCGCCAACGATGAAATCGTCCTGATGACCGTCGGGGCCTTCCAGCCTGCCTGACCGGCAAACTGTCAGCGCCCGGGCGTAGGCTGGGCACGATGGGACAGCCACCAGCCGCGGCCACGGTCCTCGACCGCTTCACGCCGGCGACCCGCCAATGGTTCGCCGGCGCATTCCGCGCGCCCACCGAAGCGCAGGCCGGAGCCTGGAACGCCATCTCGGCGGGCTCTCATGCCCTGGTGGTCGCGCCGACCGGTTCGGGCAAGACGCTGGCGGCCTTCCTCTGGGCGCTGGACAAGTTCATCGCTTCGGCCGATGCTCCCGCCGAACTGCCCATCGAAGACCTGAAGCCCGTCCGGAAGAAGGCGTCCTGCGGCACGCGTGTCCTCTACATTTCGCCGCTCAAGGCCCTCGGCGTGGACGTGGAGCGGAACCTGCGGGCTCCGCTGATCGGCATCACGCAGACCGCCAAGCGCCTGGGCCTGGCCGCCCCGGACATCACCGTCGGCGTGCGGTCCGGCGACACACCGGCCAATGAGCGCCGCCGGCTGCTGACGCATCCGCCGGACATCCTGATTACGACGCCGGAGTCCCTGTTCCTGATGCTGACCTCCAAGGCGCGGGAGACTTTGTCAGCGGTGGACACCGTGATCGTCGACGAAGTCCACGCCGTCGCCGGAACCAAGCGCGGGGCCCACCTCGCGGTGTCGCTCGAGCGGCTCGATGCCCTGCTGCCCGGCCGCGTGCAGCGGATCGGCCTGTCCGCGACGGTCGAGCCGCTGGAGACCGTCGCGCGCTTCCTCGGCGGCAACGCCCCGGTGGATATCGTGGCTCCGCCGGCGAAGAAGTCGTGGGACCTGACCGTCTCGGTGCCGGTGGAGGACATGACGGCGCTGGCCGCACCCAGCCAGGAGGAGCTCGGTCCCGGCGCGCAGCCGGCGTCGATCTGGCCGCATGTCGAAGAGAAGATCGTGGACCTCATCGCGGCCAACCGCGCCACCATCGTCTTCGCCAACTCACGCCGGCTGGCCGAGCGGCTGACCGCCCGCTTCAACGAAATCTGGACCGAGCGGCAGTCTCCCTCGGTCTGGGATGAGCCGGCCGGGGCCGCCCCGAAGCCGCCGGCGCAGATCATGGCGCAGGCCGGGAGCATGTCGGGCGCCGACGCAGTGCTGGCGAGGGCGCACCACGGTTCGGTCAGCAAGGACCAGCGCGCCCAGATCGAGGATGACCTGAAAACCGGCCGGCTGCGCTGCGTCGTCGCCACCTCCAGCCTGGAACTCGGCATCGACATGGGCGCCGTGGACCTGGTGGTCCAGGTGGAGTCCCCGCAGTCGGTGGCCAGCGGGCTGCAGCGGGTGGGCCGCGCCGGGCACCAGGTCGGCGAGACCTCCCAAGGGGTGCTCTTCCCGAAACACCGCCAGGACCTGGTCAACACCACCGTCACGGTGGAGCGGATGCTCGCCGGCCGGATCGAACCCCTCTTCATCCCGGCCAATCCGCTGGACATCCTCGCGCAGCAGACCGTGGCGGCCACCGCGCTCGGAAGTATCGACGTGGAGGAATGGTTCGACGTCGTACGCCGTTCCGCGCCCTTCGCCACGCTCCCCCGGTCCGCCTTCGACGCCACTTTGGACCTGCTGGCCGGACGCTACCCGAGCGACGAGTTCGCCGAACTGCGCCCCCGGATTGTGTGGGACCGCGTCGCCGGCACGATCACCGGCCGGCCCGGGGCCCAGCGCCTCGCCGTGACCTCCGGCGGGACCATTCCGGACCGCGGCCTGTTCGGCGTCTACCTTGTGGGCTCCGAGGACGGCGCAGGCAAGGGCGGCCGCCGGGTGGGCGAGCTGGACGAGGAGATGGTCTACGAATCCCGCGTCGGCGATGTGTTCGCCCTCGGGGCCACCAGCTGGAAGATCGAGGACATCACGCACGACCGGGTGCTGGTCTCCCCCGCGTTCGGCCAGCCGGGCAAGCTGCCGTTCTGGAAGGGTGACTCGCTGGGCCGGCCGGTTGAGCTGGGCCGGGCGCTCGGCGCGTTCGTCCGCGAGGTCGCCGGCAC
>NZ_ANPE02000259.1 GCF_000328305.2 Arthrobacter crystallopoietes BAB-32 | reverse complement strand
TGAATAATCTTGCACTGCGCTGCAAATCCGATCATCTGTCGAAGCACGCCGACGGCGGCCGCGTCTGGCAAGGCGACAACGGCGTCCTCCACCACCAGACCAAATCCCGCCACGCCTACACCAGCTACCCCGACGGATCCTGGATCTCCCACGGCGTCCAACCACCACCACCGCCACCACCAGACCCCTTCGACAACCCCGAACCACCACCCTTCTGACCCTGCCGGGCGTGCCCTGACAAGAGGATCTGGAGGCTCGCCGGAGGCGGGGAATAGACCGGATTGCGGCTGGCGTTTATGCTGTGTGCTTGTGCGTTACTGATCGAGAATTGCCGATCACTTCGGCCGGCTCCCGAATCTGCCCTACATTATCTACTTGCTCTCGAAGGAATGGCTGTGCCTGAAAACGAAACGACCCTCGAACAGGCACAGCAGCAGCCACATGCCGGGCCGGACGGGACGATCACAGCGGATGGTGCGCTGTCTTCACGAGACCGGACAGTGATATCGCTGCTGCTGGTGTCCGCGTTCGTGGTGATTCTCAATGAGACGATCATGGGCGTCGCGCTGCCACGGCTAATGGGGGACCTCGACATTACTGCAGGCGCGGCTCAGTGGCTGACCACGGCGTTCATGCTGACGATGGCCGTGGTGATCCCGGTAACCGGGTTCCTGCTCCAGCGGTTCAACACACGTCCCGTCTTCGCGGCGGCGATGACGCTCTTCAGCTTGGGGACTTTGGTGTCCGCGCTGGCCCCCGGCTTCGAGGTCCTGCTTGTCGGCCGGGTGATCCAGGCGACGGGGACGGCGATCATGATGCCCCTGCTGATGACTACGGTGATGACTCTGGTACCGCCGTCGTCCCGTGGAAAAGTCATGGGCAACATTTCCATCGTCATTTCCGTAGCACCGGCCATCGGGCCCACGATTTCCGGATTTATCCTCAGCATTCTTGATTGGCGCTGGATGTTCTGGCTGGTGCTGCCTATCGCGGTCGCCGCGTTGTCGCTGGGCGTGCTCCGGATCCAGAACGTGACCGAGCCGAAACATGCGCCGATCGATGTGCCCTCCGTGGTGGTTTCCGCATTCGCCTTCGGCGGCCTGATCTACGGGTTGAGCCAGTTGGGCGAGGCCGCGCATGGCGGGGGAGCGGTGCCCGCCTGGTTGCCCCTGGTCGTCGGCGGCGCCGCATTGCTGTTGTTCGTGCTCCGTCAGCGGTCGCTGCAGCGGGAGGACAAGGCGCTGCTGGATCTGCGGACCTTCACGTCGCGCGCGTTCACGGTCTCTATCCTGACCGTGGTGGTGTTGATGATGGCGTTGTTCGGCATGATCATCGTCCTGCCGATCTATCTGCAGTCCGTGCTCGGCCTGGATCCGCTGGCTACCGGCGCGCTGCTGCTACCGGGCGGCCTGGTCATGGGCCTGCTTGGTCCGGTGGTCGGCCGGATCTACGACGCCCGCGGATCACGCATCCTCGTCCTGCCGGGTGCGGTCCTGGTCAGCCTGGTGTTCTGGGGGCTCGCAATGATGAATGCGACGACGCCGGTCGCGCTGGTTTTGGTGGCGCATGTTTTCCTGAGCGTCGGGCTGGGCCTGATGTTCACGCCGCTGCTGACCTCGGCCCTGGCGGCCCTGCGCCCCGAGTTGTATTCGCACGGCTCCGCGGTGGTCGGCACGGTGCAGCAGTTGGCCGGCGCCGCAGGTACGGCCTTGTTCATCTCGGTGATGACTCTCCAGTCCGCGGGGCTCGCATCCGCCGGCGCGGGGGAGCTTGAGGCATTGGCCGGAGGGACCCAGGCCGCCTTCCTGTGCGGCGCGGTGATCTCGCTCCTGGCGATTGTCGCCGGCCTGTTCGTGAAGGACCCGAAGCCCGCGGCAGCGGAAGAAAACCGGCTAGCCGTCGGCTGAGCGGGCTTGCCTGCCGGCCCGGGAACGAAGAGCGGGCCGGCAGCGAAGCCACGCCGAAGTTGCCTCTGCTCTGCGAGTGGGAGACGGGTCACAGCCTGACCGCGGCTTCCGGACCGGCAGGTAAACTGGACCAACGATGCGACGACTTTCAGCTCTGATCCTTCTGCCCCTCGCCCTCCTTGCTTCCGGTTGCGCCGCCGTGGAGGAGGCAGCTACCGACGCCGCGAACCAGGCGGTTTCCGACATCACTGACGCTGCTGTCCAGGAAGTGACGGCACAGATCTGCGCGACGATCGAAGACGGTGCGGTCAGCGCGTCCGAGCAGCAGGTGCTGTCCGGGCTGGTGGCAGCCGCCGAATCCGCCGGCGCGCCCGAATCGATCACCGGCCCGCTGAACGAAGTTGCCAAGGCCGGCGACGAGGTTCCGGCCGAAGCCGTCCAGCAGCTGAACCAGACCTGCGCCGGCTCCGCAGGGAACACCGGAGGCTCCGGGAACTCCGAAAACGCAGAGGACGGCGAGAACTAGCAGCGGCACTGGCGGGAAGAGCCGCCGTCGCTAGAGCTGATCGAGCCGTTTGCGCGCCCGGTACGCCTCCGCCTGGAGCTTGCCGAGCGCTGCTTCGGCTTCGTCCTGGACGCCCTGCGCGATGTCGGCCTCGCGGTCGACGGCGGCGATGTCCTTGTCCAGTTCGCGAATCCGCTCCTTCAGCTCCGCCAGTTCCGCGGCCAGCTCCTCGCGCCGGGCTTCGACATCCTGGCGCCGTTGTTCTGCCTTCTCCACCTCGGCCTCGGCCTTTTCCACGCGCTTCTCGGCCCGCTCAAGCTCGGCCTTCGCCTGCTGGGCGGCCCGCTCCGCCTCTTCGGCCCTGCGCTTCTCCGCCCGGTCGGCACGTTCGGCACGGCGTTTTCCCGCGGTCTCCGGCTCTTCGACAACCTTGGGTCGAGTGGACTTCGCCGGCTTCCCCGTCCTAGCGGAGCGAACGGAGGGTAGCGGGCCCGCTACGGCGCCTGACAAGTCGACGGGTTCCAGCCCGCTGGCTGTCAACGAGCGGACCAGCCGGCCGCCGGCCACTGCAGCAGCGGCATCCGCATCCGTCATGGCTGCGCGCAGGGTTTGTTCGGCTTCGGCGCCGATAGCCTCGCTGACAGGATGTCCCAGTTCCGCGGCCAGGGCCCGCCCTTCCCTGATGACGGCGGCCAGCAGCTGTTGCCGCTGCCGGCTGAGTTCCCTCAGCTGCTGCGGGTCCAGCTCGTCCTGCGCCTCGCGCAGTGCCGCCCCGAGTTCCAGCACTTGGTCAGTCTCCTCGCGCCGCCGGGAGACAAGCATGTTAACCAGCCACGCCGCCGTCGACGGTTTGGGCAGCGTCTTGACCTGCTTGGCGAGCTCCTTGTCGCCGGTCCCGCCGACTTCCTTGGCCCGCGCGTTGCGGGCGGCCGTGAACTCGTCGGGCGTCAGCGCATAAAGTTCGACGGCGATGCTTGCGAGGTCCACTTTGCTCACCTTACCCGGGGCCCAACCATGGGCATTGCATTTGTTCCTGAGGATAGTAAGTTTGCTGATGTTGGATAAGGCAAGCGAGCCGGCCCGACGAAACGGCCGGCGTGATCGGAACGAGGAGCCTCATCATGGCCACGTGCGACACCTGCGGCAACACCTACGACAAGACGTTCACCATCACCAAGGGCGGCGAGACCAAAACCTTCGACAGCTTCGAGTGCGCCGTCCATGCGATGGCGCCGACCTGCGCGCACTGCGGGTGCCGCGTCCTTGGCCACGGCGTTGAGGCCGGGGAGCAGATTTACTGCTGCGCGCACTGCGCCCGGGAATCGGGACACGAACAGGTGGCGGACCGGGCGTAGTTCCGGGCCAAGAGCAGTGGCAAACCGGGCCTAGCTGGCGAGCAGGCAGGCATGGCGGACGCGGACTAGCTGGCGAGCAGGCAGGCGCGGCAGCTACTTGCCGGGCCGGATGAACCCGGATTCGTAGGCCGCGATAACTGCTTGGGTGCGGTCGCGTACGCCCAGCTTCGCCAGGATCGAGCCGATGTGACTCTTGACGGTCTCGACGCCGAGGAACATCTGCTGGGCGATTTCCTGGTTGTTGCGGCCGTGCGCGAGGTGCTGCAGCACTTCCGATTCGCGGCTGCTCAACCCCGCCGTGGCCACGAGATCCGGCTGACCAGGTTGTCTGGAGTCCTGGCGGTCCGCGACGAGTTCCCGCAGCTTCGCCGGGAAAACGATGGATTCACCGGCGGCCACAGCGCGGACGGTGCGGACGAGCTCGTCGGGCCGGGCGCGCTTGAGCAGGAAACCATCCGCGCCGGCCTTGAGGGCGTCGTAGACATAGTCGTCGCTTTCGAACGTCGTCAGGATGAGGATTCTCGGCGCGCGGTTGAGCCGGCCGGTGTTGGCTACCAGTTGGGCGGTCGCTTCAATGCCGTCCATCCGCGGCATCCGCACGTCCATCATGACGACGTCGGGCTCCAGTTTCCGTACCTGCGTCCACACCTCGGCGCCGTCGCCGGCCTCGCCGACCACGGCAAGGTCTTCTTCGAGTGACAGGATGGCGGCCAAGCCGGAGCGGATGAGCGGCTCGTCGTCGGCAAGCAGAATGCGGATGGGCTCACTCATGGCGTGGGTCCGTCTTCCGTGGGCGCCGGCTGGTTAGGGAGTGGCGGAGGTGCAGAGGGCGCTGACTGGCATGCGGTCCGGGTAGGCCAGGCGCTCCGTCCGTCACGGGCAGTTCCACCTCAAGGATCCATTGACCGGCAGCGACCACGGTGTTCGCGGAGCCGCCGGTCAACCGGGCGCGTTCGCGGATGCCGTCCAGCCCGCGGCCGCCGGCGGAGGTGGACCGGGTGATGCCATGGGAGGCGGGGGCCGGTGCCGGGGTGTCGGCGGTGTTGGAAATCGGATTGCTGAGCCTGATCCGCAGGCTGCTGGCGTCGGAGCGGAGCTGCGGTCTGGCCTGCTTCGGCTGCGCGTATTTCAGGGCGTTGGTCAGGCCCTCCTGCAGAATCCGGTGGGCGGTGACGGACACGTCGCGGGGCAGCCGGGCGAGGCCTTCGTCGTCGTAATCATGTTCCACGGCCAAGCCTTGCATGGCGAACCGCTCCAGGCTGCGGGGCAGTTCTTCCAGCCCGGCGGCGGCGCCGGCAGGGGCGGACGAGCGGAGGAGGCCGATGACGTGGTCGAGTTCGGTCAGGGCGGTGCGGCCGGTGTCCGCGACGGCCTGCATGGCCCTGGCGGCCGCGTCCGGATTCCGCGCCAGCAGCCCCTGGGCGGCGGTGGCCTGCAGCGTGGTGACGGTCAACGCGTGCCCAACCGAGTCGTGCAGTTCGCGGGCCAGTTCGTTCCGCCGGGCTTCGTCCCGAGCGCGTTCTTCGTCCAGCGCCGCCAGTTCGGCAGGGCTCGGCCCGAGCATCCGGTCGGCCCAATGCGGGAGCGCACTGCCGGTCAACACGGTGAAAACAACCACGGTAAGGCTGAGCCCGAGCGTCCAGAGCACCGCCGTCGTGGTGTCCACAAAGGGTACGACGACGGCGGCAAGCTCCGCGACCGACTGTGACTGCCCGGCGAGCCAGCGGAAGGCGACGGCGAGGATCATCGGGCCCGCAACGACGAGGGTGAAGAGGAGCAGCGAGCCGGCGAGCAGATGGATCAGGTACCACGCTGCTCCCCGCCAGCGGCGGCCTGAGCCGGACTCTGCCGGCAGGTCGGGCAGCTCCACCGAGAGCAGCTCCCGTACTGCAGTGCGCTCAAGCTCGCGCGTCACAGGCAGTGCCGCGGGAACCGCCAGCAGCGCGAAGAGGAGGGCGAAGGCGAACGCGGCGAGGCCGGCGTCCACAGCGGCCAGTTGCGTGGCCCAGATGAATGTGGCGATGTAGGGCACGGCGAGCAGGGCGCCGATCATCATGAACACGAAGTGCCTGAAGATCCGCCCTGCCCGCCTCGCCATCGGCCGGCCCGACTCCGTCATGGCCCTATTCTTGCCTATCGCGCTGACGGAATCCGCCGTGACTCTGCCGTTGGCCCGCCGGGACATGTTCAGCCGTCCCGGCCACAGGTGCTGCAGGTGCCGCGCCGTTTGAGGTAGTAGGCCAGTGTGGCCGCCGCCAGCAGCGGGCCCCACGCGATCCAGAGCAGGGTCGGCGTGCCGGTGGCCCAATTGACCGCGTCGAACGGGATGCCGGTCGGGATGCCCGAGGCGAAGATCCTGACGTAGGTGGCGCCGGCCGGAACGACCACGACGGAGACCAAGCTGGCAGGCATGACGGCGAGGAGGATGGGCACGCTGCGCCCGCCCAGGCCCGGAATCCAGCGCGGGAAGGTCGAGCCCCACCGTTGGAGCAGGCCGAGTGTCAGGATCGTGCCGAGCGCTGCCATCGAGGCCAGGCCAAGGCCGGCATGGACCATCCCGTTGCCCTGCATCATCGCCAGGAAATCCGGGCTGATCCCCAGCGGAATGCCGGCCGCCCAGGCGAACCGGGTCAGCGCATACAATGCGGGAATTGCAGCAGCCGCGATGGTGACTGGTGGTCCCCATCGCCTGGCGGCCGCCGCGGTGAACCAGCCGCGGTTACGGTCGGACCGGCCGCAGTGCGAGCAGGTACCCGTTGCCTTGCGGACTGCGGTGGCGGCGGTCAGGGCCCAGAGTCCGACGCCGGCGAGCAGCACGAGCTGATGCCCGAGGATCGGCCAGCCATAGTCCGCGGGCAAGGCCGCCGGATCGGTGGCGGCGAGGACCAGCAGGAACGGGATGTAGCCCAGCATCGTCAGCAGCCGCGTGTCCACCGCCACCAGCAGGACGGTGCCGGCGTAGAGCGCGGCGAAGGCCACGGCAGCGCCGGTCAGCAGGGGTCCAGGCCGGCGCGACAGGTGGATTGCCAGCGCCAGCAGCCCGCCGGCTGCTGCACCGGCGGGCAACAGGTACATCATTAGGTCGCCCAGCGGGCCGTTCAGCGGGGCCATTTCCACCGGGACCGCGCGGTCCGCCAGCGGCAGGCGGTTGCCGGAAAGTACGACGGCGGCGGCTGCGGCGGCGTAGAAAAGTGCGGTTATGGCCGTGGCCAGGGGAGCGGCGGGGAGGAAGCGCCGTGATTTGGAGTCAACGGCTCGGGTGGGAACTCTGTCGGGTCCGGGGAGCGGACCAGAGTCTGGTGTGGCCGAGGAATCCGGAGCGGGAGATGGAGCCGGTGGTGTAGTCATGGCTTCAGTCTGGCCACGTCCGGCCCGCCCAAGATCCCCCGCGGGGGCGGATGGGCTCCCCCGAAAGGGGGACGGCGCCGTCGTTATTGCCCCGCTGAAAGGGGAGTCACCAAAAGGGAGTCCTTAAAGGGGAGCAGCCCCGCCGGCGTGGTGCCAGCGGGGCCTCTCCACCATCCCGGGCCTGCCGATGGGGGAAGGGCCGGCCCGGAGTCTCATGCTTTAGCCAGCGGTGTAGTAACCGTCGACGCTCATCCAGCTGGTCGGGTGCACCAGGGTGCCGTCGCCCGGGTTCAGGGCGCTGACCATCTTGCCGTCGCCGAGGTAGATGCCAACGTGGCTGCCACCGTTCTGGGACACCAGGTCGCCCGGCTGCGGGTTGCTGGTCGGGGTCAGGGCGCCGACCTGGTCGTAGCTGAGGCGGGGCAGTTCGATGCCGGCCTGGGCGTAGACCCACTTGGTGAAGCCGGAGCAGTCCCAGCCGGCGGTGGTGTTGCCGCCCCAGACGTAGGGCACGCCGACCATGGACTGGGCGATGCCGGCCAGGCCGGAGGTGCTGGTGGACGCCGGCTTGATGTCGGCGCTGGCCAGGGAGACGTTCATGGACCCGGCCGGGGCAGCCTGGGCCTCGGCAGCCGGAGCCTCGGCGGCCGGAGCGGCCTGGGCTTCGGCGGCTGGAGCGGCCTGGGCCTCGGCGGCAGAGCCGGAGAGCTTGATGACGTCGCCGGGTAGATGATCGAGGACATGCCCAGGCCGTTGGCGGCGAAGACTTCCTCAAGGGCCACGCCGTGCTGCGAGGCGATGGCGCCCAGGGTGTCGCCGGCCTTAACCGTGTGGGTGGCGGCTTCGGTGGCGGTCTCGGCGCTGTGGGCCACGGCGGCGACGGCGGCCTCGGCAGCAGCATCCGAAGCGGCGACGGCCGGAGCGGTGTAGGAAGCCTGGTCCGGGGCGCTGCCGGCGGCGTTGGCGGCGGGCATGCCCGCACCGAGCATCAGGCCTGCACCGGCGGTGACTACGGCGGCGCTGCGGCCGACCTTGCCGGCGTTGGCGGAAACGGACTTGGTGGCCTCGCTGATGAGGAAGTTGCGGGCCGGGGTGGCGCGATGGCGCGCGGAATTGCTCTTGAACACGGTTGTGCCTCTCCCAATGCCTGCGAGGTAAGCTGTCGGGTTCGGGTAGGAGTCACCCGGCCGTGGGGCAGTACGGATACGTACCCACGACTTCACCCCAAGGACTTCAACGAAGCCCAAAAAATTGGGTCCCCCGCCTCTGCCAGCGGTAACTGAACGGGCTCGAATTGTGGTGGCAGAGTTAGGCAATCCACTCGAGCTGGCCGGGTAAGGCCCCGACGCTTCGACAACACTACATAACGGTTTGGTAACCACCAACTCGGATCGGGCGTGTTGTGGACAACCTCACATTCACTTCGTGTGAATCCACAGGCCAGGTTGATCGCTTAAATTTCCGTGGCTAGGAACGACGCCCCCGCCGGGACGGCTCCCAGGAATGGAACGTTAAGCCGGCGCAGGAAGGCCAAGTTGTCCAGCTCGACGTCATCAGGTAGGGCAGGCCAGCAGCCGACCACGATTCCGGTCACGGGCAGCCTGCGGGAGTGCAGCGCTTCGAGTGTGAGCACGGTGTGGTTCAGGGTGCCCAGGCCGCTGCGGACAACGACGACGGTGCCTGAGTTGCCGGGGAACCGCGCCGCAAGATCCGCGAGGGTATGGCCTTCGCCATCGAGTTCCACCAGCAGGCCGCCGGCGCCTTCGACCAGCACGTGGTCCGCGGTCTCCGCCAGTGTCTTGATGTGCCGGACGTGCTGGTCCAGGCAGGGCAGTGTGGCCCCCTCGCGCTGCGCGGCGGCCGCCGGCGCCATCGGTGCGCGCAGCCGGATCCCCTCGGACACCCGGTCCACCCCGGAGAGCCGGGACACTTCGTCCATGTCCCCGGGTTCCCCGGGAGCCACGCCGGTCTGCGCCGGCTTGTACACCGCCACCCGCCCCCGCCCGCTGCCGGACAGCGCGGCGGCGAGTGCCGCCGTCGTCATGGTCTTGCCCACGCCGGTGTCCGTGCCGGTCACGAAGATGATCCGGGGCAGTGTAGGGAGGGACGGCTGTGTCCGGCCGGCGGCGTGTGTAGGGAGAGTCACGGGGTCCTTTCGGCTGGAGCCGGTGTAGGGGGAGTCACGGGGTTCCTTGGGAGACGGTGACGGCGAGGGGGCTCTGGAAGGACAGCAGCCGCAGCCAGCCGGGCTCGGGCCCGTGCAGCTGCACGTCCGGCAGGGCACGGGCGGTTTCCTCGAGCACGAGCACGGTCTCCAGTTCGGCGAGCTTCGCGCCCAGGCAGCGGTGCAGTCCGTGGCCGAAGGCCAGCGAATAGGCCGTGGCGGCGGCGTCGGGCGGGTGGTGGCCGCTGAGCTCGAGCAGGATTTCCGCTCCGGCGGGCAGCTGCGTTCCGCCCAGTTCGGTGTCGCGGGCGGTGGCGCGGCGCCAGGTATGGACCGACGATTCCGTGCCGAGCACGTGCTGCACGAACTGCCGGCCGGAGCCGCCAGCGGCCAGCTGCCGCCAGCGCCCGGGTTCCTGCAGCGCGCGGTAGGACGCGGTGGCGATCAGCTGCGCCGTGGTTTCCTGCCCGGCGATGACCAGGAAGTAGCCCAGCGAACAGATTTCCGCGGGCTTGAGGCCGGCCCGGTCGAGCACGCCGAAGAGCGAATCCGTGCCGCGGGCGGCGTCCACCTCGCCGCGCAGCCACGCGTAGAACTCCGCGGCGCTCTCGGCCAGCGCTGGCTGGCGGTCCGCGTCCGGCCAGCCCCAGAAGAGCTCCAGCGAATCGCGGCTCCAGCGCTTGAGCGTGTCCAGATCCGGCAGCCCGGTGCCGATCAGCTCGGCCATCACGACAGGCGGGATGTGCTTGGCCACCAGGTCCGCCAGGTCCACCGGCCCCGCATGGAGTGCCGCCGCGGCCTCAGCGGCGCGTTTCTGCGCCAGCTCGCGCACCCGGGGACCAACGGCAGCGACCTTCGCCGGCGTGAAGAAGGCGGCGACGAGGCGCCGGACGCGCAGGTGGGCGTGGCCGGTGGCGGAGGCCAGCACCGGCGGCAGCGCGAAGCGGGCGCGGCTGAGGATCCGCAAGGCGGCGGGAGAGAGCGGTACGACGGCGGTCAGCGCGTTCGTGGGCAGGAAATCGTCCGTGCGGCGCATGACTTCCCGCACCTGGGCCGGGTCGGTCACGACATGGAAGCTCATGATGTGGCTCCGCTGGCGGCCGGATGGTGCTCCGGCTTGCTCCCGTTTACGAGTTCGGCGACCAGCGCGGCGGCGCGGCGGACGTCCTCCGGGGCCG
>NZ_ANPE02000260.1 GCF_000328305.2 Arthrobacter crystallopoietes BAB-32 | reverse complement strand
CAGCCATCAGGAAAAGACGGGTTCGCTGGCTGCCTTGCGCGACGCGAACGAGCTGAGCGCGCCGGTCCGTGCCAGCCCCCGCGTGGCCAGCCAGGACAGGGCACCGGCGATGATCGCTCCGGATATCGCGGTGCAGATGATGTAGACCAGCTTGTCCACTGGTTCGTAGGCAATGTTCCAGCCCCATGGTGCGAAGGAGTCGTTCAGGCCGCAGAACAGCCCGGCCCCGGCACCGGCGAGCAGCGCCACCGGCAGGTTGAACTTCCGGTACCGCACTGCCGCGAAGACCAGCTCGGCGCCCAGGCCCTGCAGGATGCCCGAGACCAGCACGGTCATCCCGTACTGGGAGCCCATGATCAGCTCGCCGGTGGCGGCGACGGTTTCGCAGAACAACGCTGCCCCCGGCTTGCGGATGATGAGCATGCCCAGCACGGCTGGGATCATCCAGCCGCCCGCATACAGGCCGGTCAGCGGCGGATAGATGGCATTGATCGGGGCGGAGACCAGGTTCGCACCCTGCGACCAGGCCCAGAAGATCACGCCGCCGGCGACGGCGATCAGGGCGGCGACGACGATGTCGACGACGCGCCAGCTGTATTTGCGCGTGCGGGAACCGGCCGCTGCGGATTTTTCGTAAGTGCTCATGGAATCCTCCTGAGTTGCAGGAGGGGAGGGAAGCCCGCTGTCGGGCATCCCTGAGAACTCGACTCCCTTCGCCGGTACTAACCGGAGCAGGTTCGAGGGTCTGCGGTGGGCCGCACTCTCAGCGTCCCGCCCGGCGCGCGGCTTGCCGCGGTCCCGGATCGGACGCTCCCCTGTCGTAATGTGCTGTTTGCCAGCGCCTACCAGTCTACACTCCGGCCGGCCTGAAGCCGCCATCGGCGGCGAGCGGTTAGGCTGGGCGTAGACGAGCATCACCTACTTGAGGGAGCGGCAATGCATCTGATCTTGAAGCTGTTGGGCACCGGCGTCAGCATTGCGGCCGGCCTGGCCGGCGCGAAGCTGATCGACATCGTCTGGAAGCTGGTCACTGGAAAGGAATCGCCGAAACAGGATACCGAGGCCATGGAGAACACCCTGCGGTCCACGCTGGTGTTCGCCCTGATCTCCGGCGGCGTCAGCGCCATGATCCGCGTGCTCTCGCAGCGCGGAACGCAGCAGGCCATCAACCGCTTCACCAAGACGCGGGACCTGGTCTAGGAAAAAATAACGACGGCGGGGGCCGTCCGGGCCGGGCCGACTACTCCGGTTGCGCCGCTCCGGCGCTGCCGGGGCGTCCCCGGTGGCTGTCCGGATGTGCCGCGGCTTCGGCCGCCAGTCCGGCTTCCGCCGCCGCCGCATCCAGTTCCTTTCCGACCGCCGAATTGCTGAAGGCCGGCTCTCCAGTCCCCCGGTCCGGAACGCCCTCTTCCTCGGCTGCCTTGCGGACCACCTCGTCCAGTTCGTCAATGCTCAGGGTGTCCTTGCGCAGGTGCTTGGTCCGGTAGCCCGCACGGCCTACCATGTGGGCCGAAACCGGGACCGTCAGCAGCTGGAACAGCCAGGCGACAACCAGCACCGGCACCGCGGCCCAGCTGCGCAGCTGCAGCGCGAGCCCGAGCAGCAGCATCAGCAGCCCGAAGACCTGCGGCTTGGTCGCGGCGTGCATGCGCGACAACAGGTCCGGGAAACGCAGCATGCCGATGGCCGCGGCCAGGGACATCAGCGCGCCGGTGATCAGGCAGAGCGCTGCGGCTGCTTCGAGGACGGCATCAATGTTCATGCGGCCGCCTGTCGATCACGAACCGTGCCACCGCCACGGAGCCGATGAAGCCGACCAGCGAAATGATGACCACCAGGGTCAGGTTGTCCTGGTGCTTCCGGACGGCCATATCGGCGATGATGCCGGCACACACGATGGCCAGCAGGACGTCGATCCCCATCACGCGGTCCAGGATCGAGGGGCCCTTCACCACGCGGAAAATCGCCACCGCCGCGGCGATCGAGAGGATGGCCACGACGATCACCAGGACCACGTCCATGATGCCGCCTGTCATCTGCTGCCTCCCGTGCTTGCGTTCTGTTTCTCGGCCCTGATGATGGCCAGTTCCTCCTTGCTTCCAATGCTGCGGATCAGTCCGGCTTCGATGCGCCGCACCTGGTCGCGGAACCGCTCAGCACTCTCCGGGGAGGAAATGTCCAGGCAGTGCAGGTAGAGCGTCGAGGTAGAGCGGTCGACGTCGACCACCAGGCTGCCCGGGATCAGCGAGATCGTGTGGCCCGTGGCGGTGACGATCAGGTCCGAACGGGTCCGCAGCTTCACCGCCAGCACGGCGTTCTTGGTCCGCGGGCCCTTAGTGATCGACACCCAGAGAACCTGGAAGCTGGCGGCCGCGACGCTGCCGATAAAGGTCAGGACGAAGACGGCGCTGGCCAGCAAGTTGAGCCGGCCGCCCAGTTCCACCGGCGGCAGGTAGAAGATATTCACGATCACTAGACCGATGGCCAGGCCGAAGACCAGGTTGCCCAGGCTGTAGTCCTGCCACAGTGCACCCCAGAGAATGACCAGCCAGACCAGCAGCGGAATTTCGGCCAGCAGCGGGATCCGGGTCCGCATTATCGGCCTCCTCCTTCCGCCGCGCCTTCGCCGAGCACCGCCTCGATATAAGGCGTGCGCTCGAGCATGCCCTGTCCGGATTTCTCGCTGAGTTCGAAGAGCGGGCCGGCCAACACCGTCAGCGCCACGCCCAGGGCCACCAGCCCGATGGTGGCCCCGACCATGCTCTTCGGCAGCACATTCATGGTGGTCCGCGGCGCCGTTGCGGCTGCGGCCTTGGCACCGGCCGGTGCGGCCTTCACGGCGACGGTCCGGCCGCTGGTTCCGCGCGGAACACGGTCCGGTACGGCGGCAAGCAGTATCGGGTCCGGATGTTCGGCGTCTTCAGGCGTGCGCCAGAAAGCGCGGTTCCAGACGCGGGCCATCGCCAGCAGGGTCAGCAGCGATGTCAGTACACTGCCCGCCACCAGCACGTAGGCCAGCGGCGTACCCAGGTCGACGCCGGCCTGGAGCAGGCCGAGCTTCCCGAGGAACCCGGAGAACGGCGGAATTCCGGCCAGGTTCATGGCCGGCACGAAGAACAGGATGGCCAGGAGCGGCGACAGCCGCGCCAGCCCGCCCAGCCGGTCCATGTTCGAGGTTCCGCCCCGGCGTTCGATCAGGCCGGTCACCAGGAACAGGCTGGTCTGCACCGTAATGTGGTGGGCCACGTAGTAGACCGTCGACGCCAGACCGAGGGCCGAGCCCATCGCCAGGCCGAAGACCATGTAGCCGATGTGGCTGACCAGCGTGAAGGACAGCATACGTTTGATGTCGATCTGCGCCAGCGCGCCCAGGATGCCGACCACCATGGTCAGCAGTGCCACCACCATCAGGAAGCTGTTGATCCGGTCTCCCGGGAACAGCAGCGTTTCGGTGCGGATCAGCGCATAGACGCCGACCTTGGTCAGCAGGCCGGCGAACACCGCGGTCACCGGTGCCGGCGCGGTCGGGTAGGAGTCCGGCAGCCAGAAGGACAGCGGGAAGACGGCCGCCTTGATGCCGAAGGCGACCACCAGCATCAGGTGCAGGATCATCTGCGTCGAATCGTCCAGCTCCGCCAGCTTGAGCGCAAGGTCCGCCATGTTCACCGTTCCGGTGGCGGCATAGATCATGGCGATGGCCAGCAGGAACAGCATCGAGGAGATGACGCTGACCACCACGTAGGTCACGCCCGCGCGCACCCGCGGCCCGGTGCCGCCCATGGTCATCAGGACGTAGCTGGCGGTCAGCAGGATTTCGAACCCGACGTAGAGGTTGAACAGGTCGCCGGTCAGGAAGGCATTGGAGACCCCCGCCACCAGGATCAGGTACGTCGGGTGGAAGATCGAGATCGGCCCGTCCTCGTCCCCGTCGGCCATGCCCTGCCCCGTGGCGTACACCAGCACGGCCAGGCTGACGCAGGAGGACACCACCAGCATCAGCGAGGAGAGCTCGTCCACCACCATGTTGATGCCGAATGGCGGAGCCCAGCCGCCGATCGCCACCGACTGCGGGCCTTGGATCCACGCCGAAAGCAGCAGGATCAGCTCAACGGCCAGCGTCACCGCCAGGGTGGAGACGCTGAAGATGCGCTGGGCAACCGGGCGGCGGACCAGCAGGAAGGCCAGCCCGGCCCCCAGGAAGGGAATAACGACGGCGAGCGGCGCCAGGGACGCGGCGATCATCGGGTTCCCCTTTGCTTGGCTTTCTTTCCGGCCGGCCGTTCGTCCGAGTCGTCCGTGACGAATTCCGTGGTTTCCACCGGAATGGCGGTATCGTCCTCGGCGTCGAAGCTGGACTGGTTGGCCACGCGGCGGTCTTCGATGTCGTCCTGCACTTCATCCTGGCGGCCGAGGACCCAGGAGCGGTAGATGATGCCGAGCAGGAAGGCCGTCACGGCGAAGGAAATAACGATCGAGGTCAGGATCAGCGCCTGCGGCAGCGGGTCGCTGTAGTCCTCGGCCGGCGTACCGCTCCGGTAGAGCGGCGCGAGGCCGGCGGCGCCGCCGGTGGCGAGGAGCAGGATGTTGGCGCCGTTGGCCAGCAGCATGAGGCCCAGCATGACGCGGGTCAGGCTGCGTTCCAGGATCAGGTAGACGCCGACGGCCACGAACACGCCCATGACGGCCAGCAGCGTGATGTTCACGGTCATCGTGCGACTCCTTCCTCGATGGGTTCGGGGGCTTCATGCGGTGTGCCCTCATGCGGCACCGGCCGGCGGTCCTCGCTGCGTTCGTCGATCTCGGCACCGAAGCTCCGCAGCACGTCCAGGACCAGGCCGACGACGACGAGGTAGACGCCAATGTCGAAGAACGTCGAGGTGACGAACTTGTGGTCGCCGAAGACCGGGAGGCTGAAGTGCAGGATCGCGGTCTGGAAGATCCCGCCGCCGAGGATCAGCGGCACTGCGGCCGACAGCGAGGCCGTGCACAGTCCGGCGCCGAGCAGGAAGCCGGCGCTGACCGGCGTGGCTTCCGCCAGCTCCACCCGCCC
>NZ_ANPE02000261.1 GCF_000328305.2 Arthrobacter crystallopoietes BAB-32 | reverse complement strand
GCCGGTCCCGACGCCCTGGCGACCCGCTCCCCCACTGGACCCGACGACGGCGCGGTAGCTCCGGCGTCGGGCTTTCCATTCACGGTGGACAACTGCGGCACCGAGGTCACGTTCAGCGCACCGCCGCAGCGCGTGGTCACCATCAAGTCCACCAGTACGGAACTGCTGCTCGCCCTCGGCCTGGGCGAGCGCATCGTGGGATCGGCTTTCGCGGACGGCCCGGTGCCCGAGCGGTGGCGGCAGGACATCCCGGTGATCTCCGAACAGCTCCCGGCGCAGGAACCGGTGCTGGCCCTGGAGCCGGACTTCGTCTACGCCGGCTGGGAATCGAATTTCTCCGCGGATGGCGCCGGCGAGCGCACGGCGCTGGGCAGGCTGGGCATCGACACCTACGTCTCCCCCGCGGCGTGCCGGGAGCCGGGCTACCAGCCGGATCCGCTGACCTTCGAGCAGATCTTCGCGGACATCCACGAGATGGGCAGGATTTTCGCCGCGGAACCCCAGGCCGAGCGGCTCGTCGTCGCACAGCGCGAACAGCTCAAGGCCGTGGAGCCGGACGGCCGGGGACTGTCCGCCCTCTGGTACAGCTCCGGCTCGGACACCCCGTATGTCGGCGGCGGCACCGGAGCCCCTCAGCTGGTCTTGGAGGCGGCGGGGCTGCGGAATGTGGCCGCCGATGTGGACCAGGCCTGGTCGCCGCTGTCCTGGGAGGTGGTCGCGGAGCGGAATCCCGAGGTGATCGTGCTGGTGGATTCCAGCTGGAGCAGCCTCAAGAAGAAAATCGGCGTGCTCGAGGCCCATCCGGTGATCTCGCAGCTGGATGCCGTCAGGGAGAGCCGGTACCTGGTGGTGCCGTTCGCCGCCGCCGAGGCCGGGGTCCGCAGCGTCGAGACCGTCCAGTCCTTGGTGGACCAGCTGGCGGAACTGGACTAAGCATGAGTTTGCGCGAGCACACCGGGCGGGAGATTACGACGGCGGCACGCACCTTCGCGGTCCGGTCCCGCAGCAGGCGCGGCGGGAAGCGTCAGCGCTTTGGGCCGGGGTCCGGGCTGCTGTGGGGCCTGGTCCTGCTGGCGTTGCTGGCCGTCTCGGTGCTGGTCGCCGTCTCGATCGGGCCGGCCAGCCTGTCGCCGCCGCAGGTCCTCGGTTCCGTCCTCCAGCATCTGGGGCTTCGGCCGGAAGCATCCGCCGGCGCGGGCCTGACCCCGATCCAGGACGGCATCGTGTGGGAGCTGCGGCTGCCCCGGGTGCTGACGGCGGCAGTGGTCGGGGCCGGCCTGGCGGTCAGCGGTGCGGTCATGCAGGCGCTCACCCGGAATCCGCTGGCCGACCCGTACCTGCTGGGGCTGAGCTCCGGTGCTGCCTTGGGCGCCGTCGCGGTCCTCCTGCTGGGTGCGGCCGTGCTGCTGCCGGTGGCCGCGTTCGCCGGAGCGATGGCGGCCCTGGTGCTCACGCTCGGGCTGGCTTCGGCCCTTGGCGTCATCACGCCGACCCGCACCGTGCTCGCCGGGCTGGCCGTCTCCGCGCTGGCGTCCGCGCTGACGTCCTTCATCATCTTCTTCTCCGCGCAGGGCGACTCCTACCGCGAGGTGCTCAGCTGGCTGATGGGCTCGCTGTCCGCCGCGACGTGGAACTCGGTCGCGATTACGGTGACCGCTTTCGTTGTGGCGGGGACACCGGTGCTGCTGGCCGGCCGGGTTCTGGACGGCTTTGCCTTCGGCGACACCTCGGCCGCGGCACTGGGGCTCAACGTGAGCGCCATCCGCTGGCTCCTGCTGGCTGGAACCGCCGTACTCACCGGCGCCATGGTCTCGGTCAGCGGATCCATCGGGTTCGTCGGCCTGATCCTCCCGCACGCCGTCCGGCTGCTGACCGGAGCGCGGCACCGCGCCCTGCTTCCGCTTTCGGCCCTGGCCGGAGCCCTGTTCATGGTCTGGGCGGACACTCTGGCGCGGACGCTGTTCGATCCGCGCGAGATTCCCGTCGGCATCATTACCGCGCTGCTGGGCGCGCCGGTCTTCATCGCCATGCTGTGGGGCAGGAGGGCCGCCGCATGAACCTCCGGGGCGCCGGCCTGGCCTACCGGGCCGGCGGCAAACTGATCCTCGATGGCGTGGACTGCGCGGTCCCGGCAGGCACCGTCACCGGACTGCTGGGGCCCAACGGCTCCGGAAAGACGAGCCTGCTGCAGCTGCTCGCCGCCGTCGCCGCGCCGAACGCCGGGTCCGTCCTGCTGGACGGCTCGGACCTCCGCCGCCTGCCGCGGAAGGAGCGCGCCCGGCGGCTGGCCCTGGTGGAGCAAAGCGCCGCCACGGACCTGCCGCTGACCGTGCTGGATGCCGTGCTGCTGGGCCGGCTGCCCTACCGTTCCCTGCTGGCCGGCACCAGCGGGGAAGACCTGGACATCGCCCGGCGCTGCCTGGCCGATGTGGGCCTGGACGCCTTCGCCGACCGCCGCTACTCCACGCTGTCCGGCGGCGAGCGCCAGCGGGTCCAGCTGGCCAAGGCCCTCGCCCAGGAACCGGACGTGCTGCTGCTGGATGAGCCGACCAACCATCTGGACATCAACGCCCAGCTGTCGGCCATGGAGCTGGTCCGGAACCTTGCCGCCGGCGGTGTGGCCGTGCTGGCGGCCTTGCACGACATCAATATCGCGGCCGCCTACTGCGACCAGGTGATCGTCCTGCACCAAGGCCGGGTGGCGGCAGCCGGTCCCACCGACGGCGTCCTGACGCCCGCCCTGATCCGCCGGGTCTACGGCGTGGACGCCGTCGTGCTGGAGCACCCGGTCACGGGCAGGCCGTTGGTGGCGCTGAGCCCGTTGCCCCAAGAGTCTCAGCCACCGTCCTTGCCGGATTCCGCACCGATCGGCGCGTCGGCAAGTTCCCCGCCGCGTGAACCGTCAGCGAGTCCGGCCCTGTAGCCCTGCCGGAAACCTTCCCGCCGGCCGGCCTCGAACCCCTCCTGCCGGCCGGCCTCCATCGCTTCGGCCGTGCCCAGCCGGAACATGTCCTGTTCGGCAGACCGGATGAGCGCGGCCGCACCCGCCTCCGGAAGGTGCGCCCCGCCGTCGTTGTTGACCGCCGCAACCAGGCTGCCCAGCCCGCGCACCACCGCCACCGGACAGCCGCTGATCTTGCCCTTGACCAGGTCCGCGGCGGAGGCGATCTCGTCCGCGACGGCGGTGACCGTGCCACTCAGCCGACGGCCGGCACTGTCCACGGAACCGCGCAGGTCGGCCAGCGGCGCCAGCCCGGCCACGCCGATCGCGGCATCCGTCTGCCCGTTCCGCCAGGGCCTGCCGAGGGTATCCGTAATAACGACCGCGACGTTCACTCCGCAGCACCGGTGCAGTTCCGCGCGGAGCCGGCGGGCGGAGGCATCCGGGTCAACCGGCAGCAGGAGGACGGTGCCCTCGGGCGTATTGCTGGCATCCACGCCGGCCGCGGCCGAGACGATGCCGAGGCGGTTCTCCACGATCCGGGTCACGCCGTTTTCATGGGTCCGCGTGGCGACCACCCGGACCGTTTCCGCGGTGATGGCTTCCTCGCGGTCCGCCGCCGGTAGCACGCGGCCCTCGGCCTTGGACACGATCTTGGACGTCACCGCGAGGATGTCGCCGTCGTGGAGTTCGCCGCCGGCGGCCGCCTCAATGATGGCGGCCAGGTCGTCGCCGGCGATGATCTCGCCGATCCCCTCGACGGCGAAAACCGACAGCGCGCGCAGGCTCATCGGGTCAGCGCCGGGATGACGTTGGCGCCGAAGACCTCGATCCACTCCCGCTGGTTGCGGCCCACGTTGTGCAGGTAGATGCGGTCAAACCCCAGGTCCGCGAACTTCTGGATGGCAGCGCGGTGCACATCCGGATCCTCGGAGATGACCATCCGGCCCTCGAAGTCTTCCGGCCGGACCAGCTTGGCCATCTGCTCCAACTCGAAGGGCGAGCGGATGTCGGCCTTGGGGAATTTCATGCCGCCGTTGGGCCATTCCGTCATCGCGTTGGACAAGGCTTCCTCATAGGTCGGAGCCCAGCTCAGGTGCAGCTGGAGCACCTTCGGCATACCCGAGGGATCCTTGCCCGCTTCCTTGGCACCGGCGTCGAACCGGTCGAAGAGCATCGCCACCTTGTCCAGCGGCGCCCCGACCGTGATCAACCCGCCGGCATGCTTGCCTGCCCGCTTGGCGGTCACCGGGCCGGCCGTGGCCACCAGGATTTCCGGCGGCACCTCGGGCATGGTCCACAGCCTGGTCGACTCCATCTTGTAGTAGGTGCCGGCATGCCGGACGTCCTTGCCCGCGAGCGAATTTGCGAAGAGCTTGTTGATGATCTCGATCGCCTCGAACATCCGGTTGATCCGCTCCGGCGGTTCCGGCCAGTACTGCGCCATGACGTGCTCATTCAGCGCCTCGCCGGAGCCCAGCCCCAGCCAGTGCCGGCCCGGGTACATCGCGGCCAGCGTCGCCGACGCCTGCGCCACCATCGCCGGATGCCAGCGGAAACTGGGGCAGGTGACGCCCGGCCCGATGTCGCCCGTGGTCCGCTCGCCCAAGGCCGAGAGCACGTTCCAGACGAACGCCGATTGACCCTGCGCAGGCACCCAGGGCTGGAAATGGTCCGCCGCCATGACGCCTGAGAAGCCGTTCCGCTCCGCGTGCTCGGCGAGCGCCACCGCCTCGCTCGGGTGGAACTGCTCGAGCATCGCCGCATAGCCGACCGTCAGTGACTTTGCCATGACCGCATGATTCCACCCGGAGGTTTGGGAAAACAATAGAGCTGCTGCGGCCAGCTGGCATCTGCCTCACGCTGCTGCGCTCCCCGCTGGCCAGACAGTTTGTATAACCAACTGGGGCTTTGATGGGTCAAGATGCACACGCTGTCCAGTACATCAGTGGCTGATTGCGCAGTGGCCCGGGCTCAGGTCACACTCATGGGCAAGAGACCATGTTGTCCTGAGCCCTGAGGAGTCCCGCCATGACCGCCGTCGCAGACCGCCCCGCAAACGCTGCCGCCAGCCTCGCTACTGAGGCCATCGCCACCGTCCCCCAGGCCGTGGCCCGGGTCGTGCGCGAGCGTGCCACCGTCCTGTTCGGGCTGATGGGCAATGGCAACGCCCACCTGATCAGCGAGCTGACCAGTACCGGCTTCCCCTTTGTCACCGTGCGCCATGAAGCCGGCGCGGTCGCCGCGGCGGACGCGTACTTCCGCGCGTCCGGGCAGCCGGCCACGGCCACCGTCACCTACGGTGCCGGGTTCACGAATACGCTCACCGCCCTGTCCGAGGCTGCCATCGCCCGGATCCCGCTGATCCTGATCGTCGGCGACGCCCCTTCCTCCGGGCCGCGCTTCTTCGATGTTGACCAAGTCGGCATGGCCGCCGCGGCCGGAGTCGAGACGGTGCGCCTGGACGCCTGCGACCCGGCCGCCCAGGTCCATGACGCCTACGACCGCGCCGCGGCGGAATCCCGGCCGATCGTCGTCGCCATCCCTTATGACCTGGTGGAGGTCCCGGTCCAGGCCGCCACCCAGCCGGCCGGAGCACCGCAACTCACGATGCCGGCCCCCGCCACCGCGCTCTCGGCAGCGGAGCTGGAGCCGCTGATCGCCGCGCTGCGCGGCGCCGAGCGGCCGCTGATCATTGCCGGCCGCGGCGTCGTCGATTCCGC
>NZ_ANPE02000262.1 GCF_000328305.2 Arthrobacter crystallopoietes BAB-32 | reverse complement strand
CACTCGCCCCGGCACCCGCCGCAACCGCCTGCGCGGAGGCCGCTCCGCCGTCGTCGTTAACCCGCCGCTGCTCCTGCCGGTGCCGCAGGAACTGGACCGCCCACGGCACCAGGACCAGGGCGCTGACCGACGCCCAAACCGCAATCGACACCCGCCAGTCGGTCAGCTCCGCCACCGGCACCGCGAGCTGCGGACTCGCCGCCGTGCCCACGGCCAGCAGGGTGACGTAGCCTGCGGTAACCACGCCCATCCGGTCCGGGAAGTACTTCTTCACCAGCGGCGGCAGCACCACATTGCCCATTCCGTAGCCGGCCATGACCAGCGCGGACAGCCCGAGGAAGGGCCAGACCGAGTCCACCGCGGCGCGTCCCAGCTGCCCGGCGACGGCGAACAGCACCGCGACTGTGAGCACCCGCTCCGGCCCGAGCCAGCGGATCAGCGCCGGCGTGGCCAGCCCGGCGGCGGCGAACACCAGCGGCGGCAGCATCGCCAGGGCGCCGGTGGTTGCGGCGTCGAAACCCAGTTCGGGGCCCACGGTGCCCAGCAGCGGCGGGACCACGGAGACGGCCGGCCGCAGGCTGAGCGCCATGATGAGGATGCCGAGCAGGGCACCGATCCGGCCCCGCCACGGCTTGCGCAGGAAGTAGTTCACCCGCCCACCCTAGCCAGCAAACGGTGCCTGACCGCGTAGGCCGTCCCGGTTCGTAACGTCCGATGCACCGTGCCAGTGCCAGTGCCAGTGCCAGTGCCAGTGCCGGTGCCAGTGTCAGTGTCAGAACGAGTAGAGCTGGAACCCAACCCGCCTGGCCGCCGCCTCCGCACCGCCGGTGACCAGGTCGATCTGCCGGCGGGCCTGCACCTCGACCGGCTCCTCGCTGAGCGCCTCCAGGTACATCCGGTGCTCGGCCAGCGATTCCACCGCCCGCTCCACGCTGTCCGCATCCACGTCCAGCCAGTGCGTCGGCCGCGGCGAGCACACGGCCACCCATTCCACTCCGGCATGCGGCTCCGGCCCGCCGTAGAGGTCCGGAAAGATCCACTCGTTTGCGGCGTCCGCCACCGCATCCATGACCGCCGCCCCGAGGTGCCGGTGGTCCGCCGAGTTCCAGATGCCCGGGCCCCAGGTCTGTTCGAAGTTCAGCGTGATGACAAGTTCCGGACGGTGCCGCCGGATCGCGCTGGCCAGCTCCCGGCGCAGCACCAGCGAGTGCTCCAGGCGCCCGTCCGCGAAATCGAGGAACTCCACCGTCTCCACGCCCACCCGCTCGCACGCGCGGCGCTGCTCGGCCTCCCGGACGGCGGCCGCTTCCACCGGGTCGAGCCCGGCGATGCCGGCCTCCCCGCGCGTGGCCAGCACGTAGGAGACCTCCTTGCCGTCCGAGATCCACTGCGCCACCGCCGCCCCTGCCCCGTATTCCGGGTCATCGGGGTGGGCCATGATCAGCAGGGCACGCTGCCATTCGGAGGGCATTGACGACGACGTTTCCACCTGCAGTTCCTTCCCTCTGCCGCCCAGCTTAGCGCCGCCGCGCTGTGCGCGCCTAAGGCGACCTGCGACTAGACTCGGTTTCCATCATGAACGCACTGCCGACAGCTTCCGCGACCGTGAGGATCGACGCCTGGCTCTGGTCCATCCGCGCCTACAAGACGCGCTCGGCGGCCACCGCGGCCTGCCGCGCCGGGCACGTGCGGCTGAACGGGAACCCGGCCAAGGCCTCCCAACAGGTGGTCCCCGGGGACACCATCCGGCTCCGCCAGCCCGGCTACGAGCGCATCCTGGAGGTGCGCCGGCTGATCGCCAAGCGCGTCGGCGCCGAGGCCGCATCGCACTGCTACACGGACCACACGCCGGAGCGTCCGCCGATGCCCGCGCTAGGGCTGCCGCAGCGGGACCGCGGCACCGGCCGGCCCACCAAGAAGGACCGCCGGGACATGGAACGGCTGCGCGGCCTGAAGTAGCTAACGACGACGTTAGCCGCGCTCCGGGACCGTGCCGCCCGCCGTCGTCGTAATCTTGCTCCGCCAGCCGAGCTCCGGGGCGATGTAGCGCGCGATGTTGCCCAGCAGCTTGGCGTTGTAGTCGACGCCGAGCTGGTTCGGGACCGTGAGCATAAGGGTATCGGCCGCCTGGACCGCGGCATCGGCGGCGAGCTCGCGCGCGAGGACGTCCGGCTCGCCCGTGTAGGTGCGGCCGAAGCGCGAGAGCAGCCCGTCGATCATGCCGACCTGGTCGCTGCTTTGCGCCGCACGGCCGCCGAAGTACAGCCGGTCCTCATCGTCGACGATCGGCATCACGCTGCGGCTGACCGAAACCCGCGGTTTGAACTTGTGCCCGGCGGCCTGCCAGGCCTCGCGGAACATGCGGATCTGCTCGGCCTGCAGCTCCCCGAAGGCACGCCGGTGTCTTCGGTGAGCAGCGTCGAGCTCATCAGGTTCATGCCCTGCTCCGCCGCCCAGACCGCGGTCTGCCGGGTGCCGGCGCCCCACCAGATGCGCTGCGGCAGGTCATACGACGTCGGCTGGATCGGCAGCAGCCCGGTGGTCCCGGTGAACTGCGGATCAGCCTCCGCCACTCCCCCGCCGGCGATGGCGTGGCGGAACACTTCGGTGTGCCGGCGCGCCATGTCCGCCGGCGTCTCGCCCTCGGCCGGAACGTACCCGAACGCGGCGGCCCCGTCCTTCGCTGGTTCGGGGGATCCGCGGCTGATGCCCAGCTGGAGCCGTCCGCCGCTGATCAGGTCCGTGGCGGCAGCCTCCTCCGCCATGTAGAGCGGGTTCTCGTAGCGCATGTCGATCACGCCGGTGCCGATCTCGATCCGGGATGTGCGGGCCGCGATCGCCGCCAGCAGCGGGAACGGCGACGCCTGCTGCCGGGCGAAGTGGTGCACCCGGAAGAACGCGCCGTCGACCCCGATCTCCTCTGCGGCTACCGCCAGCTCGATCCCCTGCAGCAGCGCTTCCCGCGCCGATCGCGTGCGGGAACCGCGGCCGGGCCCCCAGTGGCCAAAGGACAGAAAAGCAATACGCTCCATGACCGGCTCAACGCCGCATCGCCGTCGTCCATTCCTTCCGCCACCGGAAGACCGCCCGGGTCCCCGGCCGGGATCTAGGACTCCGGCCGCCGCTCCACTTGGAAGTCGCCGCCCGGGAAGAGCACCGACTCGTGGCCGTCGTCGAAGCGGACGAAGTACGGCGGGGCGCCGTCCGCGCCCCGCACCTCGAGGATCTCGCCGTGCCGGTCCGAAGCGCCGACCGTGCGGCCGTGGACAATAATCCTGTCGCCTTGCGTTGCCTTCATGCCTGATCACCTCCCAGCCCCTAGGGTACGGGCGGCCGCCGGGGAGGGGAATACCTCAGGCGGGGCCCTCATCTTCGGGCGGCGTGTCCAGCAGGTCCAGCAGGCGGCGCACCGCGGGATTGGTGTTGTTCTCGTTCCAGGCCACCTCGAGGTCCACCCGGTTGAGGTCCTTGATGCCGCGGGACGGTTCGAGTTCGCGGAACTGCACTCCCGACGGGGCCAGGCCTTGTGCCGAGGCGGGGACCAGAGTCAGGCCGAGGCCGGCTTCCACGAAGGCCAGCAGGGCAGGGACCTGGCTGGCGTACTGAGTGATGTTCGCGTGGGCACCGGCGCTGGCGAAGAGCCGAAGGACCAGATCGTGGAAGTAGCGCGCCTCTGCGGTCGAATACATCATCAGCGGCCGCCCGTCGAGCGCCCGCAGCGCGACCGGGCCGCCATCGCCGGCCAGATCGCTGTCCGCCGGCAGGGCTATGACCAGCCGGTCGCGCATCAGTGGGCGGGAGACGATGCCGGGCCTCGCCACGATCGGCCGTAGCAGTCCGATATCGACCGCCCCCTTGACCAGGCCGTCCATCTGGTCCGTCGAGACGAGCTCGCGCAGGATCAGGGAAACGCCCGGCTGTTCATCGGCCGCGCGCCGAAGCAGTTTCGGTAGCGCGCTCTGGCCGGCAATCGCCGTGTAGCCGACGGTGACCGCCCCCGCCTCGCCGAGGGAGACGCGGCGGACGTCGAGCTCCGTCTTGATGGCCATGTCGAGGATCTGCCGGGCGCTGGGCAGCAGCGTCCGGCCTGCGTCCGTCAGTTCGACCTTGCGGCTGGTCCGGTCGAAAAGCTGTGAGCCCAGTTCCCGTTCCAGCAACTGGATCTGCCGGCTGAGCGGCGGCTGGGTCATGTTGAGCCGTTCGGCGGCCGCGCCGAAGTGCAGCTCCTCGGCGACGGCCACGAAGGACTCGAGTTGGATCAGGGTGAACATCAATACACTCCTTGCATCGTTGCGTGCACATTTTAGCTTGGACCGGCATGGATGCCGCGGCTTATCGTCGTAACATCCCGGCCCAAAGAAGGAGCTCCATAAGTGACCCAGCCAACGTTGCAGCAAACCCACCTCGAGCAGGTGGCCATTACGGGCATCACGATCACGCCGGTGGCGTTCGCGGATCCGCCGCTGCTGAACACGGTCGGCGTGCACGAACCGTTCGCGCTCCGCGCGATCGTCCAGGTCCACACCGACGCCGGGGTCACCGGTCTGGGCGAAACCTACGGCGACGCAGGCCACCTGCAGCGCCTCCATTCGGCCGCCGAGGCCCTCACCGGCGCCGATGTCTTCAACATCAACCGGATGCGCCAGACCGTCGCCCGCGCGCTGGCCGCCGACACCGTCCAGGGCGGACACGGCATGTCCGGCATGGTCACCGGCTCCTCCACGGCCGACCGGGTCCTGTCCCCCTTCGACGTCGCCGCCCTCGACATCCAGGGCAAACTCCTCGGCCGCCCCGTGGCCGACCTGCTCGGCGGCGCCGCCCGCGACACCGTCGCCTTCAGCGGCTACCTCTTCTACAAATGGGACACCCACCCCGGCTTCGAACCGGACCCGTGGGGCGAAGCCCTGGACCCGGACGGCATCGTCGCCCAGGCCCGCACCATGGTCGACCGCTACGGCTTCTCCGCCCTGAAGCTCAAGGGCGGCGTCTTCGCCCCCGACCAGGAGACCGCCGCGATCAAGGCCCTGCGCGCCGAGTTCCCCGACCTGCCCCTGCGCCTGGACCCCAACGCCGCCTGGACCGTCGAAACCTCCATCAAGATCGGCCGCGAACTCGACGGCATCCTCGAATACCTCGAAGACCCCACCCCCGGCATCGCCGGCATGGCCGAAGTCCGCGCCAACGTGCCCATGCCACTGGCCACCAACATGTGCGTCGTATCCTTCAACGACCTCCCGCCCGCCATCGCCGCCGGCGCCGT
>NZ_ANPE02000263.1 GCF_000328305.2 Arthrobacter crystallopoietes BAB-32 | reverse complement strand
CGCGGCTTCGCAGCCGATGAAGCCGGCGCCGACCACTGCCACGCGGCTGCCGGGCCGCAGCTCGCGGTGCAGGCCGAGGGTGTCCTCCAGCGTGCGGATGACGTGCCGACCGTGCAGCGGACCGGGTGCCGGCACCCGTGCGGGGCGCAGGCCGGTGGCGATGACCAGGCCGTCGTAGGCCAGCTCTTCGCCGCTGGCCAGGGTCAGCGTCTGCGCGGCCAGGTCCGATCCCGCCGCGGCGGTGCCGAGCCGCCAGTCGATCCCGGTGGCGGAGCGGCGCTGGCGCAGGGTGATGGAGGCCAGTGCCTCCTGGGCCGAGCCGGGGGCGGCAAGCAGTTCCTTGGACAGCGGCGGGCGGTTGTAGGGCGGATGGACTTCATCGCCGACGACGACGATGTCCTCCTCCCAGCCGGCCGAGCGCAGCTGCTCGGCGGCGCGGAGGCCGCCCATCGACGCGCCGGCCACGATGATCCTGCGGGCCATGGTCAGCCTCCCCTAGTCCTTCAGGAAGATGGCCTGCACCGGGCAGACGTCGATGGCTTCTTCGACCTCGTCGAGCAGGGCGTCGTCGAAGGTCGGTTCGTATTCGAGCACGCCGTCGGTGTTCATCCGGAACACCTCGGGGGCGGCGATGGCGCACTGGCCGTGGTTGTCGCAGAGGCTGCGGTCGACGTCGATGGTTCGCATGGGAAAGTCCTTCCTGGTGGTGCTGTGTGGCGCTAAGAGCGTGTGGTGCTAGGAGCGCTTGGTGAAGCCGATGGGCAGGCGGATCGGGCCGGTGTTGCCGGAGTCCGGCAGCCACTCGTCGCCGCCGGTCAGGTGCGGGTTGGCCAGCCGCCGGGCCAGCAGCGGCAGCGCCTCGCTCATGTCGGCGCGGGCGACGAAGTGGCCCAGGCAGTGGTGGACGCCGCCGCCGAAGCCGTAGTGCGGGGCATGCTCGCCCAGCAGGTCCATCTCCGGGTTCGGGAACGCCCGCGGGTCCGTGCCGGAGGACTGGGTGAACAGGTGCACGGTGGTGCCCTTTTCAATCGCGAGGCCCTGGTACTCGAAGTCCTCGACGGCCTCGCGGGTGACCCAGGTTACGGTGGGGTTGGTGCGCATGACCTCCTCCACCGCCTTCTGGCCCAGGTCCGGCCGCTCGGCCAGCAGGTCCCACTGCTCCGGGTTCCGGATGAAGGACTGCATGGCCAGACCGAGCTGGTTGCGCGTAGTGTCCATGCCGCCGAAGATCAGCAGCACCAGCGCGTTGCGCAGTTCTTCGTCGCTGAGCCGGTCGCCGTCGCGGCTGGCCAGCACCAGGCGGGAGACGAAGTCCTCGCCCGGGTTGGCCTGGCGGTCGCGGATGAGCTCCTCGGCGTAGTCGTAGAGCTCGGCTACGGCGGCCTCCACCTTGTCCAGGTCCTGCTTGAAGGTCACGCCGAGCGCGAGGCCCACCGTGGAGGCCAACCGGGCGATCTTGGGCCATTCGCTCTCCGGGATGCCGAGCAGGATGGTCAGCACGCGGGTGGCGTACGGTTCGGCGAAGTCGCGGATGAACTCGCACTCGCCCTTGTCGATGAAGGCGTCGACCAGCTCGGTGGCCAGCGCCTGGAAGCGCGGCACGAGCTCCTTGATCAGCCGTGGCGAGAAGGCCGGATTCAGCAGCCGGCGGATCCGGTGGTGGTCCTCGCCCTCCAGCACCAGCAGGTTCTTGGTCCACCAGTCGTGGAACAGCCCGGAGTGGACGCCGTTGTGGGCCGGCCACTTGCCGCTGCCCTGCGAGAGCTTTGGGCTCTTGAGCAGCTTGCTGACCTCGTCGTAGCGCAGCACGGCTAGCCCAAAATTGGTTCGGGCGTACCAGCTCGCTTCGCGTGCATTGCGGAGTTCTTCGGACTGCATGGCGAAGGACGGATCCGAGATGTCCAGGTAGGGAACCTCGACGGTGGGCGTGCTCATGGATGGAACCTTTGCTTTCGTTGCTGTTGGTGCTGGAGGATCGCCGGCGCGCTCTAGATGTCGAACGAGCGTGCCGGGGCGGACGGGACGGCGTCGCCGGCGGGAGCGTCGCCAATGAGGTAGGGCTTCTTCCAGGCCATGTAGGCCAGGCCCAGCAGGACCACGCCGACGGCGGAAATCAGGACAAGGTAGTTGGCGAACCAGCCGGCCTCGGGAGTGCGCGGCCAGGCCATGTTGACCATGCCGATGACGCCCCAGGCCAGGGCCGCGATGTTGACCGGGATGCCCCAGGCGCCGAGCTGGAACGCGCCGCGCGGTTTCCAGCCCTTCAGCCGGGCCCGCAGCGAGGCCAGGACCACCATCTGGAAGCCCATGTACATGCCCATCGCGGCGAAGGAAATGATGGTGACCAGGGCGTCCTCGGAGACCTTGGAACCGACCACGATCAGCGCCGGGACCAGGCCGGCCAGCAGCAGCGCGTACGGCGGCACGTGGCGGGACTCGCTGAACTTGGACAGCAGCTTGCTCGCCGGCAGGATGCCGTCGCGGGCCATCGAGTAGGCCAGCCGGGAGGAGGCGGCCTGCAGGCTGAGCACACAGGAGACGAAGGAGATCAGGACGACGGCGAGGACCACCTTGAAGCCGACCGGACCGAAAGCGGAGAGCAGCACATTGCCCACCGGATCGGCGTCGGCCCCGCTGATCACGGCACCGAAATCGGGCACGGCCAGGATCAGCGACAGGCAGACGAACATCGCCGCGAAGCCGCCGATGTAGATGGTCATGCGCATCGCCTTCGGAATCGTCCGGCCCGGGTTCGGCACTTCCTCGGCCACATCACCGCAGGCCTCAAACCCGTAGTACTGGTAGATACCGATCAGGCCCGCCGCAGCGAACGCGATGAAGTAGTCGCTGCCTTCGCCCGCGCCGAAACTCTGGAACAGCACGCTCAGGTCGTGCTGGCGCGCGGCGAGCATCAGCCAGAAGCCCACCACCAGGGCGCCGCCGAGCTCGGCCAGCAGGCCCAGCATCGCCACCTTGTTCAGCACCTTCGTGCCGCCGAGGTTGAGGATGGTCGCCAGCAGGATCACGGCGAGCGCGGCCAGGATGACCGAGTCCACGCTGCTCTCCATGCCGAGCAGGGCGCTGAGGAACGGTCCGGCACCGTAGGCGACGCTGGCGATCGTGGCCAGCAGCGCACAGAGGTAGACCCAGCCGTTCATCCAGCCCCACTTGCGGCCCCACAAGCGCCGGGACCAGGGGTACACGCCACCGGCCACCGGGTAGTTGGAGACCACTTCGCCGAACACGGTGGCGACCAGCAGCTGGCCGGCGCCGACGATGATCAGCGACCAGAACATGGGCGGCCCGGCGATTCCGAGCGACGCAGCGAACAGCGAGTAGATGCCCACCACGGGAGAGAGGTAGGTGAAGCCGAGGGACACGTTCCCCCAGAAAGTCATTTCGCGCTTGAATTGCTGATCGTACGAATAGCCAAGGCTGGCAAGGTGTTCGGCATCCTCGTCGATGCCGGCCTCCCCAGCGGGCCTCGTCATTTCGGCGGACATTGCGCTCCTTCAGGACGATGAGTCAAAGAAAAGCTGATCGGTGCGGAAGCCCCATTTCCCCCGCTGTGATGCTAGTCACGTGAGCGGCATCACGGAAAAACTGTATTAGTGGATGTTTTATTTGGCAAGGGCCTTCCTGCTGAATTTTGACGGCGGAGCCTCCTGCCGCTGCAGGTTTCGCTTCCGGTGCGCGTCCCTGTCATGGCTTTCGCCGGCCCAGCACGCGGGCGACTTGGCTACCTCCAGCCCGTGAAAAAGCTTCGCTTCCGACATATTTAGGACGCACGCCGCCGTTTCAGCACGCCTGTCCCGATCAGCGCTGTTGCCAGCGCACCTGTCCCGATCAGCCGTTCAGATCAGCCGTTCAGATCAGGCCGTTCAGATCAGCGGCCAGGCGCGGCGCCGCAGATCGAACACTTCCCACGCACGCGGAACCACATCGAAGGCGACCCGGCACACCCGCTGCAGTTGCTCCATGCCGCCCGATGCTCCGAGCACACCCGGCTCGGCACCATCCGGCGCATGCAG
Source organism: Arthrobacter crystallopoietes BAB-32 (assembly GCF_000328305.2). GTDB lineage: Bacteria > Actinomycetota > Actinomycetes > Actinomycetales > Micrococcaceae > Crystallibacter > Crystallibacter crystallopoietes_A. The sequence goes on along the minus strand of NZ_ANPE02000263.1, from coordinate 4,971 downwards.
CATGGCCGGTTCGTCACCGCCAGACGCCTGCAGCACACCCGGCTCCGCGCCCCCAGCCCCCTCTCCCGCATCCAGCCGGCTTGGCTCCAAGCCGCCGTTGCCCGACGCCCACACCAGCCCGTGCGAATAGCCGCTGCAGAACTGCCAGACGTACAGCAATTCAGGCGGCAACTGATCCTCGGCCTGCAGGTCCTTCAGGATCGCCGTCTGTGTGCGGTTCTTCGTCGTGTAGCCCCAGCGGCCGTCGGCCTTGCGCGAGAAAATCGGCGGCAGTCCCATCGCTGCGGCCGACGCGTTCACCTCGTGGCGCAGCCCGTCGAAGTATTCCACCGCTTCCGCATGCCTTTCCGGATGGAACTCCTCCAGATACGTGTCCCAGAACGATGCGGCGTTGAAGACATCGCGGGCAATCAGCACCAGGCTCCGCCGCGCACGCTCCCGCCCGTCCTCCGGCAGCAGCGCCCACAGCACCGTCGATCCGCACTCGATGACCGTGCGCACGAGCGAATACGGGGCATGCGTGTACAGCCGGTACGAGGCGGCGCCGGTCGACGCGTCGGCGAACAGCAGCCGCCGCAGCGCCTGCAGGTTGTCCATCGCCGCCGCCAGCGACTGCTTCAGCAGCAGCCCCACCCCGTGCGACGAGGCGAACTGCGCCTCCAGCAGCGCCAGCGCCGAGCCGGGTTCGATCTCGTCTGCCTCGGCATCCCGGGCATTGAACGATTCCAGCGCCTTCAGCCCGGCCAGGATCGCCTCCGCACTTCCCGCATCGTCGCGGGACAGCCGCCCGTCCTCCATGGGCACATGGTAGTCCTGCCCGCACTCCCGCCGGACCGCCATTCCCCGGGTTCCAGCGCCCGGCGCCTGCTGTCCTGGAGCAGCCTTGTGCATTCCGTCCAAGTTCGGGCTGGATCATCCAATGCGGCGCGCCCTCGACCTTCCTAGACTGGTCGCCAATCCCGAACCTGCAGCGGCCCAGCTGGTGACTCCTACACGAAGCAGCGGCTCCGCCGGTCACTCTTCCCGCCGAAAGGGCACCATGCCTACGCACCCCGACCTCCCGCCGTCGTCCGTTCCCCGCCCGCTGGAAGGTGTGCTGGTTGCGGATTTCTCCCGCGTGCTCGCCGGGCCGCTGGCTACGATGACGCTGGCGGATCTGGGCGCGCGGGTCATCAAGGTGGAGCGGCCGGGCGCCGGTGACGACACGCGCAGCTGGGGCCCGCCGTTCTCTGCAACCGGAGCGACGTATTTCGAGAGCGTCAACCGGAACAAGGAGTCCGTGTGCCTGGACCTGTCCGACGGCGGAGACCTGGCTTTGGCGCGCGAGCTCGCATTGCGGGCGGATGTGCTGGTGGAGAATTTCAAGCCGGGCGGGATGGCGAAGCTCGGGCTGGGCTACGAGGAGCTGGCGGCCGACAACCCGGGACTGGTCTATGCCTCGATCTCGGGTTTCGGGTCGGCGCAGGGCGCGGCGCTGCCGGGCTACGACTTCATTGTGCAGGCCGTCGGCGGGCTGATGAGCATCACCGGCGACGCCGACGGCTCACCGTACAAGGCCGGCGTCGCGCTGGTGGACGTGCTGACCGCGAAGGATGCGACGATCGGGATCCTCGCCGCGCTTCAGGCCCGCACCGCGACCGGGCGTGGAACGCGGCTGGAGGTCAACCTGCTCTCCAGCCTGCAGGGCGCGCTGGCGAACCAGGCGCAGGCCTACCTCGGCGCCGGCAAGGTTCCGCAGCGGATGGGCAACGAGCACCCCTCGATCGTGCCGTACCAGCTGCTGGAATGCGCGGATGGGCCGCTCGCCGTGGCCTGCGGCAATGACGGGCAGTTCCGGCGGCTCGCCGAGGTGCTGGGCCGGCCGGAGCTCGCCGACGACGAGCGCTTCGCGACCAACAGCGCGCGGGTGAAGCACCGCACGGAACTGATCCCGCTGCTCGAGCAGGCCCTCGCCGCGACCAGCGCTTCGGTCTGGCAAGACAAGCTGGTCGGCGTCGGGGTGCCGGCAGGACCGGTGGCCACGATCGACGCCGGCATCGACTACGCGGAGTCCCTCGGCCTGGAGCCGACCATCAACGTCCAGGACGCCTCCGGGGAAACCGTCGGCCGGCAGGTTCGGCACCCGATCACCTGGTCCCCCGGCTTCGAGACCCGCACCAGCGCCCCGCCGGCCCTGGGCGAGCACACCGAGTCCGTGCTGGAGTGGCTGCGCCACTGACCCGCCCGCTCTTCCCCCGATCCGTTGCTCAGCAGATGCCCCGCTTGTGGGCGAAAAGGGGCATCTGCTGAGCAGTCGTTGGGAGAACACGGCTCACGCCTCCAGGTAGGCCGGAGTGAACAGCAGCGTCAGGCCCTCGGCGATCGTCGGGTGCGTGATGATCGCGTCGCGGACGGCCGTGTACTCCAGCCCGCCCAGCATGGCCATCTGGACAACGGCGATCGCCTCGCTGGCCTGTTCGCCCAGCATGGCGGCGCCAAGGATCCTGTCCGTCCGTGCATCCACCACCGCCTTCCACACGCCCTCGAGGTGCCCGACCGTCCGCGCCCGCGGAATCGCGGCCGCCGGCATCCGGAAGATGCGTACGTCATGCCCGGCCTCGCGCGCCTGCTGCTCGGTCAAGCCAACCCGGCCGAGTTCGGGCGTGGTGAACACGCAGTACGGAATGAGCCGGCCCTCGGTGCTGCGCGGCGGCGCCGGGTCCGGGGGCGCGGCGAGGTTGGCCTTCAGGATCCGGTAGTCGTCGTACGAGGCGTGCGTGAACTGCGGCGATCCAGCCACGTCCCCGGCCGCCCACACGCCCTCCGCCGTCGTCCGCAAAAATTCGTCCGTGCGGATGAAGCCGCGGTCATCGAGCTCAACGCCCACCGTCTCCAGGCCGAGTGCGTCCGTCACCGGCATGCGGCCCAGCGCCACAAGCAGCTCGTCGGCCTGCAGCGTCTCGCCGGAGTCCAGCCGCACCGACACCGTCCCGTCGGCGGCGCGCGAGACCTGCTCTGCGGAGGCACCGGTCCGCACGCTGATGCCGGCGTCGGCGAAGTTCTGCTCCACGGCCGCGGCGATCTCGGGATCCTCGCGCGGCAGCAGCTGCTTACCGCGCTGCACGATCGTCACCTCCACTCCGGCGGTATTCAGCAGGTCCGCGAACTCACAGCCAACATATCCGCCGCCCAGGACAATCAGGCTTCGCGGCAGTGCCTGGAGCTTCAGCATGGTGTTGCTGGTCAGCACGTTCGCCTCCGCTAGCCCCTCGATCGGCGGCAGCGCGGGCTCGGTGCCAAGGTTAAGTACGACGTCGGTGCCACGGAGGGTGCGTATCCCGCCATCATTGAGGGTCACCTCGACCGTCCGCGGGGCGGTGAACTTGGCCTCGCCGAGAATGAAGTCCATGCCGGAATCCGTGAAGGACGACTGCTGGCCCTTGACCATCGTGCCGACCACGTCCTCCTTGCGGTGCCGCAGCAGATCAATGTCGAGCCGCGGATCCTCGACGCCCGTGATGCCGTACTCGGTCGCCCGACGGACTTCCTCGAGCACGCGGCCGCTGTGGATGATCGTCTTGGTCGGGATGCAGGCGACATTGATGCACGTGCCGCCGATCATCGCACGCTCCACCATGGCGACCTTGCGGCCCTCGCGTGCCTGGTCCATCGCGAGCGTCTTGCCCGCCTTGCCGCCGCCGACCACCAGCAGGTCGACGTCCTCCGGTTCCATGTCCATCCTGGCTCCCTTGCTTGGTCAGGGCAGCCACGGGCCCGGGCCTGCAGCTGCCGGGAGAACTTACGCGTCCTCGGCCAGTCTAGGACTGCCCGCCCGACGAGTGCTCAGCAGATGCCCCTTTTCAGGGTGAAAATGGGCATCTGCTGAGCACTCGTCGGCTGGAAGTCAGTGGCCGCGGCGGCGCAGGGCGAGCCAGAGGTGGGCCGCGGTGTCCGGGTCGTCGAGGCTGACGCCGAGGAGTTTCTGAGCGACGGCGATGCGGTGGCGGAGCGAGTTCCGGTGGATGTCGAGGTCGCGGGCGGTGTCCTCCCAGTGCCCGCGGCGGCGCAGGTAGGCCGCGACGGTGCCGAGGAGGTCGGCGCGCTGGTAGCCGGCGAGCGTGTCTGCCCAGCGGTCTGCGCGGGAATCATCATCGCCGGAGGTTCCCACGAGCCGGCCGGCTGGTGCCTGCAGTGCCGCCCGACGGAGTGCTGCGGCCTTGGCGGGGATGTCTGCCAGGGGAACCGGCTCGGTCCAGGCCGCGCCGGTTCCCGGAGCGGCCGAGGCCTCCGGTGCCCTGCTGCCCTCAGAAACTTCCGCCTCCCACGGCAACAGTCCGCCGTCGTACTCCTCCTGCTCCGGCGCTGGCGGCACGACCAGATCAGCGGGGTCCAGTAGGAAAAAGCCCAGCCCGTCCTCGGCGAAGCGCAGCGGGCACGCCGGCAACGCGGCCGCGAGCCCGCGGACGTCCTCCTCCGCGGGCAGCCCGGAAACCGACGCAGCCAGGGCGCGCAGGTCCCCGTCATCCGTCCGCGCCGCGAGCAGGCGCACCCGTTCGGGCAGTGGGCCGAGGCCAACGTCGGCGGCCAGCAGCCGGGCCGCCTCGACATGCCCGCGGACAACCAGCTTGGCCACCGCGGACCCGAGCACGGCGGAAGTGCCGGTCAGCTCCTCGTGCTGCTGGGCCTTGAGCGCCAGCAGCACGCAGACGGTCATGATGATCTGCCGGTCCGCCTTGGCCAGGGTGCGGCCGGACCCGATGGCCAGGAAGCCCTCGATCCGGCGGCCCACCAGAATCGGATACTCCACCACGGGACTGCCATGCAGCCAGAAGGTCGCCGCGGAATGCGCGCCCGCGAGATTCAGCCGCGCCGTTTCCTCGCGCAGGTGCGGCAGCAGCGCCGCCGTGCTGGCCGGCCAAGTGGTCTCGGGTCCGCCGTCTGCCGGCAGGTACGCGGCCCAGCCGCCGAGCGCCTGTGCCAGTCCCTGCACCA
>NZ_ANPE02000264.1 GCF_000328305.2 Arthrobacter crystallopoietes BAB-32 | reverse complement strand
GGCTCGCGGCCCGGCTGGCCGACACCGTGATCGCGGCCGGCACCATCCGTGCCGCCGGCGGCGAGGACCGTGAGGTCAAGCAGGTGGACAAGGCCGGCCGGAAGGTCGTCGATGCTGCGGTACACCGCGCCGCCGTTGCCGGCTGGATCCGCGGTTCCGCAGCGGCCGGGGCCTCGCTGGGCACCGCGGCGGTGGCCGCCGTGGGGGTGTGGCAGGCGGTGCCGACCGCGACCATCGCCGCCGGACTGACCATCGTCGGCATGATCGCCGCACCGGTGACGGACCTGGGCCGCGTGGTGGAGTACCGGCAGAACTTCAAGGCCGCACGCCGCATCCTGGGACCGGCACTAGCGGTGGCCGCGGAAGCAAGGGAAGAACGACGGCGGCGCGCGGGTAGCGCTGCACCGTCCGGCGCCGCGAGTGCTGCGCAGGGAGACGGCGAGCAGGCGGCCGGTTCGGTGCTGGTGACGGGCCTGTCCGAATGCCGCAACTGCGCGGTGCCGGACCTGCAGGCCGCGCCGGGCGACCGGGTGCGGATCCGGTCGGCCGATCCGGCGATGGAAACAACGGTGTTGGAGAAGCTGATCGGCGTCCGGAGCGACCCGGGAGCCTACACGCAGATTGACGGCAAGTCCCTGCTGGACAGCGGGGGACGGACGCGGCGGAAGCTGGTGGGCTATGTGGCTGCCGGAACGTACCTGGAGCGGGGCTCGGTGGCCCGCAGCGTCCGCTACCGCCGGCCGGACCTGGACGCGGCTGAGGGCACGGCCGCGCTGGAACGGGTGGGGCTGGCGGAGCGGATCCGGCGGCTCGAGCGGGGCGAGCAGACCCAGCTCAAGCGCGGCGGGGAACCGTTGTCCACCTCGGAGCGGGCACGGCTGCTGCTGGCACGGGCTTCCTTGGGCGATCCGCCGCTGCTGGTCCTGAACCGGATCGACGCGGACCTGGACCAGGCGGGAATGGCGATGCTGGAGGAGTTCGTCCGGGACTACCCGGGCGTGGTCCTGTTCGCCTCCGACCACCCGGACGCGGTGTCCGGCAGCCATACCGAATGGAACGTGGACTGTCCGCACGCCGGGCTGGACCTGACCTGGGCCTCCTACAGCCCGGCACCTACCAACTACTCGCGCATCTGAAACTGCAAACAGGGGGGATTGACCTTGAAAACCGAAGAACAAGCCAAGCTGGCCGCGCTCGCCGCCAGCGCCGCGCTCATAACCGCCGTGATCATGCCCGTACGGCAGCATTTCAGCGAACAGCCGCGGGACGGCTTTCCACTGTCCTGCTATCCGATGTTCAGTGCGAAACGGAAGCAGCATGGCCGGGTGACGCACCTGATCGGTTACGACGCCGAGGGCACCCGCAGGATCCTGCACTACTCCTATCTGGGCGCCGGGGGTATGAACCAGGTGCGGAGGCAGGTGCGCCGGCTGGCCATGGCCGGCCGCGGCGAAGAGCTCGCCGTGAAGGCCGCGGATGCCTTGGCGGACCGGAACCGGAAGGCGGAGGCCGCCGTCGTACGCGTGGAAGTGGTGACCGGCCGCTACAACTATGAGCAGTTCTTCGCCGGGAACCGCGCGCCCAAGTCCGAAATAGTGCACGGTAGTGCTGTGGTGCTGCGGGACCCGGATGCTCGTGCGGTACGGGCCGGGCTGGCCGAAGTGGCGGTGGCAGCATGACGATCCACGGACTCCTGGCAAAACTTGAGCGGCACATCATGCCGGCCGCCCCCGCCCTTAGGCCGGCAGCGCTGCGGCTGGCCACCGGCCTCTACACCGCGCACTACCTCGGGCGCCGCGTGAAGATGCTCGGCCGGATCCACCGCGGGGACACCAGCATGTTCGCCCCGGTCGGTCCGTGCCGCATCCTGAAGAAGCCGCTGCCGCCGAAGGTCGCGGACGCGCTGGTCTGGGCCGAAATCGCCGCCAATGCCGCCTACACCCTGGGCTGGCAGCACAAGGTGACCGGCCCGCTGCACGCCGGGCTGTTGACCTGGACGCTGTCCTACCGCAACTCCTGGTCGATGGTGTTCCACAATGACAACAACCTGGTGCTGCACACCGCGGTGCTCGGCGCCGCCCCGGCCGCGGACGCGCTGAGCCTCGACGCGCTCCGCCGCTCCGGCACCCTGCTTCCGCAGCGCCACGACTGGCGGTACGGCCTGCCGGCCACGGTAATGAGCGCCGTCACCACCGCCACCTACCTGGTGGCCGGCGTCGCCAAGGTGACCGGACCGATGGGCTGGAACTGGGCCAGCGGCGAGGGCCTGCGCAGCCAGGTCGCCGCCGACGGACTGCGGAAGGAGCTGCTCGGTTCCCGCGCCGCCGGGCTGGGAATGAGGCTCTACCCTCACAAGGGAATCTATACCGCGCTGGCCGTTGGCTCGCTGGTCATCGAGCTGGCCGCCCCGCTCGCCTTGGCCAACCGGCGGCTCGGGCAGGTGTTCGCGGTGGCCGCCTTCGGCATGCACTGGGGCATCCAGGCGGTCATGGGCATCCGGTTCCGCTACAACCAGTCGGGCGTGATGTACCTGTCCTTCTTCCCGCTGGGCAGGGCGCTGCGCGGCTATTGACCTGTGCCGCTGCCGGTCACAAAGTGGTAACTGAGCCTGTTGCGCAAAGCTTCCAATCGGAATCCATTCGAGAGGCAAGACAATGACAGATTCAGCCAACCAACCCTCCGCAGCCGCTGGCGACGACAGCGCGATCCTGACCAACCGGCAGGGCCACCAGGTCTACGACAACCAGAACCAGCGCACCGTCGGTCCCCGCGGCCCGGCCACGCTGGAGAACTACCAGTTCCTGGAGAAGATCAGCCACTTCGACCGCGAGCGTATCCCGGAGCGCGTGGTCCACGCCCGCGGCTTCGTGGCGTACGGAACCTTCGAAGCCACCGGTAAGTGGGGCGACGAGCCAATCGCGAACTTCACCCGGGCCAAGCTGTTCCAGGAGGCCGGGAAGAAGACCGATGTCGCCATCCGGTTCTCCACCGTGATCGGCGGCCACGACTCCTCGGAGGCGGCCCGGGATCCGCGCGGCTTCGCGGTGAAGTTCTACACCGAGGACGGCAACTGGGACCTGGTCGGGAACAACCTGGCCGTGTTCTTCATCCGGGATGCCATCAAGTTCCCGGACGTCATCCACTCGCTCAAGCCGGATCCGATCACCTTCCGGCAGGATCCGGCGCGGATCTTCGACTTCATGTCGCAGACCCCGGAATGCATGCACATGCTGGTCAACCTCTTCAGCCCGCGCGGCATCCCCGCCGATTACCGGCACATGCAGGGCTTCGGCGTCAACACCTATAAATGGTGCAACAAGGCCGGCGATACCGTGCTGGTCAAATACAGCTGGCAGCCGCACCAGGGCGTCAAGTCGCTGACCGAGGCGGACGCGGCGAACATTCAGGCCACCGACACCGGCCATGCGTCCAAGGACCTCTTCGAAGCGATCGAGCGCGGCGACCATCCCAAGTGGGACCTGTACGTGCAGCTGATGAGCGACGACGAACATCCGGAGCTGGACTGGGATCCGCTGGACGACACGAAGACCTGGCCGGAGCAGGACTTCGTGCCGAAGCTGGTGGGCACCATGACGCTCAACCGCAACGTCGGCGACCACCACAACGAGAACGAGCAGATCGCCTTCGGCACCGGCGTGCTGGTGGACGGGCTGGACTTCTCCGACGACAAAATGCTGGTCGGCCGCACGTTCAGCTACAGCGACACCCAGCGCTACCGCGTGGGACCGAACTACCTGCAGCTGCCGGTGAATTCGCCGCGGCGCGTGCCGGTGGCCACCAACCAGACCGGCGGGCAAATGTCCTACGGGCGGGACCTGGGCGTCGGCCAGAACCCGCACGTGAACTACGAGCCCTCCATCACCGGCGGCCTGCGCGAGGGCCAGTACCAGACCGAGGACATCGAGGGCCCCGAGCTGACCGGCCGCCTGACCCGGGCGCGCATCCCGCGGACCAACGACTACCTCCAGGCCGGCCAGCGCTACCAGCTGCTCGAGCAGTGGGAGAAGGACGACCTGGTCCTGAACTTCACTACGCTGATCTCACAGGCGGACCGCAAGGTCCAGGAGCGGATGCTCTGGCACTTCTGCATGGTCGACGACGAACTCGGCTCACGCGTGGGTGAGGGCCTGGGCATCGGCGTCGACGAGATCAAGGACCTTGGCCCGCTAGCCACGCAGACCCTCAACGAAGAAGAACTGGAGCGCGTGAAGAACCTCGGCCGGAACGGGCCGCGCAACGTCGAGGGCCTGACCATGACCCATACCGTGCCGAACGAGCGGATGGTCGTGGAGCGCTAAGACCGCTCAGAGGATCCGTTCGAGCACGAAGTCGCGCAGGACCAGCCGGGCCGTCGGAAAGTCCATTCGGCCGACGGTCCGGAAGCCGTTCTTCGCGTAGAACTTCTGCGCGCGCAGGTTCTCGTCATTGACCGAGAGCCAGACCGCCCGTGCCCCGGTGCTGGCCGCCGTGTCGAAGGTGGCGGCCAGCAGCCGGTGGGCCAGGCCGCTGCCGTGCGCGTCCGGGCGGACGTAGAACTTGCTGAGCATGGACGACGGCCGGACCGTCAGTGCTGCCAGCACTTCCGGATCCGCCGGGGGAGTGTGGATCAGCATGCTGTAGCCGGTCAGCCGCCCGCCGGAGCCGGTGCCTTCCTCCAGCACCAGGAGCGAGCGCGCCGGGTCGGCGAGGTACTGCGCGAAATGCTCCTCGCTGAGGTGTTCGGCCACGTAGTCGCCGATGTCCTCGGCCGTCATGGCCGGCGGGCACGCGAGCGGGAAGGTGGCCGCGGCGACTTCGGCCAGGGCGGCGGCCTCGCCTGCGCGGGCAGGGCGGACCACTAACGACGGCGGTGCCTCCGCGGGTGGGGGTGTTGCGTTACTCACCCGCACCATTCTAGGCGCGCACCCGCCGTCGTTATTGTGGTGAGTCAGCGGCGCCTGCGGCGGCGGCCGCCGGCTGGTGCCGCTCAGGCCGCCAGGGTGTTCTTCTTGTTCTTGGTGTCCAGGATCAGGGCCAGCGCGATGCCGAGCATCCAGACGTCCTTGGCCAGGGCGGTGCCTTGCTGGGTGGGCCGGACGCTGCCTTCCTCGGTCATGCCCGGAGTCTTGAGGTACATACCGATCATGGAACCGGAGAACGCGGCGAGGGCCAGGCCGGCGAGCCGGCTCGGGATGAAGGGGGCCAGCAGGGCGCCGCCGAGGGCCATCTCGGCGTAGCTGATGTACTTGCCAAACTGCTCCGGCTCGATCTGCTTGACCTGCGGGAAGATGTTCGCGGCCATGGCCTGCAGGCCGGCTGCGCTCTCCTTGTCCAGGTCCGTCTTGCCCAAGCCGGAGTTGAGGATAAACCCGCCGGTGGACAGGCGAAGGGGGATGTGGCTGAGCTTCATGGAAGGTCCTCTCATAGATAAGACGTTCGGTCCTTTCCGAGCCTACGGCCGAGCCCCGTCAGTATCCAGAGCGGCAAGGGGCCGGGCCCGAACGGCGGAAGCAACAATGCGTCATTCCCCGGGCTGTTAACTTGAAGTTTGATCCTCGTCTGCTTGGATGGTCTGGAGTAGGAACCGTTTGACCGGTTCAACCAGCAGAAGGCAAATGATGGATTACATCCAGGCCGAGCACCCCAGGCCGAACCATTTCATACTGCATATGAGCGACACCCACATCGTGGGCGGTCCGGATCCCCTGTATGGCGACGTCGACAGCGAAGCGCGGCTGCGCGAGGCGTTCGACCGCCTGGCGGCCTCCGGGGCCACGCCGGAAGCCATCGTTTTCACCGGCGACCTGGCGGACAAGGGCGAGCCCGAGGCGTACCGCAAGCTGCGGGCCATCGTGGAGCCGGCCGCGGAACGGCTTGGCGCGGAGCTGATCTGGGTGATGGGCAACCACGACGACCGGGCGAACCTGCGCACCGGCCTGCTGGACCTGCCGGCGGACATGGCGCCGCTGGACCGGAGCTACGACGTGGGCGGCCTGCGGATCGTCACGCTGGACTCCACCGTTCCGGGCTTCCACCATGGCGAGGTCAGCGACGAGCAGCTCGAGTGGCTGGAGGACCAGCTCGCTGTTCCCGCGCCGGACGGGACCATCCTGGCGCTGCACCATCCGCCGGTGCCGAGCGTGCAGGACCTGTCGGTGCTGGTGGAACTGCGGGACCAGCGGCGGCTGGCGGATGTGCTGCGCGGCAGCGACGTGCGCAGCATCCTGGCCGGGCACCTGCATTATTCGACGACGGCGACCTTCGCCGGCATTCCGGTCTCGGTGGCTTCCGCCACCTGCTACACGCAGGACCTGAACGTCCCGGTGGGCGGCACCCGCGGCCGGGACGGCGCCCAGGCCTACAACCTCGTGCACATCTACGACGAGACGATCGTCCACTCCGTGGTGCCGGTCGGCGATGACCCCACGGTGGGGCAATACGTCGACGCCGAGGAGACCCAGCGCCGGCTCGAGGCCGCCGGCATCCGGATTCCGGAAAGCAGCCGGGAGCTCAGCCGCGTCTAGCGGCGGTGTCCGCGCAGCGCGGCGATGATCCTGGCGGCCGCCCGCCCGCTGGCCCAGACCAGCGGGACCATGACGGCCAGCAGCGCGACCGGGTTCGGGCGGAAATCGACGCGGCCGTTTTCGCCGGAGGCCAGCACGCCGACCGGCAGCACGATGCCGCCGCCGCCACCGCCGCCGTCGTCACCGGAACCGCCGCCGCCGAAACCGCACTGCACGAGCGCGACGGGGATGACCTGCTCATCGCCGACCTGCACCGGCTCGCCGAAGGCGCGGCGCACGGCGAAGGACTTGAAATCGTCGGACAGCTGGGCCAGGACGCCGCGCCGGGGCGAGGCAGGGGACTCGTTGGACATGGCCCCAGCATAGCCGCGCGCGCCTGCCGCAAGGTACGACGGCGGGTGGGGGCCGGCGTCGTTATTTCTCCCAGGGTGCCGGGATGGGGAAGTACTTCTCCAGGAAGTCCGTCACCACGGACTGGCGTTCCTCTGCCGGGACCTCCGGGAAGCTGCCGTCGTTGAGGCAGAAGAAGTCGTGGTTGCGCTTCTTCAGCAGCTTCGCCAGGTTCTTCAGCCCGGAGTACATGGTGGTGTCCACGTACTTGACCTTGGCGGTGGTCTGGGTGACGGCGCGGCCGGTCAGCAGGGCGTAGTAGTGGTAGAGCGAGTTGGTGACGGAGATGTTGTCCTTCGCCCGGAACCGGCTGGCGGCCGTGGCTTCGAACTGCTCGGCGAAGACCTCTTCCATCTCGAACAGCAGGCTCTTGCGAAGCGGTGCGGCGCAGTGCTCGAGGTGGCGGGTGGTGATGCGGCCGAAGCGTTCGTAGAGCAGCTTGCGGTTCACGCGCGCCGCGTTTTCGAAGCCGGAGCGGTCCAGGTGGTTGTCGCCGAGGCCGATCCGGGTGGTGGCCTCGATGAACTTGGTGATGCCGCCCGGGGAGAAGAACACGTCCGGGCCGACAGGACGGCCGAAGAACATGTCGTCATTGGAATAAAGGAAGTGCTCGCTCAGGCCCTCGATGTGCTGCAGCTGCGCCTCCACCGCCTGGGAGTTGTGCGTGGGCAGTACCGAGGGGTCCTTGAAGTGCTCTTCGCTGCGCACGATGGTGATCGCCGGGTGGTCCGCGTCCAGCCACTCGGGCACGGGGGAGTCCGTGGCAATGAAGATGTGCCGGATCCACGGGGCGAACATGTGCACGCTGCGCAGGGCGTACTTCAGCTCGTTGATCTGGCGGAAGCGCGCATCGGCGGCGTCGCCCTCGCCGAGGATGACGCCTTCCTGCCGCTTGCGCCGGGCGGCCTGGTAGGCCGGGTCATTGCCGTCCACCCAGGAGAAGACGATGTCGATCTCGAAATCGATGTCCGTGGCGTGGTCCGCGAACATGTTCTCGATGGTCGGCCATTCCATGCCGTAGCGGAACACCGTGCCGCGGACGGCCTCCTCGACGGGCAGGGTGCGGCGGGTGAGCGAATTCTCGATCGGCAGGATGAGCTGGTCCGCTTCCCACCGCCAGAGTTCGATCTGCACGCCGAAGGACTGCCCGTAGACGAGCCCGCCGGCGGGTTCGATGCGGGGCCGGTAGAGGCGGAAGATCCGGGCCTGGTTGCCCTCGGCCAGCTTGCCGTCGCCGACCAGCAGCGCGTTCCGCTTCTTCGCGTCCACGGTCATGGAGTAGAAGGGCTCATCCCGGCAAGCCTCGGCCAGCGCGGACTGGAGGGCCTTGCGGTCCTCCCAGTTCACGGCGATCACCGGGCGCGCGTCATTCCCGCGGACGAGCAGGTACCCCAGACCAGCGCCATCGAGGACGCCCCGGATGAACAGCAGGTCCTCGACCATGGCCTCATGCGGCGTGCGGTCCCGGTTGACCAGGGCATAGCGGCGCTTGACCTTCACGACGTCGTCGCGGTCGACGAGGCGGGCGACGGCCGCGGGGGAGGTGACCTCGACGACGTCGCGCTCGGTTTCCTCCGGTTCCGGTGCTCCGAAGTAGGCGCCGGCAATGTCAGTGGGGGCAAGCGAGTCGGTGATGGAAGGCTCCTTTAGCGCTCGGGTTCGGGCAGATTGCCTCCATAGTAAGCCCACCCGGGCCCTCGCGGTTCCGGACCCTAGCGGTTGGCCCGGGGTGGGTGGACGGTGGCGGCGAGCAGCCGGCGTGTGTAGGGATGCTGCGGGGCGGAGAAGAGCTGCTCCGCCGGGCCGTGCTCCACGATCCGGCCGCCCTGCATAACGGCGACGCGGTCGCTCATGTGCCGCACCACGCCCAGGTCGTGCGAGATGAACAGGTAGCTCAGGCCGAACTCCTGCTGCAGGTCGTTGAGCAGGTCGAGGATCTGCGCCTGCACGGACACGTCCAGGGCGGAGGCCGGTTCGTCGCAGATGATGATCTTCGGCTGCGGCGCCAGGGCCCTCGCGATCGCAACCCGCTGGCGCTGGCCGCCGGAGAGCGTGCGGGGGCCCCGGGCGGCGAGGTGCGCGGGCAGGCCGACCAGGTCGAGCAGTCGGTTTATCTCCGCTGCATGCGGCTTCGGGTTGAGGCTGCGGCCGGCGGAGAGGGCATCGGCGAGCAGCTGGCCGACGGTCAGCCGCGGATCGAAGGAGCTGAGCGGATCCTGGTAGACGGCGCCGACCAGCGCGCGCCGGGACCGGCGGTCCCGCTCGGCGAGCCCGCTCCACGGCTCGCCGAAGAGCCGGACGCCCCCGGCATCCGGCTCGGCCAGGCCCAGCGCCAGGCGTGCGGTGGTGGTTTTGCCGGAGCCGGATTCGCCCACCAGCCCCAGGGTCTCGCCGGCGGCGAGTTCGAAGGAGACATTGTCGACGGCGGTGAACGGTTCCTTGTCCGGCGTGCGGAAGGTCTTGGTCAGCCCGGCGGCTTCGAGGACCGGGCCGGCGGACGCAGCGGGCGGACGGGGTACGGCTGGAGTGTCGCGAGCAGGCCGGGCAGGGGACGGACCGGCGGGAGACGTGAAGCCCGTCGATGCGGGGG
>NZ_ANPE02000265.1 GCF_000328305.2 Arthrobacter crystallopoietes BAB-32 | reverse complement strand
CGGCCGGGAGAATCCCCAGCCGGCCCCGCCCTTCGAAGGCCGCCCCTCAAACCAACGGCCAGCTCAAGCCAACCGCCGGATCGACCAGCGCGTCAGAGCTTGTCGGTGTTGAGGCCGGGCTTGACTGCGGCGGACACCTTGAACTGCGTGCCGGCGTAGAACCAGGCCGAGCCGTCGGTGCGGGTGCCGACCATGTCCATCTTGGCGTCGCGGTTGAAGTCGCCGACGCCCATCAGCCGGTTGTACACGTTCCAGCCCGAGCCGATCCGCATTTCGGCGGAGAGCCAGGCGCTTCCGGACCGGCGCATCAGGCCGCTGCGCAGCCAGAGCGTGCCGTCCTTCTTGCGCACCACGACGTCATCCGCGCCGTCGCCGTCGTAATCCCCCACCGGCACGACGGCGTTGTAGCCGGTCCAGCCGGTGGCGATCAGAGTGCGCGGTCCGTGGTGCCGGCCCGTGCCCGGGCCTGTGTAGAGGTAGACGTCGCCGTCCGGCCGCACGGCGAGCAGGTCGTTCCTGCCGTCGCGGTTGAGGTCGCCGACGCCCTCCAGGTGCGCGAAGCCGGTCCAGCCGCTGCTGCCGATCTTCACGCGCGAGCGGTAGCCCTCATTGCCGGAGGCCACGCGCCCGGTGCCGGCGTAGAACCACAGCTTGCCATCGTTCTCCACCGCGACCAGGTCGTTGCGGCCGTCGCCGTTGTAGTCGCCGACGCCGACCAGGTGCTTGTAGGCCTGCCAGCCGCCCCGGCCGATCTTCACCCGAGCGCCGTAGCTGCCGGTGCCGTCGCCCGCGGCGAACCACAGCTCGCCGGACCGGTTGGTCGCGACCAGGTCAGCGATGCCGTCGCCGTTGAAATCGCCCGGCGCCGCCACGAGGGTGAAGCCGTTCCAGATTGCGTCGCCCTTCCGGACCCCACGTTCGTAGCCCTCCGGCTCGGAGAATCCGGTGCCGGCGTAGAAGCGCAGCGTGCCGTTCGAGTAGGCGCCCAGGAGGTCGTTCTTGCCGTCGCGGTTGTTGTCGCCGATGCCGAGCACCTGCGTGAACGCCTGCCAGCCGCTGCTGCCGATCTTCTGCGAGGCGTCGAAGATGTTGCCGCTGCCGGGCCGCACGCCGTTGCCGCGCAGCAGCCACAGCGTGCCGTCCGGTTGGGTGGCGGCGACATCCTCGCGGCCGTCGCCGTCGAAATCCCGGGTCGCGATCAGCTGGTCGAACTTGCCCCAGCCGGTCCCGATCGTACTGCGCGAGCCAACCCGGCCGGTGCCCAGTCCGGGGTAAACATACGCCGTGCCATTGGTGTGCTGCGCGAGCAGGTCCTGGCGTCCGTCGTCGTTATAGTCACCGGAAACAACGACGTCGGTCATCGAGTTCCAGCCACTGGCACCTACCTTGACGCGTGCCTTGAACCTGCCGTCGCCCGTGCCCGCGTAGAACCACAGCGAGCCGTCGGTGTGCCGCGCGAGCAGGTCCGGATACCGGTCCCCGTCGAAGGTCCCGGCGCCGATCAGCTTGTTGTAGATCTGCCAGCCGCCGCCGATCCGCACCGGGGTGCCGTAGCCGCCGGAGCCGTTGCCCGGGTAGAACCACAGGTAGCCGTCGGTGCGGCGGGAGACCAGGTCCGCGTGGCCGTCCAGGTTGAGGTCCCCTGGCGCGGCCGAGGTGACCGAGGTGCTGACGGGCGTCGTCGCCGGAGCCGAGGGTGCGACCCCTGACGGGTACTTGGCGAAATCGCGCAGCTGGGTCAATGTGCCGCGCCAGACGTTGGAGTCGCCGAGGAAGGGGCCGGATTCGCTGTACTGCCAGATGTCGTAGCGCTTCCAGCCGGCGGGCAGCCAGGGGTAGGTGACGTTGCCGGTGGAGAAGTGCGCCACGTGCAGCGGGTGGTCCTTGAAGGCCGTGCTGTAGTTGGTGCACTGGTTCCACCAGCTGCCGTTGGTGTAGATCGCCGGGACGCGGCCGGTCAGCGCCTTCATGGTGTTGGAGAACTCTCGGACCCAGGCAACCATCTGGCTCGGCGTGAGGTTGTAGCAGGTGTTGCCGAGCTGCGGGTACGGGTTGAACTCGATATCGAGCAGCGGAGGCAGTGTCTTGCCGTCCGCAGACCAGCCGCCGCCGTTCCGGACGAAGTACGTCGCCTGCGCCCTCGCCGTCGCCAGGTTCGTGCTCGGAATGGCGAAGTGGTAGGCGCCGCGGATCATGCCCACGTTGTACGAGCCGGTGTACTGGTTGCTGAACTGCGGGTTCCGGTAGGTGACGTCCTCGGTGGCCTTCACGTAGGCGAACCGGGCGCCGAGGTTCCACTCGGTCTGCCAGTTCACGCTCGGCTGCCAGCCGGAGACGTCCATGCCCTGCACGCCCGGGGCCTGCCAGTGGTCGCGGTTGGAGGCGGCGATGGAGACGGCTGCGGTGCGGTCGATCTCGAGGACGTCGAGGGTTTCGGCCAGCTTCTCCTGGCCTTCCTCCGTCTTGAGCTCCGCTTCGGCTTCCTGGCGCATCTCCAGGCCCTTGCCCATGGCCGCGCCATTCTCGCCCTGGAGCTCCTTGAGCAGCGCCTGCCGCTGCTCCTCCGTCATCTCCTCCAGCGGGATGTCCTCGACCGTGGCCTTGTCCGGCTCTTCGGCCGGGGTGCTCTCCTGCTGCTCGGGCGCCGGGGCAGGGGTTTCCTCCGCCGGTGCCGGAGCGGTTTCGGCGGGCGCGGTTTCGGCGGGGACGGCCGGTGTGGTTTCCGCTAACGACGGCGCCGGGGCCGGGTCCTCCGGCGCGGTCGCCGGCAGCGTGGTTTCGGCAGGCGGTGCCGTGCCTTGAGCCGCCGGGACTGTTTCGCTGGCCGGCTGCGGCTGGGGTTCGGTGGCCGACGCTGCCGGCGCGACCAGGATGCCGCCGACCGCGACGGACAGAACGGTGGCCGAGGCCAGCAGGTGCGTGCCGGCTGCGGTGAATCGTTTCTTGAAGTTAGGCACAATAGCCCCTGAGTGCGGTGATGGTGTCATGGAAGCGCTCCCCCGGGCGCGGGCAAAAAGATGTTACTGGTGTGACGAATGTGCTTAAAGGTTAGCGCAGGTCCATTGCTCCGAATAGGGTCCGGAGGGAACTTGGGGTGAACAACAGGCCTGTAATTTAGGCGGTTTCGCCCTCTTGTGCGGCCTGAGCAGCGGCGATGTCCTTGCGGCGCTCGTCCTCGATGACGCGCAGCATCTGCCGCTCGATTCGCGCTGCGGCGGCCTGCCCCAGCTCGGCGCGCAGCCGCGCGAGCTCTTCCGCCGCGATCCGCCGGCGAATGCTGTCCCGCTCGGCCACGCTGCCGGCATGATCAAGCGCCCAGCGATCCCGCTCATCCATGGGACAACGTTAGGCCCCCTCGGCGCTGCGCAACAGGAGGCACCCGAAGTGCGCCGCCGCCGTCGTACGTGGAAGACAGGAAAGGCGGTTTGTGCGCGGCACGGAACCGGGCCGCTGCGGGGCTCGGGCGGTCGAAAGCTCCCGCACCGCGCGAGGCGATGGCGGGAGCTTTCGGGAAATGGCCGGTGGGACGGAGCGATTACGGATGCGCCGTCCGATGTCCGCGGCCTTCGCCCCGGCGCCGGCCGCTGGTCAGCAGCAGACCGACGGCGACCATGGCGACGCCCAGGACGAAGTGCAGCCAGTTGTCCGCGGTGTTCATCGGGACGAAGTTGGCGACACTCTCCTGGTCAATCACCAGGCCGTAGATCCACAGGGCCAGGTACACCACGCCGCCCCAAACCAGGAAGTTCTTCGCTCCCATGGCGCTGCGGGCGAGGGCGACACCGGCGATGCCGAACAGCAGATGGACGATGTTGTGCAGGATCGAGACCTGGAACACGCCCAGCAGCATGGCCTCCGACATGTGCCCGGCTGCGCCCAGCTGGTCGTAGTTGGTGGTGATCCCGGGGATGAAGCCGAGGATGCCCACCAGCAGGAACACGACGCCGAAAACCATCGCGGCCGTGCGGACCGCCGGATGCGCGGCGTGTGCATGGATGCTCTCTGATGCGGTCATAGCCGTCTTCCAATCCGTGGCCGCCTCTCCTGTCGCAGGATGGGCAGGACTCTTGAAGCGTCCGCTGCTTTAAGCATAGATTTCGCCGCCGCAGGTGCAAGCGATTGGGTCTGGAATCTGCCGCGGGGCGGCAGGCTGAGGGGGTGGGACGCCGCGGGGTGAGCGGGTGAGACGCCGCGGTCAGGGAGTGAGCCGTTGGGTCAGCGGAGGCCGTTGCGGGCCCGGAGCCAGGCCAGCACCCAGGCGGCCTCGGCCACGGCGTCCAGCAGGTAGATCCGGCTGATCCGGTCGCGGCCTCCATAGACGGCATCGATGACTGCGAACGCGGCACTGGTCGCCACGCCCAGCCGACCTGCTGCATTGAGGCCGGCATGCGACCCTCCGGCGCGAAGCTGCGTATAGCCGATCCCCGCCATCAGCGCGCCGACCGTCTTGACCAGCCACGGTTCGCTCTTCGGACCCGTCACGGCTTCGAAGCTGCGGTAATGCAGCAGCGGCCAGATCCCGAACACCAAGTTGAATAGGCCGTGCGCCTTCGCCAGCCGAGCTGCTTCCATGACGCTCGCCTCCACCCGTTATTCCTTGTCCTCCAGGCGCCACCAACACGATGGACGCACTTCCATCGTGGCATGGAGGAGTGCGGCAGACAGGGTCCGGGTCGGGAACCGTCAATTGCAGATATTAGACCGACCCTTTCAGTCCATGTATCAATATTGATTCATTTGCACCAAGACTGATACATCCATCTGTTAACGCCGCCGAGCGGCGGGATCTGTCCGCGGTAGCCGGGCCACAATGGGCAGGGCACCGGGGCGGGGGCAGGACCAACGGGGCCGGGGCTAGCCGGCGCTTTCCGGCCCGCAGCTACTGGGCCAGCCGGCGCTTTCCGGCCCGCAGCTACTCGGCGCTGCCGGCGCTTTCCAGCCCGTTTTCGGGGAGGGCAGCGCAGGCGCGGGCTGTCAGGGTCCGCTCGAGAGTGGCTGTATTGACCAGCCCGGTGCGGCTGCCGCCGAAGCAGTCCAGTGCGGCGGCGGGCGTCCCTTCGTCAACCCGGACGCGCACGTTGATCAGGTAGACGTGGCTGTCCATGACGCCGATGCTGCGCTCGAGAGCGAGCAACTGTACCGGGTTCCGTGCCGGATTGAGCCACTCGCCGGCCCAGTCCGAGCCGAGCAGCATCCAGGAGGCGGAGAGGACGTTGACGCCGGGGCCGAAGTCCAGGGTGTCGACCATGTTGTACTCCGCGCCGGCCACCACGGACGGGTTCTGCACGGCCACCTCATAGGTCACATCCCACACACCGTTGCCGGCGTCGTCGGCACGGACCGGTTCGCGGACGCTGCTGCTGACGTTGAGCTTCGGCGCCTGCCAGTCGCTGGCCACCTGGCACGCGATCTCCTGGCCGTAGCCGGGCGTCACGGTGTGCCCGTCATGCACCAGCTCACCCGAGCCGGCGACCAGTTCGCAACTCCACCGGCCGGCCGTGAATTCGGTGCCGCCGACAAAGCGCGGGCTCTCCGTCAGGTTGTAGGTGGTGCCGGCGGCCACGACGGCGGCTACGCCGGAGGAACCGACGACGGCGGGAACCGCTTCCCCGCGGGCGGTTGCGCTGAGGTTCCAGTCGGCGGGGCTGATGCCGTCCACGGGCGGGGCCGAGCGCGTCTTGACCAGCGTCAACTGCTGCTTGCACTGGACCGAGGTGACCATGGTGACGGTGTTGACCGACTTGAGTCCGCCGATCCGCCCGGCGCCGTCCGTGCCGGCCGCCTCGCAACCGCTGGGAAGCGCCAGGTTACCTGCCAGGGAAACCGGCATGCCGCCGTCGTACGCGTACCAGGCGCCCCACTGGCCCTTGGTGACGCCGCCGACACCTGCGGGCATGATCAGCGACGAGCTGAAGCCTTCGGGCTGGCTGCCGCCGCGGAAGTGCGTGCCGTTGATGTTCCAGTCCTGCTCCACCGCCACGCGGACGGGCAGCGGCTGGCAGGCCTTGGCGCTCAGGCCGTTGAGCTGGACGCTGCTGGTCAGGCCGGTGCCGCGGCCGGAGTTGAAACGGCAGTCCAGGTCCGCCGCGGGGGTGCCGGACGGGACCGAGACCACGGCCTCCACGTGGTAGGTGTGGACGGTGTCCTCGTCCTCGTCGAAGGCCAGTTCCGTGCCGGCCGGGGCGAGCGTGGCGGTGCGGTCATTGCCGGGGCTGGTCCAAGACCCGGACGACGGCGGTCCGTCACCTGTGCGCGTCCAGTCGGCGGAGATGATGGTTACCCCCGGGCCGAAGTCCAGGGTGTCCTGCAGGCTGTACGGCTTGGCCTCACTGTCCGAGGTGTTGGTGACGGTGATGTCGTAGCCGACGGACCAGATGCCCGGGACGCGTTCCACCGGGGTGCCGGCCGTCTTGATCAGCTCCAGGTCGCCTTCGCGCTGGCCGCATTCGAGGTCGTTGCGGATGGTGTAGCTGTTGTGGCCGGCCTCCAGTGCGGCGGTCAGGCCGGCGTCGGTCAGCGGCCGGGCGTCCTCGCCGTCGAGCACGCTGCGGGAGACCAGGCGGCACTGTTTGCCGGTGGAGATGCTGCCCTTGATCGCCACCTCGGTGCCCTCTTCATAGCCGGACTGCGGGACGCCGACGCGGGCCGGGTTGTTCGGATCCGGTGTCATGAGCAGGCCGGCGTGGACGCCGAGGCTGGCGACTTCCTCCGCCGTGGCCGGGCGGCCGTTGATCTGCCAGGCGAGGTCGACCACAACGTCCGCGGCCGGTCCGCCGTTGGGTGTGCCGGGCGAGGGCGCCTCGCCGTCCACAACGTCGGGGGCTTCGGTTACGGGCTTGGTGACGATGTCCTCGCCGCCTGCACCCTCGTCGATGCCGGGGCCGGGGCGGTCGCCGTCGTTATCGCCTTCCTCGCCTGCGGGCGGCTCTTCCGGATCCGCCGGGTCCGTGCCGGGGTCGGTCTCCTCCACGGGCGGCTGGACGGGCGGTGTGGTGCCGCCGTCCGTTCCCGGGTCAGTGGGCGGCGGATCAACGGTGGGCGGCGTGACCGGCGGGTCAACGGTGGGCGGTGGCGTGACCGGCGGCGTAGTCCCCGGAGGGGTGGTCGGCGGAGTCGGGACCGGCGGAGTGGTGGCCGGCGGCGGAGTGACCGGCGGCTGCTCGGGCTCCAGCGTCGGCGGAATCCCGGACGGCGCAGGCGGCGTCTCCGCTGTCGGCGGCGTGGCCGGCGGGTCAGTGGGCGGAGGTGTGACGCCCGGGTCGATCGCCGACGGCTGCGGCAGCGGCGAGGGCACGACAACTGCGGTGTCCGACGGCGCGGGAGCCGTCAGGTCGGGTGCGGGCGTCACGGAGGGGTCGGCCGGAGCCAGCGTGGTTTCGACGGCCGGCGCCTCAGAGGCTTCGGCCGAAGGCGCTACGGACAATCGCGTTGTCGAATCGTCCCAGGTCTCGGCCATCTCCACCGGTTCCCCCGGTCCCGCAGCGCCTGCCCCTGCCATCCGAACAGCAGCATGGCAGTCGTCAGCACTGCGGCGGCTGCGGCCCTTGGACCGGACGCCGAATGGCTGCCTCGATGCCTCATCTGTACGCCCCCAACTGGCTGTACGATACCCGAGCCTGCGATGCCGTCGCTGGCGCCGCTGGCCCAAGCCAACCTCTACCTCTTCAAGGCCCGGTGGTCCGGGCTGTCCGCCACTCCCCCAACGGGTTGCGGCGGAATCGGTGATCCGGAACGGTGCGCGTTCCCGGTCCACCTCAACTGGTGCCGCCCCAACACCTTCGTGCGAGCCTCCCGCCCCCTGCGGGAAATGCGTAGGACCAAAGTACCAACGGCCCCACCCAAACACCATAGGCCGAGTTGGTGCACCACAGATTAGGGGCGAAAATTCCCACCTTGGCCCCTCAACCCGTGCCATCAGCGCACGCATCCGGGAGGCCCTGAATTAGCGCCGCGCGCACTGTACTCACCACTGCCCCGCGCCAGCGATTTCGCCCTTCCCCGCCACAGCCGCGCTGCAGGGCGCTACAGTGAAAACTAAGCCGACTGACAAACCCGCCAGCCGGCTCGACCAACCGAAGGGAGAAAACCATGGGTTTGGACGACAAGATCGAGAACGCCGCGGAACGCATGGGCGGCCAGGGCAAGGAAGCCGCCGGTAAGGCTACCGATGACGAGCGCCTGGAAGCCGAAGGCAAGACCGACCAGAGCAAGGCCGATCTGAAGGACGCCGGCGAGAAGATCAAGGACGCTTTCAAGAAGGACTAACCCAAACGGGTTACCCAATTGCGGGGGTGCGGCCACAGCGGCTGCGCCCCCGTATTCGTGTCCCGTGTACGACGCCGGTGCTCGCCTTCCCCAGGCCCGCTCCCCTTCCTGCCTCCCACCACAGGCCTCGAACGGCTACCCGGAGGCCAACCGACGTATCCACTCCTCCGTCGCCCGGCCGAGCCGCTGGTCCGCCACCACCTGCAGCTTCGCTGCCCGCCGGGCAATCCGCTCCCGCATCTCCTCCGAGTTCCCGGGTTCCCGCCAGCCCTCCGGCATACCGGGTTCCCGCCTGCCCTCCGGCTTACCACTTCCCGCGCCGCTACCTCGGCCTGCGCCCTCACGCTCTGGCAGCACCGACGGCCGGGCGAACTCCGCCAGCGGCTGAACCGCCGCGACCCCGAGAATCTCGATCTCCTCGTCCGTGGCCAGGCTGCTCGTCGCCAGGATTCCCAGCACGCCCAAGCCGGTCTCCCGCCGGGCCGGGTCATCGGACAGCGCCGACTCCAGCGCCCACTGCGCCCGGCCCCACCACTCGGCCCGCCGGTCCGCCAAGGACCGCTGCTTCAGCGCCCGCCACGCGATCGAACCAGCGATCACCGCAGCCAGCAGCGTCGCCAGCGGCCCGAAAGCGTCCACGACCTCCCACCAGCCGACCTGCTGCCCACCCACGGTCTCCGGCACCACCAAGCTCAGATTCTCCACAGCACCATCATGCCTCTCGCCTCTGACCTTCAGGGCCCGGCAGCGCCACCGCTCCGCCCCTCGTCCCAGGCCCCAGCATCGCCCCTCGTCGCAGCCCTCCAGCCGGCCCCGTTTCCGCCCACGTCCCAGCCCTCCAGCCGGCCCCAAAACGATTGGCCCTTAGTGGCTGGATTGAGCTGGGTTTCAGCCCTCAATCCAGCCACTACAGGCCAATGGATGAGGATGGTGCTTGGCAGGCGCGACCGAGGCCGCCGTCCGGTTCCCCAGACGACGGCCTCAATTATTAAGGGCCGTTGGCTCCGGCCCGCCGACCCGGACTGGGCACCCACGGCGCGGCCGGCCCAGTCACCGCGACGGCCCATCGGCCCAGTCACCGCGACGGCCCACCGGCCGAGTCAGTGCGCCGGACGGAAGGTCAACCGATCAGCGCTTCCGGCGGGAGAGCCGGGTGGCGAGGGTGCCGCCGATCAGCAGCAGGGCCGCGCCGGGGAGCATCCAGAGGCTGTCGGTTCCCGTCTGCGCGAGCTGCGGCCTCACGACCGGCGCCGGCTGCGGGGCCGCCGCGCCGGGCACGAAAGCGGGTCCGGGAGTCGGAGCCGGCGCGGGCGCAGGAGCCGGAGCGGGTGCCGGAGCGGGAGCAGGCGTCGGCGCGGGCGAAGGCGGCGTCACCTCTTCCTTATCCTCACCTGGCGGCGTCACCTCTTCCTCGTCCTCGGGAGCCCAGACCTCGGCACATGCCTCAGCCTCGTACTCGCCGTTCAGCACCGCCCTGTTCAGCAGGCCCGTGCCGTCGTCCCCGTTCAGCTCGCAGTCCAGCTGATCCTCGTCGGCATCCTCATCCACCTCGACGCGCGCCCAGATGATGTAGGTGTGGATGCTGTCCGCTTCGATCGAGCGGCCGTCCGCCAAAGTAGCCGTGGCGTCCCCGGACGGATCGGACCAAACCCCCTCCTCGCCGTCGTAATCCAGGATCCACTCCGCGTTGGTGGCGCGGATGCCGTCGCCGAACTTGAGGGTGTCGGACAGTTTGTACTCGCGGTCGGCGAACAGCGACGGGTTGGTCACCGTGACCTCGTACTCAACGTGCCAGATGCCTGCCCCGAACTCCGCCACATTCCAGACGGACTTGTGAATCTCCAGGTGCTTGGCGTCCAGCTCGTTCGTGGCGGTGCAGACCACGTCCTGGCCGTGCTTCGGCGTGACCTGGTTGCCGTCCTGCGCGACCTCGCCGTAGCCGTCCTCGGTGGTGCAGGACCAGCCGGCCTCGCTGAACTCGTCGGCGCCGTCGAAGTTGGCCTCCTCCTCCAGCGTGTAGGTGGTCCCGCCGTCAACGTAGCCTTGGGCACCGGTCAAACCTTCGACGGCGATGTCCTCACCGTGGGCGGCCTTGAGCCAGAACCAGTCTTCGTACTCGGAGTTCCCGTCCGGCTCGATCTTCTTCACGAGCTTCAGCGTCGTGTCGCAGTGGACCTTATTAACGACGGCGAATCGGTTCGACCGGTACTCGAGCTCGAAAGTGCCGAGGCCGTCCGTGTCCGTCAGCCAACAGCCTTCCGGAACCTCGGGTTCGCTCTGCTTGATGGTCAGGTCCTTGCCGCGCCGATAGTCGCTATAGACGCGGCCCCACTCGGCGGCGCGGAACTCATCTTCGTCCTTCGGCAGGGAGAGCTTCAGGTCCGCCTCGAAGCCGTCCGGCTCCGCGCCGTCGACGAAGTACTCGCCGTCGATGACCCACTGCTGGTCGACGCGGACGGTGGCGAGCTTGTCCCGGTCGTCGTCGTCCTCGTCCTCTTCGCCTACGTCCTCCTGCTCGGCTTCGTCATCCCCCTGCTCGGTTTCGTCCTCCTCGTGCTCGGCCTCGGCTTCGTCGTCCTCGCCGTCCTCGTCCTCAGCCTCTTCCTCAGCCTCAAGCTCGTCTTCGTCCTCGGCCTCATCGCCTTCGCCCTCAAGCTCGTCAGCGTCCGGCTCGGAATCCTCCCCTCCGGCCAAGGCCACCGCAGCTTGCGGCTCCGCCGCGGAACCGGACGACTCTGCGGCAGCCTCGGCGGGATCGGCCGGCGTTTGCCCGTCCGGCGCAGCCGGGACCGGTGCCGCCGCAGG
>NZ_ANPE02000266.1 GCF_000328305.2 Arthrobacter crystallopoietes BAB-32 | reverse complement strand
GCGGGGCCCGGCGCGGGCACCTGCGGGTCCTGCGCGGGCCGCAGTAGGCAGACCAGGACCAACAGAACGGACCACCATGGCCAACCTTTCGCCCGAGCTGCTCGCCATTTTGCGCTGCCCCGTCACCTTCAGCCCGCTGATGCAGGAGGGCAGCGAACTCGTTGCCACCGCTGCCGGCGCCGACGGCGTGAAGCGGCGCTACCCGATTGAGCAGGGCATTCCGCTGCTGCTGCCGCCGGACCTGCTGGCCGCGGCCCGGGAGGCGAACCCCCGCACGTCGCATTCCGCCCCGCCCGCCAAGCACGCCTGACCCCGCACCACTACTTCCCAGGAGCCCACATGTCGTTCGATTACAAGGTCAAGGACCTCTCGCTGGCCGAGGCCGGCCGCCACCAGATCCGCCTCGCCGAGCACGAGATGCCCGGCCTGATGGCCCTGCGCGAGGAGTTCGGCGCCAGCCAGCCGCTCAAGGGCGCCCGGATCGCCGGCTCTCTGCACATGACCGTGCAGACGGCGGTGCTGATCGAGACGCTGACCGCCCTGGGCGCCGAGGTTCGCTGGGCCTCCTGCAACATCTTCTCCACGCAGGACGAAGCCGCGGCCGCCGTCGTCGTTGGCACGGGAACTCCCCAGGACCCGCAGGGCGTCCCGGTGTTTGCCTGGAAGGGCGAGACCCTCGAAGAGTACTGGTGGACCGCAGAGCAGATCCTGACCTGGCCGGGCGCCGCGGAGAATCCGGAGCTTGGGCCCAACATGATCCTTGACGACGGCGGCGACGCCACTTTGCTGCTGCACAAGGGCGTGGAGTTCGAAGCCGCCGGCGCGGTGCCGGATGCCTCGCCGGAAGATCCGCACGAGTACACCATCATCCTCGACGTGCTGCGCCGCTCGCTGGCCGCCGACCCGCAGCGCTGGACCCGGACGGCCAGCGGCATCCTGGGCGTTACCGAGGAAACCACCACCGGCGTGCACCGCCTGTACCAGCTGGCCGAGCAGGGGCAGCTGCTCTTCCCGGCCATCAACGTCAACGACTCGGTCACCAAGTCCAAGTTCGACAACAAGTACGGCATCCGCCACTCGCTCCCGGACGGCATCAACCGCGCCACCGACGTGCTCATGGGCGGCAAGGTCGCCGTCGTCTGCGGTTACGGCGACGTGGGCAAGGGCGCCGCGGAGGCGCTGCGCGGCCAGGGCTCGCGCGTGATCGTGACCGAAATCGACCCGATCTGCGCGCTGCAGGCCGCCATGGACGGCTACCAGGTGACCACGCTGGACAAGGTCGTCGGCGAGGGCGACATCTTCATCACGACCACGGGCAACAAGGACGTCATCATGGCCACCGACATGGTCAAGATGAAGGACAAGGCCATCGTCGGCAACATTGGCCACTTCGACAACGAGATCGACATGGCCGGCCTGGCCAAGATCGAGGGCGTGCGCAAGACCGAGATCAAGCCGCAGGTGCACGAGTGGACCTTCGACGCCGGCACCGCGCAGGAACGCTCCATCATCGTGCTCTCCGAGGGACGCCTGCTCAATCTCGGCAACGCCACCGGCCACCCGTCCTTCGTCATGAGCAACTCCTTCGCGAACCAGACCATCGCGCAGATCGAGCTCTTCACCAAGGCCGGCAAGCCCGCCGCGGATTCGGCCACCGGCGAGCCCGAGTATGCCAAGCAGGTCTACGTGCTGCCGAAGATCCTGGACGAAAAGGTCGCGCGCCTGCACCTCGGCGCGCTGGGCGTGGAGCTGACCGAGCTCACCAAGGAGCAGGCCGACTACCTGGACGTGGACGCAGCCGGGCCGTTCAAGCCGGACCACTACCGCTACTGAGCCACGAACGACGGCGGGCCGGTCGCCTTAGGGCGGCCGGCCCGCCGTTTGCGTACCCAGGTTCGGCCGCCGCGGAGAGGCCGACCCCATGGGGATGCCGCCGTCCGACCGCCCGATGCGGTGCTGCCGTCGTTCCATCCCACGTTTAGCCCTAACTGTCAAACTATAAGCTTCAAGCAAGCCTCTGACTTGGGAGGATGCTGAGCCCTCGATTTAAACATGGGCAGTACGGGCGGGCAGATACGCTCCCGCGTAGAGTCGGACCATGAACGGGCAACCGGAGGGACTGCTCCTGACCTTGGCCTGTACTCTCGCGGC
>NZ_ANPE02000267.1 GCF_000328305.2 Arthrobacter crystallopoietes BAB-32 | reverse complement strand
CAGCACCCGGTAGTCCTTGGCGCGTCCGCGGGAGCCGTCGCGGCCGGCCGAGCTGACCAGTCCGTCCCGCTCCAGCTTCGCGAGCTCCCGGTAGATCTGCTGGTGGGTAGCCGGCCAGAAAAACCCGAAGGAGCGGTCGAAGCGCCGGGTGAGCTCAGCCCCGGAGCCGGGCTTCTCAAGCAGGGCGGTCAGGATGGCGTGCGGCAGGGACATCAGATGACCGCCGCGAGCCGGGTGCCTTGGTCGATCGCCCGTTTGGCATCCAGCTCGGCGGCAACATCGGCGCCGCCGATCAGCTGAACTTTCAGGCCCGCCGCCTCCAGTTCCGGCAGGAGTTCGCGGCGGGGTTCCTGCCCGGTGCAGAGCACCACGGTGTCGACCGCCAGCACCTCCTCGGTGCCATTGACGCTGAAGTGCAGTCCGCCGTCGTCGATCTTCCGGTAGGTGACGCCGGGAAGCATCTCCACGCCCCTGGCTTTCAGCTCCGCCCGGTGGATCCAGCCGGTCGACTTGCCCAACCCGGCGCCGGGTTTGCTGCTCTTGCGCTGGAGCAGGTAGACCTTGCGCGCAGGCGGGGCGGGCCGGGGCCGGGCCAGGCCGCCGGCCGAGCGGTAGTCCGGGTCGATGCCCCAGTGCCGGTAGAACAGTGCGGGCTCGACCGCGGCGCTGGGGCCGGACTGGGTGAGGTACTCGGCGACGTCGAAACCGATGCCGCCGGCCCCGAGCACGGCCACGGTCCTGCCCACCGGCTTGTGGTCGCGGAGGACCTCCTGGTAGCCCAGCACGGAGGGATGGTCCAGGCCGTCAATGTCCGGCACCCGCGGCAGCACTCCGGTGGCCAGGATGACTTCGCCGAAACCGTCCGCGAGCAGGCTCTGCGCCGTCGGAGCCGAGCTGAGCCGCAGCTCGATCCCGCGCAGTTCCAGCTGGCGGCTGAAGTACCGGATTGTCTCGTGGAACTCTTCCTTCCCCGGGATCTGCTTGGCCAGGTTGAACTGGCCGCCAATTTCGCCGGCGGCCTCGAAGACCGTGATCCGGTGGCCGCGTTCCGCAGCGGCGAGCGCGAAGCCGAGGCCAGCGGGTCCGGCACCGATCACCGCGAGCTTCTTCTTCACCGCGGCCGGCTCCAGGACCAGCTCCGTTTCATGGCCGGCACGGGGATTGACGAGGCAGGAGCTGACCTTGCCGGTGAACGTGTGGTCCAGGCAGGCCTGGTTGCAGGCGATGCAGGTGTTGATCTCGTCGGCTGCGCCGCGGGCTGCCTTGGCCACGAACTGCGGATCCGCCAGCAGCGGCCGGGCCATGGACACCAGGTCCGCACAGCCTTCGGCTAGCAGCTTTTCGGCGGTTTCCGGCGCGTTGATCCGGTTGGTCGCGATCAGCGGCAGGCCGGTTTTGCCCATCAGTTCCCGGGTGACCCAGGCGAAGCCGGCGCGCGGGACGGAGGTGGCGATGGTGGGAACCCGTGCTTCATGCCAGCCGATCCCGGTGTTCAGCAGGGTGGCTCCGGCCGTTTCCAGCTCCTGCGCCAGTTCGATGACCTCGGCGAGCGTGGAGCCGCCCTCCACCAGGTCCAGCATGGAGAGCCGGTAGATGATGATGAAGTCCGCCCCGGCGCGTTCCCGCGTGCGCCGGACGATCTCCAGCGGAAAGCGGATGCGGTTTCGGTAGGAGCCGCCCCAGCCGTCGGTCCGCCGGTTGGTCCGGGCCGCGACGAACTCGTTGATGAGGTAGCCCTCGCTGCCCATGATTTCGACCCCGTCGTAGCCGGCCGACCGGGCCAGTTCGGCGGCCCCGGCGAAGTCCTCAATCGTCTGTTCGATTTCGGCGGGCTCCAGCGCACGCGGCGTGAAGGGGCTGATCGGGGCCTGCTCCGCGCTCGGAGCCACCAGGCCTGGGTGCACTGCGTAGCGGCCGGCGTGCAGGAGCTGAAGGGCGATCCTGCCGCCGGCGGCGTGGACGGCTCCGGTGATCCGGCGGTGCTCGTCGGCGTCGGAGGCGGAGGAGAAGACGGCACTTCCCGCAGCCAGCCGCCCGG
The DNA here is from genome assembly GCF_000328305.2 of Arthrobacter crystallopoietes BAB-32. Classification (GTDB taxonomy): domain Bacteria; phylum Actinomycetota; class Actinomycetes; order Actinomycetales; family Micrococcaceae; genus Crystallibacter; species Crystallibacter crystallopoietes_A. The sequence continues at coordinate 6,632 of NZ_ANPE02000267.1, read as the reverse complement.
CCTTGTTCGGGGAGAAGCCGCCGGTGACCATCAGGCCCACGCCGCCCCGCACGCGTTCGGCATAGAAGGCGGCCAGCCGGTCAAAACCGCCCGGCAGTTCCTCCAAGCCAGTGTGCATCGAGCCCATCACCACCCGGTTGGGCAGCGTGGTGAAGCCGAGGTCGAGCGGTTCCAGCAGCCGCGGATAGGGCACGGTCATTATGCGCTCCTTTGCACAACAAGTTGCATAAAACCTAGCGGCAGTGCGCTGCCGCTGGCAACAGTGCGGCGCGGCGGACTGGGATGGTCAGCGCTCCCGGCTTGCCAGCGGCGTCCGGCTCGGGCGGTTGCCGCTGCCTAACGCTTGCTGGTGCCGCTCCCGGCCTTGGCCCGCTTGAGGGCCCGGCGGACCGCTTTCGCGACGTTGCCGCCCAAGCAGACTTCGCCGTCGTTCTCCGAAGCCAGCAGCGCCTCGGCTTGCTCCCGGTCCAGCCCGCGGAAGACGTCCGCCACCGTGACGTTGTGCGAGGGACGGGACAGCACCTCGATGGGGTCACCGGCGGCGATCTGCCCGGTGGCCAGCACCTTGAAATACGCTCCCGGCAGCCCCTTGGCCAGGAACCGCTTGGCCCACTGCGGCTCGTGCATGTGCCGGCCGAAGGTCGCGCACGGGATCCGCGGCATCGTGGCCTCCACTATCACATCGGCGCCGATCCGCCACCGCTCCCCTACCAGGGCCTGGCTGACCGGCACGCCCTCCGTGCGCAGGTTCTCGCCGAACAGCCCGGCAGGAACGTCGCGGCCCAGCTCGCGGGCCCATTCCGCGGCATCCTCGGCCGCATAGGCGTAGAGCGCCTTGAGCTCGCCACCGTGGTGCTTGCGGTCTGCCTGCACGTCGGCCCGCAGCCCGAGCTCGTGAACCTGGACCGCGCCGGGCACCGGCCGCTTGTCGATGGCGGTGATGCCCACGGTGCTGGCGTCCGGCTTGAGGGCGTGGACGCGGCAGACTGCAACAAGGGTTCCGGCGGTCATCTCCTAAGTCTAGGGCGGGCCAGGGGCAGCCGGACGGCGGAACTTAGCGCTAACGACGGCGGCCGCCCACCTTCAGCGGAAGGTGGCCGGCCGTCGTCGTACTTTTTCCTTGCGGGGCGCTCAGAGCTGGCTGAAGGCCTTCTCCAGGTCCGCGATCAAGTCCTCCACGTCCTCGATCCCCACGGACAGCCGGATCAGGTTCTCCGGCACGGCGAGCTCCGTGCCCTTGACCGACGCGTGCGTCATCTGGGACGGATAGTTGACCAGTGATTCGATGCCGCCGAGCGACTCGGCCAGGGTGAACACCCGCGTGGATTCGGCGACCTTGCGCGCGGCGGCCTCGCCGCCGTTGAAGGACACGGAGACCATGCCGCCGAAGCCGCGCATCTGCTTCTTCGCCAGCTCGTGGCCGGGGTGGTCCGGCAGGCCCGGGTAGTAGACGGCCTCCACCTCGGGGCGGCCCTGCAGCCACTCGGCCACGGCCTGGGCGTTGGCCGAATGCCGGTCCATCCGCACGCCGAGGGTCTTGAGTCCGCGCGTTGTCAGGAACGCATCGAGCGGGCCGGACACCGCGCCCACCGCGAACTGGACGAAGCCGATCTTCTCGGCCAGTTCGCCGTCGTTCAGCGCCACGGCGCCGCCGATCACGTCGGAGTGGCCGCCGATGTACTTGGTGGTGGAATGGACAACGATGTCGGCGCCGAAGGCCAGCGGGTTCTGCAGGTACGGGGAGGCGAAGGTGTTGTCGACGACGAGCAGCGCGCCGGCGCCATGGGCCACCTCGGCGAGCGCCTCGATGTCGGTGACCTTCATCATCGGGTTGGACGGGGTCTCCACCCAGACCAGGCGGGTCTTGTTGGCGCTAACGGCCGCAGCCACCGCGGACTGGTCCGACATATCCACGACGGTGTGCCCGATGCCCCAGGGGCCGAGCACGCGGTTGATCAGCCGGTAGGTTCCACCGTAGGCATCGTTGCCCAGCACGATGTGCTCGCCCGGGGCCATCACAGCGCGGATGAGCCCGTCCTCGGCGGCCAGGCCGGAGGAGAAGGAGTAGGCGTAGCGGGCCCCTTCCAGCGCTGCCAACTGCTCCTGCAGCGCGTCCCTGGTGGGGTTGGTGCCGCGGCCGTACTCGTAGCCCTCGCGCAGGCCGCCGATGCCGTCCTGGGCATAGGTGGAGCTGAAATGGACCGGCGGCACCACGGCGCCGGTCCGGGGTTCGAACGCCTGTCCGGCGTGGATGGCGCGGGTGTTGAAGCCAGCATTGTTCTCGGCGCTCATGTAATCCTCTTCCTTCAGCTCGTCAGGTAGGTCAGCAGATCGTGGCGGGTCAGCACGCCCACAGGTGCGCCCTCGAGGGTCACCAGCAGGGCGTTGGCGGTCTGGAGCTTCTCGCGCGCGGCGGACACGGAGTCGAGGGCGCCGATGAGGGGCATGTTCGGGCCCATGTGGTCGCCGATCTTGTCGGTCAGCTTGGCCTCGCCCTTGAACAGCTGGGCGGTCAGCGTGCGTTCGTCGACAGCGCCGACCACCTCGCCCATCACCACCGGCGGTTCCTGCGAGAAGACCGGCAGCGTGGAGACGCCGTACTCGTTCATGATGCCGACGACGTCGCGGACCGACTCGGCCGGGTGGGTGTGGACCAGCTCCGGCAGCCGGCCGTTCTTGCCCTTGAGCACCTCGCCCACGGTCGCTTCCTCGCCGGCGGCGATAAAGCCGTAGGAGCGCATCCACTCGTCGTTGAAGATCTTGGCCAGGTAGCCCCGGCCGGAGTCCGGCAGGATCACCACGACGACGTCATCCGGGCCCAGGTTCTTGGCCACGCGCAGCGCCGCCACCACGGCCATGCCGGAGGAGCCGCCGACCAGCAGCCCTTCCTCCTGGGCCAGCCGGCGCGTCATCGCGAAGGACTCGGCGTCGTTGACGGCCAGCACGTCGTCCGGCACGTTCTTGTCGTAGTTGCCCGGCCACATGTCCTCGCCGACGCCTTCGACGAAGTACGGGCGTCCGGTGCCGCCGGAGTAGACCGAGCCCTCGGGGTCCGCGCCGATGATCTTCACCGGGCCCGAGGGGCGGTCCGCCGAGACTTCCTTCAGGTAGCGGCCGGTGCCCGTGATGGTGCCGCCGGTGCCGGCGCCGATCACCACATGGGTGACCTTGCCGTCGGTGTCCCGCCAGATCTCCGGTCCAGTGGTCTCGTAGTGGCTCTGCGGGGCGGCCGGGTTGGAGAACTGGTCCGGTTTGTAGCCGCCTTCGATCTCCTTGACCAGCCGGTCCGAGACGCCGTAATAGGACTCCGGGCTGTCCGGTGCCACGGCGGTCGGCGTGACCACGACTTCGGCGCCGTAGGCCTTGAGCACGTCGCGCTTCTCCACACCGACCTTGTCCGGCGTGACGAAGATGGACTTGTAGCCCTTCTGCTGCGCGACCAGGGCCAGGCCGACGCCGGTGTTGCCGCTGGTGGGTTCGATCACCGTTCCGCCGGGCTTCAGCCGCCCGTCCTGCTCGGCGGCTTCCAGCATCTTGATGGCGATCCGGTCCTTGATGGACCCGCCCGGATTGAAATACTCCACCTTGGCCAGGACGGTGGCGGAGATCCCCTCGGTCACTTTGTTGAGCTTGACCAGCGGGGTGTTTCCGATCAGGTCCAGGACAGAATTGGCGTACTTCATGCGGCCAAATCTACCCGTCCGGGCAAGGTCGCTCCTAGCCGGCATACAGAAAGCTTCACATCCGAGGTGCCGCCGGCGGCTCCAACGCCGTGCGACGATTAAGTCATGCCCCCGCTGACCGCCTCCGCCGCCGCGCGCGCCGATGCGGCCACCGAGATCACGCTTCCGGCAGGCTATGACCTTTCCGGCACCTTGGGCATCCTGGCCCGCGGCAAGCAGGATCCCACCATCCACTTCACGTACGACGGCGTGTGGCTGGCTTACGCGGCAACCGGCGGCCTGGTCTCGCTGCGGCTGGCGGCCCGCCGCATCGCTGACGGCACCGTTGTCGACGCGCGGCTCTGGGGGCCCGGCGCGGACTCAGCGCTGCCCGGCCTTCCCCGCCTGCTCGGCGCCGAGGACGACTGGAGCGTCTTCGACGCCCCGGAGTTCCAGGCCACGCTCCCCCGGCTGGCTTCCCAGCCCCGGCGGCTCAACCCCGGCCTGCGCCTGCCCGCGACCGGCCGGATGATGGACGCCCTGGTTCCGGCCGTGCTGGAGCAGAAGATCACCACGATCGAGGCCCGCTATTCCTGGCGCTACCTGGTCAGCCGCCACGGCTCGCCGGCCCCCGGTCCGGCCCCGGCAGGGCTGCTGGCGCCGCCGTCGCCGCAGCAGTGGCGGAAGGTTCCGTCGTGGGAGTGGCACCGCGCCGGCGTCGACTCCAAACGCTCGGGGACCATCCTGCGCGCCTGCAGCCTGGCTCCGGGACTGGAACGCCTGGCCGGCCTTCCGGCGGGCGCTGAACTCGCGGCGAAGCTGTGCTCGGTGCCCGGAATCGGCCCCTGGACAGCCGCCGAAACCACCCAGCGCACGCATGGGGACCCGGATTCGGTGTCCGTCGGCGACTTCCACCTCGCCTCGTTCGTCGGCTATGCGCTGACCGGACGCAAGACCGACGACGCCGGCATGCTGGAGCTGCTGGAGCCCTGGCGCGGCCACCGGCAGCGGGTGGTCCGGATGCTGATGCTCAGCGGCTTCCGCAAGCCGAAGTTCGGCCCGCGCCTGGCTCCGCAGGACCACCGCTTCCACTGACCGGCGGCCATTTCCGGCCAGCCAGGCTCTCCGCGCAGGCCTGTTCGGCTCCGCGCAGGCCGGTTCGGCGTCGGCCACCCGGACTACCCGCGCAGCTTCACCGCCGAGCGAGCCGGATCAGCCGGGCACTTTCTCCGCCGCGGGAGCCGGATCAGCCGCGCAGCTTCTCCGCGGCCTCTTCGCGCATCTGCTCTTTGCGGACCTTGCCCGACACTGTCATGGGGAAGTCGGCACGGACCTCCACGCACTTGGGGATCTTGAAATGCGCCAGCCGGCCTTGGCAGAACGCTGCGATGTCTTCGGCCGTCAGTTCAGGCGCCCCGGGCCGGAGGACGATGCAGGCCATCAGCTCCTCCCCGTACTTCTCGTCCGGGACACCGATCACCTGGACGTCCTGGATGTCCGGGTGCTGGTACAGGAAGTCTTCGATCTCGCGCGGGTAGATGTTCTCGCCGCCGCGGATCACCATGTCCTTCATGCGGCCCTCGATGGTGATGTAGCCATCTTCGTCCATGCTGGCCAGGTCGCCGGTGTGCATCCAGCCGTCCTGATCGACGGCGAGCGCGGTCTTCTCCGGCTCGTTCCAATAGCCCTGCATGACGCTGTAGCCGCGGGTGTGCAGTTCGCCGATCACGCCGCGTTCTGTTGTCTCCCCGGTTTGCGTGTCGACGATCCGGCTCTCCAGGTGCGGCATGGTCCGGCCGACCGTCGAGGTCCGGCGGCTGATGCTGTCTTCGCTGCGGGTCATGGTGGACACCGGGGAGGTTTCGGTCATGCCGTAGCAGATCGCGACTTCGCCCATGTTCATGTCCGAGATAACGCGTTTCATGATCTCCACCGGGCAGGGCGAGCCGGCCATCACGCCAGTGCGCAGTGTCGAGAGGTCGTAGTCGGCAAAGTCCTCCAGCGCCAGCTCGGCGATGAACATGGTGGGCACACCGTAGAGCGAGGTTCCGCGGTGGTCCTGGACCGCCTGCAGCGTGTCTGCGGCGGAAAAGCTGCGGCCCGGCAGGATCGCGGCAGCGCCATGGGAGTAGATGTTCAGGTTGCCGATCACCATGCCGAAGCAATGGTAGAACGGCACCGGCAGCACCACCCGGTCTTCCGGTGTGTAGCCCATCAGCTCGCCGATGGAGAATCCGTTGTTGAGGATGTTCCGGTGGGTCAGCGTGGCTCCCTTGGGAAAGCCGGTGGTTCCCGAGGTGTACTGAATATTGATCGGATCGTCCGCCCGCAGCTGCTCCATCCGCTCCTGCAGCCGGGCCGGCGGGACCGACTCCGCGGAGGCAACCACCTGGCCCAGGGTCAGGGCCCCGTCAGGGCTGGCACCGCCGTCGTCAATGACCACGATCTCCAAAGGCCCGGGGCAGGCCTCCCGGACTTTCAGGGACATGCCCGCATAGTCGCTGCGGGCATCCGACGGCGCGGTGATGAGCATCCGCATTCCGCTTTGCGTGACGACGAACTCGAGCTCGTGCAGCCGGTACGCGGGATTGACGTTGACCAGGATGGCGCCGATCTTGGCGGTCGCATACTGCACGATCGTCCATTCGGCGCAGTTGGGCGACCAGATCCCGATCCGGTCTCCACGTCCTATGCCCTGAGCCAGTAGCCCCCGGGCGAGGCGGTCCACGTCCTGCCTCAGCTCGGCGTAGCTCCAGCGGCGCCCGGTTGCGGCTTCGATCAGCGCGTCCCGCTCGGGGAAACGGGCTGCCACCGAATTGAAGTCTTCGCCGATGGTGTGTTCCAGCAAGGGCTCATTGGTTCTGGCATCGGTGTAGGCAAGCATGACCGTCTCCCCGTCAGCGTTGGCTGTGAACTGAAGTACCGTATCAAGTGCCGGTCCGCCGGGCCATACGGGAAGCGCCCGCCGCC
>NZ_ANPE02000268.1 GCF_000328305.2 Arthrobacter crystallopoietes BAB-32 | reverse complement strand
TCCCGTACCCGTCGAGTTCGCCGGGTTCGTCGCCGCCGGCGGCGGTGGCCAGCGGGATCGTGACCGACACGAACGCCTTGACGTTCCCGCCGCCCCACACCTCACCCGTCAACCCCCCACCGGCCAAACCCGCGGGCTGCCCGGTGCCGTTGCCATCGGCGTCTTCGCCGTGCGTTGTGGCGGCGCCGCCGGTTGAAGCGGCGGCGCCGTTGGCATGGGATTGGAGGCAGAGGTCGGCGAAAGCGTCGGCGCGCAGCTGGGCCAGGGTGCGGGTTTCCCCGTCGCGGGTCTTCAAATGCTTCGCCCATTCCTGCACGAGGTTGTGCACGGCCAGCAGGGTGTCGGCCGGGCCGTGGATGGTCAGTTCGGCCATCCCGTCCTCCTGCGGCCTAAACCAGACACCGCGGTGCTCCATCGCCTGATCGTGGCGTTCGTCCAGGGTCTGCGGGTGCAGCCGCTGCCTGGCCTCCCGCACCCACCCCTGCAGGGTCTCCCGGGTGACGTTCTCCGCCCCCGGCAGCACGGCCGCCTCATACTCGGGCAGCACCGCAACGGGCAGGTCCCGCGACCCGTACAGGATCGCCTGGACCCGGCCGGCATCGATCCGGCCCTCGCGCATCGCGGCCAGCGTGTTCGGGAAGTACCGGCACAGATGGTTCGCCTCGGCCAGCTGCGCGGCCACGCTCTGGCGGGACTGGTGCAGGTGCCAGGCGACCTCGCGCACCGCGTCCCGGGCATACCCGTCCGGGCCCATCTCCGCAAACCCCGCTCCGTGCGCCGGGCCGCGTACTCGCCCAAACCCTGGATCCGCTGCGCCTGCCAATACGCCGTGACCTTCTCCGACGCGGCAACATAATCCAGCACCGCGGCGGCATCCAACCGGGCCAGATCCACCCGCGCCAGGATGACCATCAGGTCCGTCGGCTCAATCTCCCGCCACGCCTCATGCCACTCCACCGGCCCATGCTCCACCAGCTCCGGCACCCGCGGCCCGGCCGCCGCCCGCGCCGCCTCCCTGGCCTTCTCCCGCTTCGCCCGCTGCGCCGGCGACAACGCCCAATCCGGCAACTCATCCACCACCCGCCGCCGGGACGGACCCTTCCTCCCATCAACCGGCCCGGCGCCCTCCTCAACAGGCTCTACCGGGTCTTCAGGCTCGGCGACGGTGTCAAGCTCGGCCGGCTCGACTGGCTCTGCGGGCCCAGAACGGGTGGCAGGATCCGTGGCAGCGCCGGGTGCCGGCGTCGCCACCTCGGCGGCATCAGCGACAGGCATGTCAGAATTGGCGGCAGGCACAGGATCCGGCCATCCAGCGGCTGCGGCATCGCCTGTAGGCTCCTCCGCAGGGGCCGGGGCCGGATCATCCTTCGCTATGGGGTGGGTCCAGTCGATGGTTTCGGGGATCGAGAGATGAACGGTGCCGACCCGAGGATCTTCGACAACGTGAACGGTGCGCCCGGCACTCGCGACCTGGTCCGGATACATCTGCTGGAGGCACTGCTCCATCAATGCCCTATGCAGGTGGAACTCAAAAACAGAAGAAGACCCGCGGAAGGCAGCCGAGGAGGCGGCATCCATGTGCCGCTCACCCGACCGCTGCTTCCCGAAGTCCTCCATACAGCAACACTATGAGCTGGCTCTGACAATATTCGGGAGCGCATTCCGGGGGGTAGGGGAAAGTGGGGTGAATGAGGCTTACGTGCGTCTTCACAGGCTAGGTGTAACGCTATCGGCAACACGGTGAGAGAGACATTTGGCTGCCGCTATCCAGGCAACCGTGCGGAAGGGAGTCATGGCCCACCCCAGATGAATATCCAGTCAGCCACCTGGTGTTGGGTCGCAGCCTGATTGAAGCTGCTTATCGCGCTTGGGTAGCTGCGGCCAGCACCTGCAGGCAGCGCGTCCGGTCCAGGTGTTCCAGTTCGAGGCGGAGATTGTCCCGTTCCCGGAGGACCTCGCCCTCGGCGGCAAAACGTCCGCCCCCGGTGGTATCCTCGAAATTGGTCGAAAGTGTGTTCGAAGGAGGTGGCCGACGTGGGGGAACCGGACGGGCTGTTTTACGCGGCTCCGCCTCCGGACGGACTCGGAGCCTCGGCGCAGGCCAGCGGGTTTCCCTCGCCGGCGCGCGACTACTTCCATGGCGGAATCGACCTGAACCGGCACCTTATTAGGGACCGCACCAGCACCTTCATCATGCGGGTGTCCGGCAATTCGATGGCCGCCGCCGGGATCAGCGACGGGGACGAGCTGATCGTCGACCGTGCGTTGACGCCGCGGGACGGGTCAGTGGTGATCGCGGCGCTGGACGGCGAGCTGGCGGTGCGCCGGCTGCGGCTGGAACATGGCATGGTTCGGCTGCAAACGGACGACGGCGGTGTCCCTACCGAGGTGCCGGAGCTTGCGGACCTGAGCATCTGGGGCGTCGTCACCCGCTGCCTGCACCATGTCTAGCGGCACGGCTTCCGGCGAGACGTCCGGCGGCGCCGCGCGGATCGCGCTGGTGGACGTCAATAATTTCTATGTCTCCTGCGAACGGGTCTTTGACCCTCGGCTGGAAGGCCGCCCCGTCGTCGTACTTTCCAATAATGACGGCTGCGTGGTGGCGCGGTCGCAGGAAGCGAAGTCGCTGGGCATCGCCACCGGGGTGCCGTGGTTCCAGGTGGAGCCGCTGGCGCGGCGCTGGGGGCTGGTGGCCCGCTCGAGCAATTACGAGTTGTACGGGGACCTGAGCTCGCGGGTTATGGAGCTGCTTGGCCGGTTCGGCGTCTGGCAGGAGGTCTACTCGATCGACGAGTGCTTCCTGGGCCTGCCTGGCAGCGAGGCGCAGCTGCGCACGACGGCGGGGGCGATCCGCACGGCGGTGGGCCGGCGTGTGGGCGTGCCGGTCTGTGTAGGGGTGGCGCCAACGAAGACGCTGGCCAAGTTTGCCAACCACATCGCCAAGCGCAACCCTGGGATGGGCGGCGTCTGCTCGCTGGATTCGATGCCTGCCGGCGACATTGAGCGGATCCAGTCGCGCGTGCCCGCCACGGGGCTGTGGGGCGTGGGGCGGAAGACTGGGCAGCGGCTGGCCGCGCTTGGGATCGAAACGATCGCTGACCTGAAGGCGGCGGACCCGCTGATGATCCGCAAGCGGTTTTCCGTGGTGCTGCAGCGGACAGTGCTGGAGTTGAACGGCACCGCCTGCATCCCGCCGATTGATGAGCATGCGGACAAACAGCAGATCATCTTCTCGCGCAGCTTCTCGTCCCCGGTCACCACCGCGGAGGAGATGGACCAGGTGATGGCCGTTTATGCCCAGCGGGCCGCGGCCCGGATGGCGGAGGACGGGCTGCGCGCCTCGGTGCTGACCGTGACCGCCGGGACCAGCCGCTTTGCCGGCGGGGCGGCGTCCTTCCCGTCTGCGAGTGTGCAGCTGCCGGCGCCCACGCAGGATCCGATCCAGCTGACCCGGGCGGCCGTCGGTGCCATGCGGGGTGTCTTCGAAGCGGGGCAGAAGTACGTGCGCGCCGGCGTGCTGTTCACCGGGCTGGAGCCGGCCGACGCGCAGGAGGCCTTCGATCCGTTCGTGAGCGACCTGGACCAGCGGCACATCGGAGACCTGCTGGGCAGCGTGCGGGCGAAGTTCGGCGAGGCCGCAATCGGACTGGGGCAGGGCGGGCTGGCGGCGCCGGCGGCGTGGTCCATGAAGCGCGAGTTCTCCTCGCCGAGGTACACGACCGAGTGGAAGGACCTGCCGGTGGTGCGGGCGTAGCCGCCACCGGCGAGCAGGCTCACCGGCAGCGTTGCTCGAAGCTCCCGCTGTGTTCGCCTCAACCGTTGGCCCGTAGTGGCTGCTTTGCGGCGTTTTGCGGGCCGAAAGCGGCCACTACAGGCCAATGGATTTAAAGAACGACGGCGGCGCCCAGGCAGGCGCCGCCGTCGTCAGGGTCCTGGTGCTAGCCGGGGAAGGAGACGTGCGGAACGTCGCCCTCGCCGTCGCGGTCCTTGTCTCCGTAGGCCTTCTTGGCCAGCTCGTTGGCCTCCGCCTCGTCACCCTGGACCGGGATGTTGTCTTCCTGCACGTCGTCGGTGCCGGACGTCGCTTCGTCGGCCAGGTTCGGCTCGTTCGGGTTCTCGGGGTGCAGCTTCTCGTGGGCGGCCATGCGTCCTCCTTCTCGAGTTGCGGGATCTGCCCGGACGCGGCCGGCGGGCCGCGCCGTAATTCCACCCTACGCGCCGGACACGGTGCTGCCCATGGGGTGGGCGATGTCCGCAGGGCTCGGTGGCAGATGCCCTCGGCGGAGTGGCTGAGCAGTGCGGGCGGTCAGCGGTGGGCGAAGTCCAGGCCGAGGCGCCGGCGGCTCAGATAGAGGCTGAGGGCAATGCCGAGCGCGGCGAAGGTGCAGGTCATCCACCAGGTGGAGTTCCAGCCTCCGGCGATGGTGGCGAGCCAGGCGGCGATGGTGGGACCGGTGAAGTTGCCGACGTTGAAGATCTGCTGCATGAGCCCCATGGCGGCCGGGGCGGAGCCGCCGGGCGGGGCGAGGTCCACGGCCAGCCGCGTCAGGGTTGCCGGGATGACGGCGCCGGTCATGGAGAAGGCCGCGACGCAGGCGAACTGGATGGCGGCGCCGCCCGCCACGGAGCTCCAGTCCACGGCGAAGGTGAGCAGCGACGTCGTCCCCATCAGGATGAAGGTGGGGATGAGCAGCCGGCGTGGTGTGGCGCCGCGCTGGAGCAGGGGAGCGGTGGCAACCGCGCCGACGGCGTTCAGGCCGCCGACGACGGCGCTGAGGATGCCGGGCCAGATGCCGGTGACGCCGTTCTGCTCGTAGATTGTGGGCAGGAAGCCGACGACGGCCATCCACTGCACGGTGTAGCAGGCGAAGACCAGTCCGGCGATCCAGGGCTTGGCCGAGCGCACGGTCACGCCGATTCGCCGGGCGGCCGCGGGCAGGCCGCTGTCGTCGCCGGCGGGGTCCTTCGGAACGAAGGCGAGCACCAGCGGGACCGGCACCAGCGTCAGGGCGGCCATGATCCACCACCAGGTCTGCCAGCCGGCGACCTGCAGCACCAGCGCGCTGGCCACCAGGCCAATGAATGTGGCGCAGCCCTGGTACGCGCTCCAGAAGCCGACGGCGGTATTGACCCTGCGCAGCGGCGTGTTGGCGCGGATCAGCCCCGGCGCGACGACCGTGGCCAGCAGGAAGCCGGCGCCTTCCAGCGCCCGGCTGGCCATCAGCAGGCTCGCACCGGTGGCAAATCCGCCGATGATCGACCCGGCAAACAGCAGCCACAACCCGATCAACAGGCAGCGGCGGGAGCCGATCGTCTCGGCCAGCAGGGATACGGCGAGGCCGCCCGCCATGCCGGCCACCTGGACCAAGCCGAGCAGCACGCCCGCCTGGACGAGCGAGAGGCCAAGTTCGGCCTGGATCAGCGGGATGGCCGCCGGCAGTTTCCAAATGTGCATCGCGGCAGTGATGCCGGCCAGAACGACGACGATCCAAGCCGCGTCCACGCGCTGCCGGGTCACTGCTGCTGTTGCCACTTCTGTCCAACCACCTTGGGATTGCCTGGCGTCCAGATTATCCGCGCGTGCGGGAAAGGTGGCATCAAGCCCATACTGTGACGGCAGGCACCCAAGCCGGGTTCCGGCGTCGTTAGCGGTGCAGGCTCAGAGGTTGCGTTCGGACTGGTGCTGCCGCTGCCCGCCCGCCTCCGTGGGAAGCTCCGGAACCGGGACCACCACGACGTCCTGGACCTTCCAATCCAAGTCGATGCAGCCGTCCCGGGCTTCCTCGAAGGCCTCCAGCGGCGGCATGGGTCCGCGCGGCACCACGAACGCCTCGACATGGAAGACGTGGCCCTGGTCCCGAACCCGTGAGCCGGCCTCCTTCACCCAGGGCAAGCTGCGGAGGTGCTCGTTGATCTTTCCGATCAGCGGATGGGGCTCGCGGTCGTCAAACGTCATGGCCCGGGTGTCCATCAGGTCCGTGATCGCACCGCGCATGTTCTTGTAGCCGTCGCGCAGAATGCTGGCCGCGATGAACAGCGCGGCGGCGGCGTCAGCCCACCACAGCCCGATGCCGATGCCCGCCACGCCAAGGATGGTGCCGACGGCGGTCATCCAGTCCGCCTTGTTCATGTCCGCATCGGCGTAGAGCACCTTGTTGTGCAGCTCCTTGGCCAGCTTGATCTTGATCCGGCCGAGGATGACCGGCGGGATCGACGTGACGGCCATGACCGCCATCATGATCCAGCCGAGCCAGATCGTCTGGCCGAACAGCTGCACGGACCCGATCGGCGGGTGCTCGCCCTTGAGCAGGCCCATGCCGGAGTCGATCAGCAGGAACAATCCCATGGCGCAGAGGGCCACCGCGGCGACCAGGTGGCCCACGCCGGTGGCGCGGTGGTAGCCGTATGGATAGCCTTCCGACGGCGGCTTATTGACCATCCGCACGGCGACCAGGAAGGCGATCGGCGGTGCGAAGGACAGCATGTCCTCGATCCAGGCCGCCTTCATTGCCTGCGAGTTCCCCATGGCCAGGAACACCATAGTGACGGTGACGGCGAGGGCGCCGATGGTGATCCACTGGATGCGGACGGCCTTGTGCAGCACCCGTTCCAGGTCCTCGGGCAGCTCGGCCCGGCCAAAACGCGCGGTCACTTCAGGGCCTCCAGGTTCAGCAGGAATTTCTCGAGTTCAAACAGGAACGCGTTCTCGCCCATCGGGGCGGCCATGACGTGCTGCTCCTTGTCGCCCTGCGCATTGGTAGTTTCCAGGTACGGCTGGGTCAGCGCCGCGTGCTTGGACCACGGCGAATCCTTGGTCAGGCCACCGACCACCAGGTCCAGCTCGCCGCGTTCCAGCTGCCTGATCAGGTCAGATTCGCCGCCGGAAACCCACTCCACGCTGGCATTCTGCTCCGCCGCGAACTGCCGGACCAGCTGCACCTCGGTGCCCGCAGGGTCCCCGCCGCTGCCGGCCTCCGTCCACGACGGATTGTAGGAGATGCCCGCCTTCAGGGTTCCGCCCGCCACCCGCTCCAGCGTGCCGTCCGGGTCCGCGGGAATCTTCAGGCCGCAGCCGGCCAGCAGCGGCAGGAGCAGTACCGCTGCCAGAAGTAAGAGTTTCTTGCGCATAACCTGACCATAGCTAAGCATGCTGACTTTTTCATGGCGGGGCGGACTTGGCTGTCCATCATTGACCCTGGCTGCCCTTCTTTACCCTTCAACCAACGTCTTGGCCTGCGGGTTTATAGAACTTGCAGCTTAAAGTTGGGCAGATTCGGCGGCGGTGGAGCGGGCGGGGCAGTGTCGGCGGCGGTGGAGCGGGCGGGGGCGGTTTCGGCGGCGGTACGGGAAATGGGGCCCGGAAAGTCCGACGGCGGCACCTAAGGTGGATGCCGCCGTCGGACTTGGGAAGGGGGTGGGTAGGGCCTAGTTGGCGAAGCCCTGCCAGAGCGCATCGAACGGCGCGTTGGAGGAGACGCGGGCCTTGATGCCCTCGGTCACGAAGGCCTTGGCCGTCCTTGCGGCCTCCAGCGGTGCCGCGCCCTTGGCGAGCTCGGCCGTGATGGCGGCGGCGAGGGAGCAGCCGGCGCCGGAGACGGCCACTTCGCCGACCTTGGGCGCGCTGAGGACCTCGAGGGTTTCGCCGTCGAAATAGACATCCACGGCGTCGGGGCCGTCGAGCCGGACACCGCCCTTGGCCAGCACCACGGCGCCGGAGGCCCGGTGGATGAGCCGCGCGGCTTCCTTCAGGTCCTCCACGTTGTTGATGGTGATGCCGGAGAGGGACTCGGACTCGAAATGGTTCGGCGTGACGAACGTGGCCAGCGGCAGGACGTCGGCCTTGAGTGCCTGGTCGGTGTCCAGCGCGTGGCCGGGCTCCTGGCCCTTGCAGATCAGGACCGGGTCCAGCACTACGTTCTTCCAGTCCTGCGACTTCAGCGCGGCGGAGACGGTCTTGATGGTGGCGGGCGAGCCGAGCATGCCGATCTTGACGGTGTCGAGGCTGCCGGCGTAGCAGGCCTGGATGGCCTCGAGCTGGTCCGCGATGACCTGCGGGTCGACCGGGGTGAAGCGGTGGTTCCAGTTGTCGTTCGGGTTGAAGGCGACGATGCAGGTCAGTGCCGTGATGCCGTAGGTTCCCAGTTCCTGGAAGGTCTTGAGGTCGGCTTGGGCGCCCGCGCCGCCGGTGGCTTCCGAGCCGGCGATGGTCAGGGTGACAGCGGGACGTGTGGCTGTGGCTTCAGCGGAAAATGACATGCCTCCATTTTCCACAATGGGGCGGGCCGGACCGAAACGGCCCGGGCCGGGGTCAGTCCCGGACGTCCATCAGTTTCCAGACCGCGGCCCGTCCAACCGCGGCGCAGGCCCCGATCAGGCCGGCCAGCCAGAGGGTTTCCAGCGCCGCGCCGCCGTACATCACGCTGAAGATCAGCCAGGCCACGGCGGTGATGACGATGAAGAAGGCCAGCACATGCAGCCCCTGGTTCCGGACCGGCCGGAGCGCCAGGCCCAGCAGGAAGGCGATCGGCGCGCCGATGACCAGCCCGATGGCGCCGGCGTAGAGCAGCACCACCACGGCCATGCCAAAGGTCGGCCAGACGTGGCGCCAGCTGAACGTCCCGCCGATCACCGAGATCATCATGACCGCGAGCGAGAAGGTGGCGATGGTGGCGAGGAAGCCGGCGAAGAAGGCCAGTGGCCCGAAGGTGACCTTGTGGCGCGGGTTGCGGGCGCCGAGCAGCTCGTCGGCGAACTCCTCATCCGGATCGGCCGGCGGATTGCCGGCCTGGCTCGTCTCCGCCGCCGGGCGCGGGCCCTGTTCGAGGAGGCCGTCCAGCGCGTCGGGCGGCATGCC